>DASVGF010000268.1:0-13408 GCA_036379675.1 Gemmatimonadales bacterium | reverse complement strand
CTCGTTGTGTAAAGGGTAAGCAAGGCCCCATGAGGGAATCATGGACCCATGGTGAGAATCGGCCGGCCCGCACAGTTGCGGCCGAGTCGAGTGCGGGCCCCGCGAGGGGTCCAAAGGCGCCACAGGCTGGCCTGTCGCTGGCCATACCAGCACCCGGTTCCCGCCACGGTGCTTTGCCTCATAACAGGCTGCGTCAGCGGCGCGCAGGACTTCCAGGATGGGCCCGCTATTCCCCTGCATCGGGACCAGTCCGATGCTCGCGCCTACTCTGCAGGTGGCGGGCTGCCCGGCGAAGCGATGATCGCTGATGGCTTTCCGGATGTTCTCCGCGATCCGAAGAGCGCTGGATGGATTGCAGTGTTCCAGGAGAATTCCGAACTCGTCGCCCCCCAGCCGTGCCACCGTGTCGCGGGTACGAATCGACCTGCGAAGGACTTCGCCGACCTGCCGAAGCACCTCGTCACCCACCAGGTGTCCCGCCCCATCATTGATCCTCTTGAAGCCATCCAGGTCCAGGAAGCCGAGCGCATGAGTAGTGCCCTCCTTCAGAGCTCTCGCGCATACCTGAGTGAGCCGTTGCTCGAACTCGGCGCGGTTTACGAGCCCGGTAAGAGCGTCGTGTGTCGCGCGGTGGGTCAGCCGGCGTGCGACCTGTCGCGCGTGAGTGACGTCGCGAGCGATCAGAATGGATCCGGTGATCGCCGCCGCCGGATTCCGGATGGGGGCGGCGGATACCTCCAGAATGCGCCGGACCGAGCCGGGCCCGTCGACCAGCTTCGCCCGAAGCGGTCCCATGGAGGCTCCGGTCCGGAGACAGGCGGTGGCTGGACTCTCGAGTGCGGTACGGCCGCTCTCATTCCCCAGCGGCAGGATTTCGGCCAGGGGCCGCCCCCGGACGGCGAGACAGGTGTAGCCGGTAAGCCGTTCCGCGGCCCGGTTGAGAAACACGAGGTTCCCCGCAGTATCTGAGGTGAGCACCGCATCAGGCAGTGCGCCCAGCAACGCCTCGACGTCAGAGGGAGACGGAGTACTTGAAGGAGACATGTCGACACCCTGGAAGTGTCGGGGGTATTCATAAATTGACCGCCCTATCGTGAGGAGATCATGAAATCACCGTGAGACGTGGCTAGGCTACCCCCGGCTTCTGGACGATCAGTGCGGTCACCATGCCGAACATTCCGTGCTCTGACTCGGCATGCGGCAGGATGTGGCAGTGGAAGGCCCAGGTGCCCGGACTGGTGGCCTTGACCAGCACGTCCCACCGCTCGCCCGGCGCGATGTTGAGCGTGTCACACTTCCACGGGGCCGGCTGGTCCCAGCCGTCCTTGGCGATGACCGTCATGTGCATGCCGTGCAGGTGCATGGGATGGATCATCATGCCTTCGTTCATGAACCGGATGCGCACCGTCTGTCCCTGCCGGCACACCAGCGGCTCGGTGGCGGGGAACCCCTTGCCGTTCAGGGTGTATCCATGGGAGCCGTCATTGAGCACCATCACGTAGTCCACATCAGCCCGGTGGGCCGCAATCGGCTTCCTCGGCTCGACAACAAAGGCGCCCAGCAGCCCCAACCCCACCTGGATGGCCGCGTTGTGATGCGAGTGATACATGTGGGAGCCGGCATTCGGCACCGTGAACTCATAGGTGTAGCGCTCGCCCGGTTTGACGGGCGGCTGAGTGATGAAGGGGACGCCGTCCTGATCGATCGGCAGCTCCAGACCGTGAAAGTGGATGGAGGTAGACTCCGGCAGCCTGTTGACGAGGTTCACTCGCACCCGCTCGCCCTCCCGCACCCGAATCTGCGGTCCCGGCACCTGGCCATTGTAGGCCCAGGCTTTGGCCTTTCGGCCGGGCTCCACTTCCCACTGGATTTCCTCGGCGGTGAGGTCGTACACCTTTACGCCCTTTTCCATCCGGGGCTGCATCAACTGGTTCCCTGCCCCTTCGGTCTTGGCCGGAAATGCCTTGACGCCCTGCTCGTGCATGGCATCCATGGCGTCCGCCCGTTGCCGCGCCGTGAGTGGCGGTGGTGCCGAGGCGGCGGAGGCGGGAATGGCGCTGCTTTCCTCACAGGCACTCAAGACCGACATCACGCCGGGGAGCGCCACGGCGGCTACCGCCCCTTTGCGGAGAAATACGCGGCGGGTGCTGGCCTCAGCTGGGTGCAGGGCATCGGACACGGTGGTCTCTCCGGTGAAATGGTATGAGCGTGCGTGACGATGCCAGTCTAGGGTCGGATGTGTGAAGCGGGGTTGGATCGATTATGAAGATTGTTTCATGGAGGAGACACCGGGGGGAAGGCTGCTCGCAGGGCATTCAGGATGACCGCCACATCGATCCCCTCCTGGAGCAGGGCCCCGGCGATCGGTGGGATGTACCCAAGGCTCGCGAAGATCATGGCGGTACCGCTCAGGCCCAATCCGACCCAGATGCTCTGTCGAGCAAGTCGCAGGGTCCGGCGGCTGATCTCGATCGCCTCCGCGATCCGGGTCGGGTCGTCGGCCAGAATGACGGCATCGGCTGCCTCCGCGCTGATCCCACCACCGCCCGACGCGAGGGCGATTCCCACAGTTGCGCTGCTGAGCGCGGGGGCGTCGTTGGTGCCGTCACCCACCATCACCACCCGCTCTCCCTCCTTCATCAAGCGCTGCACGTAAGCCACCTTGGCCTCGGGCAGCAGGTCCCCATGCGCCTCGTCGATTCCCACCGCTGTGGCGACCGCCGTAGCGTTGACCTGATCGTCGCCCGAGAGCAGAAGGGTGCGCCGGATCCCGAGCCGCCTGAGCCGCGACACAAAGCCGGCTAATTCCGGCCTGAGACGGTCGGCGTACTCGATCAGCCCGGCCCCGCGGCCGTCCACGGCCACATAGGCCCGGAGCCCGGCGCCGGCAGTCGGATTGAGCAGCGCCCTGAATGCAGGCTCGGCCGCCGGGTGGCGGCTTACCACGAACGACCAACCGCCAACCGTGATCCCCTGTCCGTCCACTTCACCCCGGACCCCCTGCCCCGGCGATTCAATGATTTGCGAGGCGGCCGGCAATGGAATTGCCCGAGACTCCGCTTCCTGGACCAGCGTCCGAGCCAGCAAGTGCCCCGATCCGTGCTCGACCGCGCCGGCGAGCCGGAGTACATCCTCCTCCGTGAGCGGCGCGACCGCGCGCACGTGTGCGACTTCGGGCCGCCCTATGGTGAGGGTTCCGGTCTTGTCGAAGATGGCGATAGCGACGTGCCCCAACTGCTCGAGGGCGGTTCCGTGGCGGAAGATGATGCCGTGGCGCGCCGCCCGGTTGA
The DNA here is from genome assembly GCA_036379675.1 of Gemmatimonadales bacterium. Classification (GTDB taxonomy): domain Bacteria; phylum Gemmatimonadota; class Gemmatimonadetes; order Gemmatimonadales; family GWC2-71-9; genus CAVVWJ01. The sequence continues at coordinate 10,118 of DASVGF010000268.1, read as the reverse complement.
TCCCCCCCACGATGGCGACCGGCGCCGCCAGAATGAGGGGGCAGGGTGTGGCGACGACGAGGACGGCCAGCACCCGCGTGGGGTCGCCCGAAAGGAGATAGGCGGCCACGCAGACACCGAGCGTAACCGGTGTGAACCACACGGCGTACCGATCGGCCAGGCGCTGGAGCGGAGCCTTGCTGGCTTGCGCCGTGCGTACCAGTTCGACGATCCGGGCGTACTGGCTCTCGCTGGCCGGTGCCGTCGCTCTCACCGTGAGAGGGCCCTCGAGATTCAGACTGCCGCTCGCAAGGGCCACCCCCGGATGCGCGCTCACCGGCACCGGTTCTCCCGTGAGGCGGGAGGCATCCACGTGTGATCGTCCTTCGACGACGATTGCGTCGCAGGCCAACAGCTCACCGGGACGGAGCAGCAGCTCGTCGCCGACCGCCACCATTTCCGCTTCGATGTCGGTGACGTTACCGCCCACGATCCGGTGCGCGACGTGGGGAGCGGCCGCCTCGAGCTCCCGCACGGCTTCCGATGCCCGGCCTTCGGCGTAGCGCTCGAGCGCCTCGCCCCCGGTCTGCATGAGGACGACGATGAGACCCGCGACCGGCTCCCCCAGGAGCAAGGCGGCGACGATGGCCAGCATGGCCACCAGATCGGCCGCGAACCGGCCCCGGGCGATGCCGCGCAGGGTGTGCCATACGACCGGGAGACCCGTGAGCGCCAGACCGGCGCTCCAGACCCGGAACGCGGCGCCGGCTGGTCCGCCGACGTGAAGGACCAACCCGAAGAGAATGAAAGAGACGGCGCCTAGGGGGAGGAAATAGGCGCGGCGGCGGAGCCGAGTCCCTAGATCGCCGGGGAAACCCCGACCGAGTCGCCGCCGCGGCGGAGGCTGAACCCTACCCCCCGGACCGTGGCCAGCAGTTGCTCCCTGGCTGCCTCGCTGAGCTTGCGGCGCAGGTTGCCCACGTGGACGTCTACCACGTTGCTCTCCGGGTCGAAGTGCATGTCCCATACCTTCTCCAGGAGCGTTGTGCGGCGGACGACCTCTTCGGGATGAAGGAGGAAGTACTCCAGCAGCTGGAACTCCTTGGGGGTCAGGTCCAGCCGCTTGTCGTTGACCAGCGCGATGTGGCGGAGCCGGTCGAGCGTGATCGGGGGATAGCGAAGCACCTCCAGGCGCTCCGCCCCGCCACGGCGGTGCAGGGCGCGGATCCGGGCCAGGAGCTCGTCGAACTGGAATGGCTTGGCCAGGTAGTCATCCGCGCCGGCGTCGAGTCCGCGGACCACGTCCTCTACCGCGTCGCGTGAGGTCAGCATGAGGATGGGCGTCGCTCGCCCTTCCCGCCTCAGCTCGGTGGCGACCTGAAACCCGTTCTTCTTGGGGAGCACGATGTCGAGCAGGATCACGTCGTAGTCGTAGACGTGCGCCAGCATGGTGGCCTCGTCCCCGTCCGGGGCCACGTCGACCACGTACCCTTCCTCCTTCAACCCCTGTTCGATGAACCCGGCGACCTTCCGGTCGTCTTCCACCACGAGAATCTTCATGAGAGCGAATTTAGGAGCGAGGGTTAAGAAGCGGCGGAACCCTTTATGAAGGTTTCCTTAGAGTCCAGGGCCGCGGGAAGCTCGAGGATGAAGCAGCCGCCCAGGCCCGGGCGGGCAGCGGCACGAAGCTCCCCCCCGAGCAGCCGGGCGAGCCGCCGGGAGAGCGGCAGGCCCAGCCCGACGCCCCGGCTCGCGTCGGTCCCCTGACTGATGTAGATGTCGAAGATCCGTTCGATATCCGCCTCCGCGACCCCCGGGCCTTCATCCTCCACCCGGTAGACCACCCGGGATTCGTCCCCGGCGACCTGAAGCCGCACCGTGGACTGCTCCGGCGTGTGGGCGATCGCATTGCCCAGGAGATTGATGAGAATCTGCTCCACCCGGCTGGCATCGGTCTCGCAGCTTGGCAAGTCCGGCGTCAGCTGCAGTTGTAACGACACCCGGCGGGCATCGGCCGCAGGAGTGACCCGCATCAGCGCGCGCCGAGCCATGGAGCCCGGCTCGGTGGCCCGGATTACCGGCTTCAGTCGGTCCTCATCCAGGCGGCTCAGGTCCAGCAGGTCGTTGATCAGGCTCACCGCCTGCTGGGCTGAGTCGAGCACTTCGAAGGCGGCCTTCGGCACCGTCGCGGGGTCCTTCTTCCGCACCATCATCTCCGACCATCCGTAAACCGCCGCGAGCGAGTTCCGCAGCTCGTGGTTCACCATGGCAAAAAATCGTTCCCGCGTCCGGTGAAGCTGCTGGACCTCCTCGAGCAGGCGGGCGCTCTCCTCGTGCAGCCGGGCGTTCTCCACCGCCGCCGCCGTGTTGGCGGCCAGGAGAATGGCGATGCGCTCGTCTGCTTCGGTGAAAGCCTGGGCCCCCAGTTTCTCGGTCAGGTAGAGGTTGCCGAAGACCCCGCGCTTGCCCACGATCGGCACGCCGAGAAACGAATGCATGGGGGGGTGGTGGGGAGGGAACCCGTAGGAGTCGGGGTGCTTGGCAAGGTCGGGGAGCCGGATGGGCCGGGCCTCACGGATCACCAGGCCGAGGATCCCGTGTCCCCGTGGTGGCGGGCCGATCATGGCCCGCTGCTCCGGGTCGATACCGTAGGTAATGAAGCTCTCCAGGAGCCGGCCATCCGGCGCCAGCACTCCGATGGCGGCGAACCGGGCGCCGATGACCGCCGCCGCGACCTCGACCACCCGTTGGAGGACCCCTTCGAGCGAGACCTCCGTCAGAAGCGAGGAGGCAGCGACGACCAGCTGCTCCAGCCGTTCGCTGGAGGCGTCCGGATGCGCGCTGGAGGCGTGGGACATGCCCAATACTACAGGCAGACCTCACCGGTTCGGAACCCCGCGAACGTTCGCACGGGCTTAATGATTTTTTCATGGGACGGAGGCTAGGCTGTCGGGAGAAAGGAGCCTCTATGCACCTACGGCACATACTGGCTGCCACCGATGAATCGGATGCCGGCCGCCAGGCCGTGCGGGCCGCCCTGGAACTGGCCTCCCGCTCGGACGCGCGGGTCACCGTGGTGCGGGTCGAGTCGGCAGCGGTTGCACCGCAGCCGGTCGGGGCCCTGCAAGCATGCGAGGCACCCGGGGGCGGGGTCGACGACGCGGCAGTCGAACACCTCAGGCGGTGGCTCGACGCCGACGTGCTACACGGCAACGAAGCGGGAACGGTACAGCTCAGCGTGAACTTCGGGATCCCCGGCATCGAGATCTGCCGCGCCGCAGAACGGCTTGGTGCGGATCTTCTCGTCCTGGGGAGGAAGCGCCATTCGCAGCGGGCACGCCTGCTGCTGGGAGACACCGCGGATGCGGTGGCCCGGCGGAGCCGGTTTCCTTGCCTCTTCGTTCCTCCCCGCCCTGTGGAGCTCCGAAATCTCCTGGTTGCGCTCGACGGATCGGACCGGGGCATGACCGTACTGCACGCGGCCTGCGGCTTTGCCCGAGACATTGGGGCCGGGCTTCAGGTGGTCACGGTCGAGCGCGGTGCGGCCAACGAGCCATGGCATCTGGCCGCTGCTCTCCCGGTAGCCAGAAGCTCGGCGCTCCAGGCGCGAGTGCTCGCCGTTGCCCAGCGCGAACGAATCCCCGGGCTGGCGGTTTCCATCCAGCGAGGAGACATCACCGAGGCCGTGCTGGCCCAGGTACGGGAGACCGGCGCCGATGGGTTGGCGATCGGCTATCACCGCGGTGGCCCGCCCGGCGTGATCGAGGCCGGCAGTACCGCCCGCCGGCTGGCGCACGAGGCCCCCTGCGCCGTGCTGACGATTCCACTCTAGGGGGCCCGCGACCTCAGGAGGCCTTATGACCTGCAACGTCGGCAAGATCGAACGCCTGGCGCGGCTGATCCTTGCTGTGCTGATCCTGGGGCTGTATGGCGCGCTCGATCCGCCCTGGAAGTATCTCACCCTGGTCGGTCTGATCCCCCTGGCCAGTGCCCTTACGGGGTTTTGCCCGCTCTACGCCGCGCTGCGCATCAACCGGTGTGAGCCCCCCGCTTCAAGGAGGATGGCATGACGACGCTGCTGCTGGCGGCTCCGACCCTGGTGCACGAGGCAAGGCCGAAGTCCTTGGATGACTCACTCCGGGTAGTACATGCCCGCCGGCTACGCGAGCTGCGTGAGGCGTTGGAGCCGGCGCAGGGGCCGGAGGCCGGGGTCTGGAGCCGGTGGAGTGCCGTCCGTCTGCTCGATCACCTGCTTTCGGCCTGGTTCGAGCCGGAGCGCAAGCTGATTGAAGAAGAGTATCACATGCTGGAGTCCGGCCACGCCGCGCGGCTCTGGACCGCTGCCGAACTGGTAACAGCGCTCCACTGGCAGATCGCTCACTCCGTCGGGTTATGCCATCACCCGGCCGAATTCTGCCGAATCACGCTCAAGCTCGAGACGGTGCTGGAGCACTGGTGCGACGAAGTGGAGGATGCCGTTGGCAGCGTGGACTGGCAGGATCTCTCGGGTGAAGAGCATCAGGCGCTCGTGTCCGCGGTAGAAGAGGAGCCGACCTATGTCACATGACAGCGATCACTTCCGCACCATTCTCGTGCCGGTGGACGGGTCCAAGCTGGCGGAACAGGCGCTTCCACTCGCCATTGCCATCGCAGAACGGTCCCGGGGAAAGGTCAAGTTGGTGCTGGTCCATCGCCAGATCCACCATGCCCTGCTGGAATCCACCGGCGAGTTTGCCCGGACCGAGCTCGCCATCCACCAGTCCGAGCGGAACTATCTGAAGGACCTGCTTGGTACGGTTCGGAAACGTCTCGGCCGGGCAGTCTCGTCGGCGACGCTGAAGGGGCCGGTGGCACCGGCGCTGGCCCAGTATGTGAGAGAGGCGGGAGCGGACCTGGTGGTGATGACGACCCACGGGCAGGGAGGCGTGCGGCGGGCGTGGCTCGGCAGCATCGCCGACCAACTCATCCGGAGCGTCGAAGTGCCGGTCCTGTTGGTTCGAGCCGCCGAGAAGGGTGCAGCCGAAGCCCCCGCCGAGTTCGGCGAAATACTGGTGCCACTCGACGGGTCACCGCTGGCCGAAGCCGCGGTGGAGCCGGCCGCAGCGCTGGCGCGCCTGTGGGACGGCGAGATCTCGCTGGTGCAGGTCGTTTCACCGGTGGCACTGTACGCCGACCAGCCGCTCGCGTTCCCGCTGGGGTTCGATAACCGGTTCACCGAGATGAGACGGGAGACTGCCGCGGATTATGTCCGAGATATCGCGGAGCACCTGCGGGAGGCGGGAGTCAAAGCCTCCGGTGTGGCCGTGCTGGGCGGCAGTGTGGCCGAGACTCTCCTGGATCTCGCCGATCCCGAGCGCGTGGGCCTCCTGGTGATTGCCACCCACGGGCGCGGGGGCGCGCGCCGGCTGGTGCTCGGCAGCGTGGCGGACAAGCTGGTGCGGGCCGCCGAGGTGCCGGTGCTGGTGGTCAGGCCTGCCGGTCGCCGCGCCCGCCGGAAATCGGGAGGGACCAATGTTCCGGCCGGTGCGGGCATCGCCTGAGGAGTCGGCTCGCCGCCGGGTACCGCGCTGCTACCCGGCGTATCCCATTCCCTCAACGACTGGGCCCATGCGCGCCATTCACTTCTCGGGGTGGTGCGCCGCGTGGTCTGAGGTATCCGGCTTCGCCTCCACCTTGGAACCGCCCATCATGGCGCCGTGCGACCGCATCATCTGGTGCATGTGAGTCTGCATGACCTGGCGCTGCGCCACCAACTCGTTGAGCACCTGGGCCATGGCCGTGACCTTGGCGTTGCCGGTCGCGCGGTTCATGCGGACCATCAGAGTGTCCAGCCGCAGGTTCATCGAGTCCATCATCCGCATGTCCTTCATATCCATTCCCATGGTCATGCCGCGTCCCATGCTATCCCGGGGTGCCGGCTGGCCGGGCTGCTGAGCGGCAAGCGCCTGGGTGCTTAGAAAGAGGGTTACCAGTGCCACTCCAAGGGTGCCGAGTCTCATTTGTCAGCCTTCTTCCGCTTTAGGGGACGAGCTGGAGCTGTGCTGCGAGCGTGCGGTCCTAATGTCGGCCCTGCGCCGTGAAGAAACGATGAACCCACTGGTAAGCTCCCGCCGGTCAGAGCCGCGCCCGCCGCAGGAGCTGGGCGTTGATGGCCACGATGACGGTGCTGAGTGACATCAGGATCGCCCCGACCGCCGGCGACAACAGGATGCCCTGGCGGGCGAGCACCCCCGCGGCCAGGGGAATGGCCACGATGTTGTAGCCGGCGGCCCACCACAGGTTCTGCACCATCTTGCGGTAACTGGCCCGCGAGAGCCCGATAATACGCGGCACGTCCCGGGGATCACTGCGGATCAGCACGACATCGCCGGCCTCGACCGCAACGTCGGTCCCGGCCCCCATCGCGATGCCGACGTCCGCGGTCACCAGGGCCGGGGCATCATTGACGCCATCGCCAACCATGGCGACCCGCCTGCCCTGTCGTTGAAGCTCCTGGATCCTGGCGGCCTTGTCCTCGGGCAGGACCTGAGCAAAGACCGTATCGATACCGAGCTCGCGGGCCACCGCGTCGGCGACCGCCTGGGAGTCCCCGGTGAGCATCGCGACCTCGAGTCCCAGCTGGTGCAGCCGGTCCACGGCCTCGCGAGACTCTGAACGAACGGCATCAGCCACGCTGAATGCCGCCAGGATGCGGTCTCCCTCCATCAAGTAGAGGACGCCCTGGCCTTTCGCGGCCGCGGCCTCGGTGAATTGTCCCAGCTCCTTCGGCAGGGTGAGAGCCAGCTTCCGCAAGAGGTTGGGTCCACCCACCGCCAGGCTGCGTCCACCGGCCACGGCTTCCACTCCGTAGCCGGCGGTCGCCCTGAAGTCGGACACGCGCGGAATCTCCAGCCGGCGCTCCCGCGCACTGGTCACGACGGCCCGGGCCACCGGGTGCTCCGCATCCTGTTCGACCGCGGCCGCGAGCGCGAGAGCGCCATCCTCCGTCACGCCCCCGACGGTGCGTACGGCAACGACCCGGTGCTCGCCCAGGGTGAGGGTACCCGTCTTATCGAACACCACGGCGTTGAGGAGACGCGCCTCTTCCAGTCCTCGCCGGTCCCGCACCAGAAGCCCGCTCCTGGCACCCAATGTGGTGGAGATGGCGATGACGAGCGGGACCGCCAGTCCCAACGCGTGAGGGCACGCGATGACCAGCACGGTCACGAGCCGTTCGACGGCGAACGCCGCCGGCGCGCCGGCTTGCAGCCAGCCGATGAGCGTCGCCGTCCCGGCGCCGAGCGCCACGATCGTCAGCCAGAATGCAGCCCGGTCGGCCAGTGCCTGGGCCCGGCTACGGGATTGCTGCGCCTGCTCCACCAGCCGCATGATGCCGGCGAGCGTGGTCCGCTCTCCCGTCCCGGTCACCTCCACCCGCAAGGACCCGGATTGGTTCACCGTGCCGGCGATGACACGGTCCCCGGGATTCTTCTCCACCGGGCGGGACTCACCCGTGATCATCGACTCGTTCACCGTGCTATGGCCTTCGCGCACTGCGCCGTCAGCGGGTACTCGGGCACCGGGCCGGACCAGAATGCGATCGCCCTCGCGCAGCAGGCTGACCGGGACCTCCTCGATGCGCTCCACCTCACCCTCACGCACAATCCGCCCGGCGCTGTCCGGCAGGAGCCTGGCCAGCTCGGCGAGCGCGCCCTGTGCCTGGGTGATGGAGCGCATCTCGATCCAGTGGCCCAGCAGCATGATGGTGACCAGGGTGGCCAGCTCTTCCCACAGTGGCATTCCCGGATAGCCCAGCGTCACGGCGGCGCTGAAGACAAACGCCACCGTGATGGCCAGCGCGATGAGGGTCATCATCCCGGGCAGACGGTCGCGCAGCTCCCGCGTGGCGCCCGCAATGAACGGCCGGCCGCCATAGAGGAAGACGGCCGTGCCGAACACGGCTGGAATCCAGCGCGCGCCGGGGACCGCCGGAGGGGTGTAGCCGAGCGCGCGCGGGAGCATGTGGCCCCAGATCAGGGTGGGGACCGTGAGCAGGAGGGAGATCCAGAACTTGTCCCGGAACATGGCCACGCTGTGGCCCGCATGCTTGTCGTGCCCTCCCTGGGCGCCGCGTCCTCCGTGATCCATCCCGGCATGCTGGGCGTGAGAGCCACCGCTCGGCTTCCCTGGTGGCTTCCGCTCGGGATGCTCGGGGTACCCGGGCTTTACCGGAGCCTCAGCAGCGGGGCCATGATGGTGGCGATGATCATGCATGTGACACCCGCCCTGGGTTTCCTGGCTGTTGACCGCCGGAAGATCCGGTCCCGATCTGCCTAGATGACGCGACTTCGCGAAAACCATTACAGCCCGTGGTCGAGTGCTGATCATGGTTCGGCGTGGGGGTTGAGTCTGGCTTGGCCGGAGGTGGTGCCGGCGGCTTAGCCAGCGGCCGTTTCGGGACCGCGGGCTCCCTCTTCGGTGCAGCGTGACCCTCGTGCCCCGGCGTGCGCGACGGCTCTGCTGGCATCGGCCCTTGCATCCCGGCTTTGGGGGGTGGCGCGGCGGGCGCCTGCACCAGCCGCGCCAAGTTGGTGGCCGGCCCGCCCATGACCTCGACTCCACCCATATGGTCGGCCATCATCCGCCATTCGTCGAGTGACATCACCTCCCGCGTCGGATCCTGGAGCTTGTCGAGCTGCTCGTCGATCACGCGACCCTTCTGTCCGTGAGGGATCGTATCGGCGGCGAGGATGTCGGAAATGATGTCGTGCATCATGTGAAGGTTGTCGAAGATCACTGCGGCACGGGGATGGGCTGCGCTGAACCGGGGCGCCACCGCCGAGGTCATGGGCATCACCTTCGGCATGCGGCTGGGCGGATTCTCCAGCATGGACCAGAAGCGGGCCAGGGTCGCCTGCACCCCCGCCTTGCGCTCCGCTTCGGTCCCGCCTTCCAGGTATGCATCATAGAGGCCGATCTGGAGCCAGTGATAGGCCCAGATCAGGCCGTTGAAGTCGGGATACGCCTTCCGGAATGTCTGGCTGAAGTACTGCTCGTCCATCAGCGCCATGGACTTGGGCGTGTCGGTGAAGGCGTATTTCCGGTTGCTCAGGTAGTAATCGGTGAGCCGCTCGATGGTAACGTCCCGCTGAGCGGGGGTGAGACGCTGGTCCGCGTAGACATCGTAAATCTGGCGATGAAGGACGTGGGCCCAGTCAAACATCATCTTGGCCCGCCAGGCGAGCTTTGCATACGAGGGCATGACCACTTCCTCGGCCACCGCAAACCGGGGCGGACGGACGAGGAGATCGGTGGTGAGGTAGCGATACTCTTTCTCGAGCTCGCGCGCCGCTTTTCCGCGTCTGGTGTACAGGCGCTCGTACAGGACCGCATGGCCGTAGTCGAAGGCGTTGAACAGCCGTGCGGCCTCGGGATAGTTGGCCAGGAACTGCCAGTTGAAGCCGCCGGGGAAGTAAAACTGTTCGTCGCGCTGCGTCTGCCCAGTGACCGGGCTGACACCGGCGCCGAGCAGAAGAGCGGCCACCGTCATTTTGCGGGTGATTTTGGTCTGGACCGACATACGAATCATCTCCGGGAGTGCCGCGGGCCGGGCATCAGACCCCGGAGCGCGAAGGCGTGGGAAAGGCCAACCGTGAGTGCGATGTCGGGGCCTGTCTCAGAGCGCAGCCGCCGCGCCACACCGGCATCGAGCACCAGGGTAGGGGTCCACTGCCAGCGTCCTCCGAACGAGGCGTTCACGGCGGTCGGTGCACCCTGGATCGACCGGGAGACCGCGATCTCGCCGATGAGCAGCATGCTGGACCGGAAGAATGTGCGGTCGATGGCCAGACTGCCGCTCCAGCGGCTCAGCGGCTCCACCAGCGAGAGCGCGCGCTCGGAGCCAAAGCCTCGAGCGGCATTCAGGTGGACCCGCATCCGGCCCCAGCTGCGGGTGGCGATGGCTTTGATGGAGAGGCGGGTGCCGTCGCCGGCCAGGGAGCCGACGGAGAAGCTGGCATCGGCCCGGAGAGAGAGAGCCGGAGCCGAGCGGCTCTCGGTGTTGAAGTTGTAGAGCCCGAAAGCCCGCAGACCGGCCAGGCCCCAGTCGGTGCCGCTGCCTTCATCTACTGCGGCCAGCGGGAGCTTCAGGCCGATCTGGG
>DASVGF010000267.1:0-4011 GCA_036379675.1 Gemmatimonadales bacterium | reverse complement strand
CTGGATGAGTACAGGAAGCACGTCGAGAAGGACGCCGCCCTCGAGCGCCGCTTTCAGCCCGTGCTCGTAGGGGAGCCGAGTGTGACGGACACGATCGCGATCCTGCGGGGTCTCAAGGAGAAGTACGAGGTGCACCATGGCGTGCGGATCACCGACAACGCGATCATCGCGGCGGCCACGCTGTCCGACCGGTACATCGGCGACCGCTTCCTGCCCGACAAGGCGATCGACCTGATCGACGAGGCCGCGAGCCGGCTCCGAATCGAAATCGACAGCCTGCCCCAGGAGATCGACGAGGTGGAGCGCCGGATCGTCCAGCTGCAGATCGAGCGGCAGGCCCTACTCAAGGAAAAGGACAAGGCTGCGGTCGAGCGGCGGCAGAATCTGGAGCGGGAGATCGCGTCCCTGCAGGAAAAGAGTGCCGGCATGAAGGCCCAGTGGCAGGCGGAAAAAGCGGCACTGGAGGAGATGAAGCGACTCAAGGCCGAGATCGAATCCGTCCGGGCCGAGATCGAACAGGCCACCCGCCGGGGCGACCTCCAGCGGGCGGCGGAACTGCGGTATGCCAGGCTGCCCGAGCTGGAACGCAAGCTGGCGGAGGACGAGCGCAGGCTGCAGGAGGTGCAGCAGGACGCCATGTACCTGAAGGACGCGGTAGATGCCGAGGACATCGCGGAGATCGTGTCCAAATGGACTGGCATCCCGGTCTCGAGGATGCTCGAGTCCGAACGCGAGAGGCTGACGCACCTCGAGGAGGAGCTCGGGCGGAGAGTTGTAGGCCAGCAGGCGGCGGTGACCGCGGTGGCTCACGCCGTCCGACGGAGCCGCGCCGGCCTCCAGGATCAGAATCGCCCCCTGGGCTCGTTCATCTTCCTGGGACCCACCGGCGTCGGCAAGACGGAGACGGCACGCGCGCTGGCCGAGTTCCTGTTCGACGACGAGCGGGCCATGATCCGACTGGACATGTCCGAGTACATGGAGAAGCACTCGGTAGCTCGCCTCATCGGCGCGCCCCCGGGTTACGTCGGGTACGAGGAGGGCGGCCAGCTCACCGAAGCGGTACGCCGCCGGCCCTACAGCGTTATCCTGTTCGACGAAATCGAGAAGGCGCACCCGGACGTATTCAACGTCCTGCTCCAGATCCTCGACGATGGCCGGCTCACCGATAGCCAGGGCCGGCTGGTGGACTTCCGGAACACGGTGATCATCATGACCTCCAACATCGGCAGCCAGTTTATCGTCGACGCCGGGGCGCAGCTGGATTCCGGCGGCTGGGGCAAGGTGGAGGAGCGGGTGCGCGACGAGCTGCGCAATCACTTCCGGCCCGAGTTCCTCAACCGGGTGGACGACATCATCGTGTTCCGCCAGCTCAGCCGGGAAGATCTGGTCCGGATCGTGGACCTCCAGCTGGACCGGCTGGAGAAGATGCTGGCCGCGCGGCACATCAGGATCGAGGTCACGTCTGAAGCCAAGGCGCTCATTGCCGCCGAGGGGTACGACCCGGTCTACGGCGCCCGTCCGTTGAAACGGGTCATCCAGCGCCTGCTGCAGAATCCTATCGCGCTGGAGCTGCTGGAGGGCAACTTCCACGAAGGCGACACCATTCGGGCCGACCGCGACGGCGACATCCTGCGGTTCGAGCGAGTTGAGCGGGCAGCGCCGGAGCCCGCGTTGGCCGGTGCGTAGGGGCACCCCATCCCCGAGTGACCTCACGGGGATGCAGAACGCGCTTCGGCTCGCCCGCGCCGCCTCGGTCCGGGATGAAGTCCCGATCGGCGCAGTGGTGATGGCGGAGGGGGAGGTGCTGGGCGAGGCCCATAACGAGACGGTGCATCGCCGTGATCCCACGGCGCACGCCGAGTTACTGGCTCTGCGCCGGGCCTTGGAGCGGGTGGGCGAAGATCGGCTGCTCCTGGCCACGCTCTATGTGACACTGGAGCCCTGTGCCCAGTGCGCCGGCGCCATCGTGCTAACCAAGGTGGGACGGGTAGTCTTCGGCGCGTACGACGCCCGCTGTGGCATGGCGGGCTCGGTCTACGACCTGCTGCGCAATCCCAAGCTGAATCACCGTCCCGAGGTCGTCGGGGGCCTGATGGCCGAGGAATGCGGCGACCTCCTCAAGCGGTTCTTCCTGAGCAAGCGTTGACCCGTTCACTGTTGTTCCCTCCCACCTTATCTTTCCCGCCGGTTTGGACAGGTGTCCGAGTGGCTGAAGGAGCCGGTCTCGAAAACCGGTATACCCTCACGGGTATCGTGGGTTCGAATCCCACCCTGTCCGTTTTGCGAATTTGATACAAACACGCGCCGGACCTACACCTACGTTCCTCCCAAGGTTTTACGCCCCTGCGACACGCCCGGCCCCGCCGCGCGGTGATTCGTCTCACATCGTTCGTTCATCGACCTGTAGAGGTTGACCTCGACCGTTAGCGGGGCAGACAGCTAGCAGCTGCGCTGCAGGTCCACGCTGTCGGTTTTCGTCGTACGTACCGTCTCGGATGGTGCGTACCGTCGCCGCGGCTTCCCTCCGGAAGCCCCGCTGAGGTACCTCAAGAATTGGAGAGATGTACTCATGCCAACTATACGCTCACTCGCCGCCGCGCTTACGCTCGCGCTTACGGCGATCTCCTGTTCCGACAACCAGTCACCGACGGCGCCCGCCGATAAGAGTTCGGCCGAGCTCGCACCGGCCAGGCGCCCGGTCGCGACGGGCCCAATAGTGCAACAGGTCACGAACCTCGCCGTCACGGCTGCCAACGGCACTACCGGGCTGTTCACCGGTACGCTCACCATCACCTCGTTTGCCACCAACGCCGCCGGCGATCTGCTGGCGAACGGGACCTTGGTCGGTAACCTGGTCGGCAGCATCACGGGCGGCGCCACCACGGCCGTCAATCAGACCTTCACGAATCTGCTGGTGGATGCGGGCCGGTGCCCGATTCTCGCCCTCGATGTCGGACGCATCTTCCTCGACCTTCTGGGGTTGCAGCTCGATGTCGCGCCGATAAGCATCGACCTGACCGCGGTGGCGGGCCCGGGGAACCTCTTGGGCAACCTCCTGTGCGCTCTGGTGGGTATCCTGGACCAGAACCCACTCGCAGGCGCCGTGGCCAACCTGCTCAACCAGATCAACGCGATTCTGGCTGGCATCTAGTTCACCACCTTTTGCTGAAAGAGCCCCGCGATTGTGCGGGGCTCTTTTTTTGGCACTATCTTCACCCCCATGAGCTACCTCGACGACCACCTGCTGCCGGGCGAGCGAATTGTGTACCGCGCCCGTCTCCACTGGACAATCTTCCTTACCGCGATCGTTGTCCTGCTGCTCGGCATCGGCCTGTGGATTCTGCTGCAGGTTCTGGAGCCTGCCTACTCCTACGCCGGCCTGGGGCTCGCCGGCATCGGACTGCTGCTCGCCATCGGCCCCGGCATTCGCTACGTGACCTCCGAATTCGCCGTCACCGACAAACGGGTGCTGGGGAAGGTAGGCTTCATCGAGCGGGAGTCCGACGAGACGCTGCTCAGCAAAGTCGAGGCAATCGCAGTGGACCAAGGTGTGATCGGCCGAATGTTGGGGTTCGGCACACTGATGATCACGGGGACCGGTGGAACCCGGGAAGTATTTTCCGGCATCTCCGATCCGCTCCAGTTTCGCCGGCAGATTCAGAGTCAGATCATCGCCCAGGAGGAGCGGAGAGGCGGCCAGCCGGGGGGGCAGCCATCCCGCCCGGGAGACGCGCGGGTAGAGCGCGAGTGCCCCTACTGTGCGGAGCTCATCCTGGCCCGCGCCCGCGTGTGCAAGCACTGCGGACGGGACGTGGCGCCGACGTGAGAAGCGGCGGAAAAGGCGAAAAGGGCGGACGACGCAGAATTGCTTCCGCCACTTCCGCTTCTACCGCCCCCGCAGGCAGCCTGGTTGGCTCGATCCTGGGCCAGGCGCTCGGCGATGCACTCGGATTCGTGGTGGAAGCCCAGCCCCCCGAGCTGGCGCGGGTCTACGTGGACGGATGGTTACGC
>DASVGF010000266.1:0-16628 GCA_036379675.1 Gemmatimonadales bacterium | reverse complement strand
AAGGCCGATGCCGAACAGCTCCTGGAGCGGTGTCGCAGCTAGCTCCCGGCTGCCCGCCCCTGCTAGCTTCCACTCCGAACTTCATGATCGGCCCATATGGCCGGTGAGGAGAGGGCGGTGGCAGCTCCGCTGGTCCAATTGACACGCTCGAGTCCCGGCACCCCGGCAGCGGCACCCATGGTGCCGGCTCGCAAGCCGGGCTGGCTCAAGGTCAAGGCGCCGGGTGGGCCCAATTACGTGCAGATCAAGACCATGATGCGCGAGCTGGGCCTCCATACCGTCTGCGAGGAAGCGCGTTGCCCCAATGTGGGGGAATGCTGGGAGCACAAGGCGGCCACGTTCATGATCCTGGGCGACGTGTGCACCCGCAACTGCACCTACTGCGCCGTTTCCCATGGCGCGCCGTCGGCGTTCGATCCGCTCGAGCCGGTCCGCCTGGCCGAGGCGGTGGCGCGGATGGGTCTCCAGCATGTGGTGATCACCTCGGTTGACCGGGACGACCTGCCGAACGGCGGAGCCGAGGCCTTCGCGGGTTGCATCACCGAGATCCGGCGCCGCCTGCCCCGCACGACGGTCGAGGTCCTCATTCCCGACTTCAAGGGATCCGAGCAGGCCCTCGGGATCGTGATGGATGCGCAACCCGACATTCTCAACCACAACCTCGAGACGGCGGAGCGGCTCTACCGCCTGGCCCGTCCCGGCGGCCGCTACGACCGCGCTCTCCAGCTCCTCGCCAACGCCCGCCGGATGGCGCCGGACGGGCTGACCAAATCGGGCGTCATTCTGGGGCTGGGAGAGGAGTGGGACGAAGTGCTCGTCTGTATGCGGGATCTTCGCCGCAGCGATGTGAACATTCTGACACTGGGGCAGTACCTGCGGCCCTCGGCCAGCCACATGCCCGTCGCCCGCTACTACACGCCCGAGGAGTTTGCCGAGCTCGAGGGTATCGGACTCTCCATGGGGTTCACCCACGTCCAGGCCAGCCCGCTGACCCGCTCATCGTACCACGCGTGGGAACAGGCGACCGCCGCCCGGAGCGGGGGGCGTTCCGAGCCCTTGGCTGACGCTCAGGACAGGCTCCGCGAGGACTCTCTCGAACTGACGGCGGAGCCCAGCTAGTGGCGGGATCCACCGCGGCCCGCGCCAAGATGAAGCCGAAGGGGCTCGACCCTGCCCGGGCCGATGAGTACCGGGAGTGGCTCCGCCAGATGGCGCTGATCCGGCGGTTTGAGGAAAAGGCCGGCGAGGCGTACAGCCTGGGCAAGATCGGCGGATTCTGCCATCTCTACATCGGGCAGGAAGCGGTGGCGGTCGGCAGCCTCGCCGCGCTGGGCCCCGACGACTACATCACCTGCTCCTACCGCGAGCACGGCCACGCCCTGGCCCGGGGGATCTCCGCCCGGGCAGTTATGGCCGAGCTGTTCGGCAAGGCGCCCGGCTGTACCGGCGGCAAGGGCGGATCGATGCACCTGTTCGACGCCTCGCTCGGCTTTCTCGGTGGCCACGGCATCGTTGGAGGTCACATCCCGCTGACCACCGGGATGGCTTTTGCGGCCAAGTACCGGAACACCGACCAGGTTGCGGTCTGCTATTTCGGCGAGGCCGCCGTCAACAACGGGGCGTTTCACGAGGCGCTCAACATGGCGGCGCTCTGGAAGCTTCCCGCCATCTACCTCTGCGAGAACAACCGCTACGGCATGGGCACCGCGCTCGAGCGCGCCAGCGCCCTGTACGACATCTCCGAGCGGGCCTGCTCCTACGACATGGCCAACGAGGTGGTGGACGGCCAGGATGTGCTGATCATGAACGCAGCCATGGAGCGCGCCGTGCAGCGGGCCCGGAACGACAAGCTGCCCACGCTGCTCGAGGTCCGCACCTACCGCTTCATGGGCCACTCCATGTCCGATCCGATCCACGGACACTACCGTACCCGTGAGGAGGTCGAGGACCAGCGCAAGCGCGACCCGATCGCCGTGTGGTCGCAGCGGCTGATTGCCGATGGTCTGATGGACGAGGCCGCGGTCCGGGCCATGGACAAGGGCGTTACGGAGGAGGTCGAGGAGGCCTACGACTTCGCCGACCAGGCACCGGATCCGGCGCCGGAGGAGCTGTACACTCACGTCTATGCGAATTCTTAGTCGGGCTCTGCAGGATTGTCACCCTGAGCGAAGCGAAGGGGCCGAAGCCACGGTCTGGCCCCCTCGCGCTGCTCGGGGTGACATCACGAGGTTTTAATGGCGCTGGTCACCTATCGAGACGCTCTGAACCAGGCGCTCCGCGAGGAGATGCAGCGCGACCCGAACGTCTTCCTCATGGGTGAGGAGGTCGGGGTCTATCAGGGCGCCTATAAGGTCAGCCGCGGTCTACTGGACGAGTTCGGCCCCATGCGGGTGGTGGACACGCCCATCACCGAGCTTGGGTTCGCCGGCGTGGGCGTGGGGGCGGCCATGGTGGGCCTCAGGCCCGTCATCGAGTTCATGACCTGGAACTTTGCCCTGCTTGCGGTGGATCAGCTGGTGAACTCGGCGGCCAAAATGCGCTACATGTCCAACGGCCAGGTGGGTGTGCCCGCGGTCTTTCGAGGCCCCGGTGGCGCCGCCCTCCAGCTCGCCTCGCAGCACTCGCAGGCGTTCGAGAGCTGGTACGCGCACATTCCCGGACTGAAAGTGGTCATGCCGGCGACACCTGCCGATGCCAAGGGTCTTCTGAAGAGCGCCATCCGCGACGATGACCCGGTGATCTTCATCGAAGGCGAGATGCTCTACAACATCAAGGGCGAGGTGCCGGAGGGCGAGCACATCCTCCCTTTGGGAAGAGCCGACATCAAGCGCGAGGGCAACGACGTCACCCTCATCTGCCACTCCAAGAGCGTGGCCGTGTCGCTCAAGGCGGCGGAGCAACTGGCCCAGGAGGGGGTGAGCGCCGAGGTGGTCGATCTCCGCACCGTCCGGCCGCTCGACACCGAGGCAGTGCTCAGCTCGGTGGCCAAGACCCACCGGTGCGTGGTGGTGGAAGAGGGATGGCCCTTTGCCGGCGTGGGCGCTCAGGTGGTGGACACCATCCAGCGCGAGGTGTTCGACGAGCTCGATGCACCGGTCCTTCGGGTCACCGGCGCCGATGTCCCCATGCCCTACAACAAGCAGCTGGAGAAGGCCGCGAAGGCCGATCCGGCCAAGGTGATCGCCGCGGTAAATCAGGTGTTGTACCGGGAGTGAGTCAGCCATGCCAACCAAGGTTGTAATGGAGGCCCTCTCTCCCACCATGGAAGAGGGGCGCCTCGTTGAATGGAAGAAGCAGGAGGGCGACACGGTCGTCGTGGGTGACGTGCTGGCCGAGGTCGAGACCGACAAGGCCGTAATGGAGCTCGTTGCCCGGGCCGGCGGCACCCTGCTCAAGCACATCGTGGAGGCCGGGGCCACGGTGCCGGTCTCCGAGCCGGTGGCGGTGATCGGCGAGCCGGGGGAATCGGTAGGCGGGGACAGTCAGGGGAGCGGCGGGGCGGCGACGCAGCGGGACAGCGCAAACGGGCAGCGGGCTGGTGGGGGTGGGGCGCAACGCCCGAAGGCCGAGGATCAAGCCACCCAGCCAACACCCGGCCGTAACCGGCCAACATCGATGCCTCCCGCGCCGCCGGCTTCTGCCGCGGCGGAGACGCCGCGTGAGGCACCGAGGGCTGTCGCCACAGTGGTAACAGCCGGGCGAGTCAAAGCCTCGCCCCTCGCCCGACGTATTGCTGCCGAGCGTGGCGTGGATCTCGGGGCGCTGGCAGGCTCCGGGCCCGAGGGTCGAATTGTAGCCCGAGACCTCGACCGCGCAGCCACGCCGGCGAGCGCGCAAAGTTCCGGCGTTGTTGCTGCCCAACTGCCCCGCGGCCCAACTGCCCCACCGTACACCGACGTCCCGCTCACCCAGATCCGGAAGACCATCGCCAAGCGGCTGACCCAGTCCATCGGCCCCATACCCACGTTCTACCTCACTATCGAGGTGGACATGGAGCGGGTGTACGAGGCCAGACAGGCACTGGTCGGTGGCCAGGGAGACGGGCCGAAGGTCTCGTTCAACGACATCATCATCAAGTCGGTGGCCTCTGCGCTGCGGCAGCACCCCGAGTGCAATGCCTGGTGGCAGGAGGACCGCATTCGCTACTGGAACGAAGTCCACGTGAGCATGGCGGTGGCCGTCGAGGACGGACTCATCACCCCGGTAATCCGGCACGCGGATCAGAAGAGCCTCCGGGAGATCGCGGCCGAGTCACAGGATCTGGCCGCGCGGGCCCGGGAGCGACGGCTCAAGCCCGAGGAATACACCGGCGGCACCTTTTCAGTCTCGAATCTCGGCATGCTGGACATCGACGAGTTCACTGCGGTGATCAATCCGCCGGAGGCGGGCATTCTGGCCGTGGGACGCATGGTAGAGAAGCCGGTCATCCACGAGGGCAGTGTTACCGCCGGGCGCCGCATGCGGCTCACCATGTCGTGTGACCACCGGATCATCGACGGCGCCACGGGCGCAAGGTTTCTGAACACGCTGAAGCGAATGCTGGAGAACCCGCTGGCGATCGTCTGGTAGGTACAGCGTAAGCGGTGAGCAGTGAGCGGTCAGCGGGAATGTTCCGATCCGGGTTCCCCCCCCCGCTTACCGCTTACCGCTGACCGCTCACGCTTCAACTAAGAGGGGATCTGTGGCGAACACGTTCGACGTGATCGTGGTAGGCGGCGGCCCGGCCGGCTACGTCTGTGCCATTCGCGCGGCGCAGCTCGGGCTTGCCACGGCCGTGATCGAGAAGGAGAAGCTCGGCGGGGTCTGCGTGAACATCGGATGCATTCCTACCAAGGCTCTCCTCCATAGCGCTTACGTCGCCAGCCTGGTCGCGCACGACGCCAAGGAGCTCGGCGTGGAGGTCGGCAGCGTAAAGACCGACTACGGCGTCGCCATGCGCCGGTCCCGCAAGGTGTCGGAGCAGAACTCCAAGGGCGTGGAGTTCCTCATGAAGAAGCACAAGATCAGCGTCATCAAGGGCGCCGGCGTCCTGGGCCGGAACCGGACCATCAAGGTGGGCAAGGACGAGTACCAGGCCAAGAAGGCGGTGGTGATCGCCACCGGCTCGCGGGTGAAGGGCATCCCCCAGATCGGGTTGGAGATCAACAAGACCACCGTCATCAGCTCGGACGAGGCGCTGTTCCTGGAACAGGCGCCCAAGACGCTGACGGTGGTGGGCGCGGGCGCGGTGGGGTGCGAGTTTGCCGATATCTTCAACGCGTTCGGCACCAAGGTCACCCTGATCGAGGCCCTGCCTCGCATCCTTCCCCTGGAAGACGCCGAGTCGTCCGATGCGCTCACCAAGAGCTACAAGAAGCGCGGCATCGCCGTGTACGCCGGCGCCAAGGTGAAGAAGGCCAACGTCGCCAAGGACAAGGTGGCGCTCGAGGTGGAGGCCGGTGGCAAGACCGAAACGATCGAGTCTGAGAAGGTGCTCATGGCGGCCGGCCGGGCGGTAAACACCGAGAACCTGGGGCTGCAGGAGGCCGGGGTTCAGCTCAACGACCGGGGGTTCATCAAGATCAATCCGGCCACCCTGGAGACCAGCGCGTCCGGAGTCTACGCCATCGGTGATGTCGCCGGGCCGCCGATGCTGGCGCACAAGGGCAGCCGCGAAGGTATGGTCGTGGCCGAGCGTATTGCGGGGCACCATCCACAGCCCATCAAGTACGACAACGTGCCCAGCGTGACCTACTGCCACCCGGAAGTAGCGAGCATCGGACTGACCGAAGACCAGGTGAAGGAGCGGAAGCTCGAGTACCAGGTGGGCCGCTTCCCCTTCAGCGCCAACGGCCGCGCCCGGACCTCGAACGAGACCGAAGGGTTTGTGAAGATCATCCGGGACAAGAAGTATGGGGAGATCCTGGGCGCCCACATCGTGGGGGGGCACGCCTCGGAGATCATTCATGAGCTGGCGGTGGCCCGCGAGAACGAGTATACGGTGGAGGAAGTAGACCTGGCTATCCACGCCCACCCCACGCTGTCCGAGGCCATCGCCGAGGCCGCGCTCGACTCTATGGGCAGGGTGATACACATCTGAGGTGAGAGGTGAGAAGGGAGACGGGAGCGGTGAAGGCACGCCAAACCCTGGCTCTGCTGGCTGCCACGTTTGCCGCCTCAGTGGCGGCAGGGCTTATGGTCATTACGGCAACTGTGCTCGTGGTCGACACCCTGCGCCCCGGCGCCGAGCCCGGCTCGGATCCCCGATTCTACATTCTCATGGGCGGGACGCTCGGGGGAGTAGTGCTGGCCGCCGTCACGGCGTGGACCCTGCTGGGAGCAATCAGCTCGACTTACCGCCGGGGGGGCTTGGCGATGGTCTGCGGGTTTGCGACGGTTGTCCTGATGCTCATTTGTATTCCCGTCAACCAGCTGCTCGGCCATACGGGGCTTCTCACGCTGCTCGGCCTGTCCGGGCTGTGTTTTGCGCTGCTGGCCCGGCGGACCCTGAAGCTGAGGAGCCAGGCCTGATGCCCAAGCTCGTGGTGCAGGACCTCGGCCGCAGCTCGTACGGCGAAGTGCTGGAGCTGCAGCGAACCCTCTGCCGGCAGAGAATGGCGGGGACTCTCCAGGATGATCTCCTCCTCCTGGTGGAGCACGATCCGGTCATCACGCTCGGCCGCGGCACCCGGCCGGAGAGTCTGCCGGTTCCACTGATGGACCTGGAGCGGCGGGGCATCGAGGTTTTCGAGGTCGAGCGCGGCGGGGATGTCACCTTCCACGGGCCCGGCCAGCTGGTGGGCTACCCGGTAGTGGATCTGCGGCAGCATCGGCAGGACCTGCATTGGTACCTGCGGCGGCTCGAGGCCGGACTGATCGGCGCCCTCGCCAACCTGGGGATCGAGGCGGAAGCCAACCCGGGCCTGACCGGGGTATGGACGGCAGGCCGGAAGATCGCCAGTATCGGGATTCACGTGAAGCAGTGGGTGACGTTCCACGGCTTCGCGCTCAACGTCAGCACCGAGCTGTCCTACTTCGACCTGATCATCCCTTGCGGCATCAAGGACGTGATCATGACGAGTGTGGCCCGGGAGCTGGGCCGGACCGACCCGGTCACGCTCTGGGCGGAGACGCGCCAGGCCGTCATCGAGGGGATCGCAGGGACGCTCGATCTGGAACCCGCGGAGAGCGATCCCTCTGTCTTTTTGCGTCTCTGAGGTGAAAAATGGTGGGGGGAGGCTCCCGGTTGCCTTCTGGAGACTAAGTAGTTTTTGTCCCTACCATGGCCGATTCGACTCGACGCCCCTCGCCTGATGCTCAGGCCGACCAACGGATCCAGGAGATCCTGCGGGCGGCCGACAGCTGGTCGAAAGAGGCGCCGAAGGCCTTGAACCCCCCCATCCGGGCGGTCTGCATCCGCCTGGCCGAGATGGTGGCTGACCAGCGGCACTATCTGGCCCCCCTGCCTGAGCCCCAGGAAACCGAACGCCGAAACGTGCTCTCCCTGGTCGCCGACCGGCTCCGCTCGAAGCAGGTCACCCAGGGCGTAGAGCAGCATCTGAAGGCGCTGGAGGAGCTGGAGCTGCGATCTACCGGATCGTGGGCCGTGGTGGCTACGGCCCAGACCGAATGGATTACCACCGCCATCCGGTATCTGGAGGGCTGTGCCGCCGGTCTTCCCGCCGGCGAGCGTCCGGACCCCTACTGGGCCGACGACGTGGTTGCGGGAATCATCGCATCGGCGCGGGCGCTTATCGGGGTTGACGAGCTGCACGCCCGGACTGAGGCTCGCTATTCCGGGCCGGTCAAGCGGATTTCGCCGGAAGAAGAGGAGTAGCCTTCTCGGCAAACAGCTGGAAGAACCTTCCGAAGATCCTGATCCCACGCCAGAGCTGATCCAGATCCAACTTCTCATTGGGAGAGTGGAGTCCGTCGTCCGGTAGGCCAATCCCGGTGAGAATGACAGGGGCCCCGGCCAGTCCCAGCTCCGGGACGATCGGGATCGACCCCCCCGCGCGCACCTGCACTGCCCGCCGCCCTTCCACCTCTTCGAACGCTTCGTTGAGGATCTCGAAGGCGGGATGGTCCACGTCCACCCGCACGGGGTCGCCCCCGTGGAGGAGCGTGACCTTCACGTCGGCCCACTCGGGTGCGAGCGCCTCTACCGCACGCTCCAGCTGGCGACCCACGTCCGCCATTCGCTGACCCGGCACGAGGCGAAGGCTCACCTTGGCCGTAGCCTGCGCCGGTATGACCGTCTTGGCGCCCTCCCCGGTGAAGCCGCCCCGGATCCCGTGAATCTCGAACGTGGGAAGCGCCCATACCCGCTCGAAGACGGAGCGATCCTTCAGGCCGGTCAGCGCCTGGCCGGTGACCTCATCAGTCAGGAAGCGCTGCCGGTCGAACGGCAGCCGGTTCCAGGTGGCGAGCTCCGTGTCGCTCGGCGGCTCGACCGCTTCGTAGAGCCCGGGCACCTTGATCTCACCGCTTTCGGCTTTGAGACCGCTGAGGAGCCGAGCCAGCGTCTCGATGGCATTGGGTGCCACCCCGCCGTAAGTACCGGAGTGGAGATCGCGCTCCAGTGTCCGCACCGAGATCTCCGCATAGCAAAGCCCTCGGAGCGCGGTATACACGGCGGGCCAGCCGGGGGCGTAATACGACATGTCGCATACCAGCGCGGCATCCGCCCGGGTGCGTTCGGGCTCGCGGTGCAGCAGGTCGAAGATCACCCGTCCGCCACACTCCTCCTCACCCTCGAAAATGAAGTTCACATTGAGAGGCGGCTGCCCGGCAGAGTCGAGCACCGACTCATATGCCTTGAGGAGGCAAAAGACCTGGCCTTTGTCGTCCGCCGATCCCCGGGCGAAGAGTTTCCCGTCGCGCACGGAGGGCGTGAAGGGCGGTGTGGCCCACTCATCGAGCGGATCCGGCGGCTGCACGTCGTAGTGGCCATAGATCAGAAGGGTCGGCGCGGCGGCGACCCGGGGGCTTTCGGCCCACACGACAGGATGGCCCTGTCCTTCGATGACCTTGACCACCGGGCATCCCAGCCGCGTCAGGTGCTGCTGGAGCCAGTCCGCGGCGCGGCGGCAGTCGCCCGCGTGGGCCGGCAGGGCGCTGATGCTGGGGATCGACAGAAACTCATTCAGCTCCCGGAGGAGCCGGTCCTGCTCCCGCTGGGCAAATGTGGGGTCCAAGGGTTCACTCCTCTGTGGCTGAAGAGTCGCCGACGGCGCGCCCCAGGCGGGCGTAGGCGCTGTCGCCTTCCACTCCCGTCATGAGGCTGTCGAGCGCGCTCACGCTCCGGCTCACGTCACGCCCGTGCGCCTCGAACCATCGATCGAAGAGATCGAGCCGGGTCCGGTAGATCCGCGCCCCGATCAGCTGGGCATTGTTGATGGGCCGTTCGGCCATCCGGCCGATGTTGTAGGTGCGAAGCCGCTGGCCCACCGGTCCCGTCAGCTGGCTTCGGGCCCACGCGGCTGCCTCCCGGCGCCCCTGCTCGAGCGCCACCGAGTCTGGCCGCTGGGCGTACAGCGCGTCCAGCCGGCGCACCAGGGCCGAGTAGTAGTCCCCGAGCACGATTTCGTCATGCCACCGGTCGGCGGCCTGCCGGGCGTTGAGACTGTCTCCCCGCTCGCGAAAGAACGCTTCGGCAGAGCGATAGCCCACCAGCTGCGCAAAGCTCTCGTTGAACGGCGTGGCACTCTTCACGTACAGGGTATTGTGGGCAATCTCGTGGAAGACGGTGGCGGCCAGCTCCACCGAGTCGCGGGTGAGGGCCGTGGAGAGAAGGGGGTCTTCGAACCAGCCGAGGGTGGAGAAGGCGCCGGAGGGACGCAGGTGAATGTCATATCCCCGGGCCGCAAGCCGCTCCGCCTCGCGCCGCGCCGCCCTGGTGTCGAAGAAGCCTTTGTAGGGAATGCGGCCCACGATGGGGTATTTCCAGGTGTAGGGGCAGATGCAGTCCCTGGGAGCCGCCTGGAGCACCAGGAGCAGCGTGTCCCTCCCCACGTCCGAGTAGGAGGTATAGGTCTCCTTCGCCTCCAGGCCGAGCCGCGCGGCATAGTTCCGGCTTTCGATCACCAGCCCGAGCGTCTGTCGCAGGGCCGGGTCGGTGGTGCTGTCCCGCACCAGCCGGGCAATCGGCTGCCGCGACTGGAGAATGCGGGTCTCCTCGAACCCGGCGCGCGTCAGGTACCGCACGTCGTCGCTGGCCAGGTAGGCGGTTCCGTAGCCGGCGAACAGGGCGGCGACCAACGCAAAGAAGACCATGCGCTTCAACGAATCCGGACCAGCGCGACGCGCGGATCGACCTCGGACGGGAACGGCTCCACCGGCGCGTTTTCGAGGACGAGGTCCACCGCTGCACCGCCGGGGGGCTGAACTACCCGGACGTGCTTGCCCGAGCCGGCCCGAAGGATGCCGATGTGGCTGTAGTCAACGCCGCTGGTGCTGTCCGGCTCCAATGGGTACGGTAGCGAGTTGGCCTCGGCGATGGCCCGGAAGTCCCAGCTCTTGTATCGCAGCCGTGCCGCCGGCGCGCTGAACCCGGGCAGATCGTCCAGGAAGTTGGTCGCCTGCCACTCGGGTATCAGGGTGGCAAAGGGAACCCCGGTGTGGGCCACGACATTGGCGGCCCCTACCAGGCTGGTCATCACCAGCTGCCGGGTGAGATCGGTGCCGAGTACCGGGTCGGCGGCAAAGTGATCGGCCAGCCACCGGACGAACAGCCAGTTCGCTCCGCGCTCCTCCAGCTGGCCGGTCGAGTTACCCGGCTCGATCAGGAAGAAATCCTCGGGAGACTGCAGATAGGCAAAGGCGTTGACCACGTTTCCCTGTGCCAGGAAATCGCTGAAGCAGGATCCCGAGACCGGGCACTCGGTGTCGGGGACTTGCCGGCCGGCGAGTTCCTCGGCGAAATGCGACAGGCCCTCATTCAACCAGGTCTCCTCCGCGTTGCTGCCGCGCACCAGGCGATGCTGGTTGAAGCTGATCATGTGCTGGAATTCGTGCACGAAGGTGGACGGGAGGTGGCTCAGGGCGAACTCTTCGCTGATGCTGCAATCCGGATTGCCGGCGTCGGGCACGAGGCCGTAGAAGATCTCCGCCTCATTTGAGCCGGGATTGCTCGGCCCGCGCGGCAGGAGATCGGCGCCGAAGAAGAAGCCGAGGATGACGCTCTGGGAACTGTTGCAATCGGGGCTGAGCTGGTTCACGCGGTGAGTCAGGAGGACAACCACGACGCCGTTGCCGTCGATGTCCGACTCGCGGCCGAAGGCCGTGGTGTCGATCGGATAAAGATGGTTGTCGAACACATCCGCCACGTGAGCCAGATCCGGCGCGGTATAGCCTGGCAGCGGCGCCGCATCGTCCACGTACACCGCTACCCGGGCTCCCACCACTCTGGCCGTGGCGGTCGTCTGCACAAAGCTCGTGCAGGTGGTGGTGGCGCAGACGTCGAAGGTCCGCTGTTCCCCTACCACCGGTGGCGGCGTTGCCGCTCCCTCCAGGCGCCCCTGATTGAAGAAGGCATCCCCGGGACCCGGGGCGAGGGTGCGCTCCCGCTCCCGCAGGCGGTTATGGAACACCTGGGCCGGGCCGGGCTGTCGAGCCATAGACAACGCCGCACGGCGCTCGGGCGCCACGGCGGCCACCGCCGGTGAGCTGCCGGCGATGGCATACGGTGCGGAGGCTCCTTCCTCGGTTTCCTGTCCTTCGGTCGCCACCGGCAGATACAAGTACTCGGCGCCGCCCCCCCCTGCAGCCGGGAGCCGGACGCAGGCTCCCGACAGGAGGGGGTCCAGGATGACGTGCTGGCCAGCCGAGAGCACCTGGGTGTTCTCGTCGGTGCAGTCGGTGGGCGGCTCGCCGCCGGGCCCGCTGCCGTCACTGCAGGCAGCGATAAACAGTCCACCGATAAGGGCCGGAAACCACCAGCCGGGAGATCGCACCTATGGACACTCCACGTAGCCTGGGGAGGGGCGCACGAACGCAGGAAGAACCACCGCGGACCTCCAGCAAGATAAAGGGCTGCAACGGCTTTTGACAATCATACTACCTGCCGGTAGCTTCTCACCGTGTCCGAGAACATTCGGCTGTCGGCGGTCAGGTTCGGTGCTGACGGACTGGTGCCGGTCGTGACCCAGGAGAGCCGGTCCGGCGACATCCTGATGGTCGCCTTCGCCAACCAGGACGCTCTCGACCGCACCCTCTCGACCGGTCTGGCCCACTATTTCAGCAGGTCCCGCGGCACCCTGTGGCAAAAGGGTGAGACCTCGGGGCATGTC
This sequence comes from Gemmatimonadales bacterium, assembly GCA_036379675.1. Classification (GTDB taxonomy): domain Bacteria; phylum Gemmatimonadota; class Gemmatimonadetes; order Gemmatimonadales; family GWC2-71-9; genus CAVVWJ01. The sequence continues at coordinate 4,359 of DASVGF010000266.1, read as the reverse complement.
CAGCGTGTCACCGAGGTGCGCCTGGACTGCGACGGCGACACGCTCCTGTACCGGGTCGAACAGACCGGTCCGGCCTGCCACACCGGAACACGCACCTGCTTCTCTACGGTGCTCGGCGGGGCGGCCGGGCAGCGGGGCGGTGACAGTGTTGTAGCAGAGGATCCGGGCGGGCATCTGCTGAGCCGGCTGGCCGCTACCATCGCCCGGCGGGCGGCGGAGCGGCCCACGGGCTCGTATACGGCCGAGCTGCTGGCGCAGGGGGTCGGAAAGGCCTCGCAGAAGGTGGGCGAGGAAGCGGTGGAAGTCGTCGTGGCGGCACATTCAGAGGATGACGAGCGTCTCGCGTCCGAGGCGGCCGATCTCCTCTATCATCTACTGGTGCTGCTTCAGGCCCGGGACGTCCCGCTGGACGCCGTGCTGAGGGAGCTCGAACGGAGAGAGAAGTGAACAGTAAAAAGTAGAGAGTGAAAGGGTTCGGTCGGCAATCGCCTTCACTTTTCACTCTTCACTGTTCACTCGTTTCATACATGGCTTTCGTCCACCTCCACACTCATAGCGAATACTCGTTGCTCGACGGGGCCAATCAGATCCCCGAGCTCGTGGCCCATGTGAAGAAGCTCGGCATGGACAGCCTGGCCGTTACCGACCACGGCAACATGCATGCGGCCTGGGAGTTCTATGAGGAGGCCAGAGCTCAGAAGATCCGGTCCATCCTGGGCTTCGAGGCATATCTGGCGTTCGGGCCGCGCACTGCCCGGGAAAAGCCGGCCTGGGCGCCGGCCCAGTACAGCCACCTGGTGCTCCTGGCCCGGAACCGCACCGGTTACAAGAACCTGGTCCGGCTCACCTCGATTGGTTTCACCGAGGGCTTCTACCGGAGACCACGCATCGACAAGGACGTGCTCGCCGCACACTCCGAAGGGATCGTGTGCCTGGCGGCGTGTTTATCGGGCGAGGTGGCGTTGTATCTCAGGCAAGGGAAGTACGAGGAGGCCAGAAAGAGCGCCGAGTGGTTCAGCCGCACGTTCGGCCACGACGGGTTCTGGCTCGAGATTCAGCAGCACGGCATTCCGGAAGAGCGGCAGGTCACGGAAGGCATGCTGCGCCTGGGCCAGGAGCTGGGCATCGGGGTCGTCGCCACCAACGACGCCCACTATCTCCGCCGGGAAGACGCCGAAGCGCATGACGTGCTGCTGGCCATCGGCACCGGGAGCGATCTGGACGATCCCAAGCGCTTCCGGTTTACCGGCCAGGAGTCGTACGTAAAGTCGGAAGACGAGATGCGGGCCCTGTTCCGGGACCGCCCGGACACACTGGACAATACCCAGCGGATCGCAGACCTTTGCGAGTTCGATTTCGAGAAGCGGTACTTCCTGCCGAGCTTCCCCCGCCCCGCCGAATACGCCACCGACGAGTCCCTGCTGGATCACCTCGCCACCACCGGGGCCGAGCGGCGCTATGGCGCCCCCCTGCCGCAGGAGGTCCGTGACCGCCTGGCCTTCGAGCTCGGAGTCATCGAGAAGGCTGGGTACGCGGGCTACTTCCTGATCGTCCAGGACTTCATTGCGGCGGCCCGGGAGCGCGGGATCCCGGTAGGGCCGGGCCGCGGGTCGGCGGCGGGCTCCCTGGTAGCCTACGCGCTGGGCATTACCGATGTCTGCCCGCTCAAGTTCGATCTTCTGTTCGAGCGTTTCCTGAATCCCGAGCGGGTCTCGATGCCCGACATCGATGTGGACTTCTGCTTCGAGCGCCGGGGCGAAGTGATCGAGTATGTGCGCGAGCGGTATGGACGGGCGAGCGTGGGCCAGATCGTCACCTTCGGCACGATGAAGGCGCGGGCCGCGGTGAAGGATGTGGCTCGGGTGCTCCGGATACCTCCGGGCGAGGCGGACCGAATCACCAAGCTGATTCCCTCCGGGCCGGCGTACAGTCTTCCCGTGGCAGAAGCGGCCAGGAAGGTGGACGAGCTGCGCGATCTGATCCGGGACAACCCGGCATACGACCGGCTGATCAAGCTGAGCTCCCGGATCGAGGGGATTTCGCGCCACATGTCGGTGCACGCGGCCGGCGTGGTGATCGCGCCGGGACCGCTGGCCGACTATGTGCCCGTGTGCACCGCCCCCACCAACCGAGTTCGAGGCGAAGGGGCCGGCGCCGCGGCCGAGGGCGAAGAGTCCATCATCACGCAGTATGAGATGGGCGCGCTCGAGAAGGTGGGCATGCTCAAGATGGACCTGCTGGGCCTCAAGACGCTCACGGTCATTCACGACGCGGTGACCATGATCGGCGAGCGGCACGGGACTCGGCCGGACATGGCCAGCTTGAGCTTCGATGATCCCGCGGTCTACGACCTCCTCAGGCGGGGCCGCACGGCCGGAGTCTTTCAGTTCGAGTCGCCGCTGGCCACCGATACCCTGCGGGCCATGAGATGCGACCGGTTCGACGATCTGGTGGCGTCCAACGCCTTGCTCCGTCCCGGCCCGCTCGACGCCGGGATGCATACGGTCTTCATCAGGCGCAAGCTGGGGCAGGAGAAGGTCACCTACCTCCACCCGGCGCTCCAGGAGGTGCTGGAGCCCACCTACGGCGTCATCACCTATCAGGAACAGGTGATGCGGATCGCGAACGTGATCGCCGGATTTACCCTGGCCGAAGCGGACGTGCTCCGCAAGGCGGTGGGCAAGAAGGACGCCGAGCTGATCAGAAAAGAGCTGGGCAAGTTCTGCGAGCGAGGCGCGGCCCTGGGCCATCCCAGGCGGCTGCTGGACGACCTGGCCTCCCAGATCGAGACATTCGGCCGCTACGGCTTCAACAAATCGCACTCGGTCGCCTACTCGGTCCTCTCCTACCAGACCGCGTGGCTCAAGGCGCACTATCCCGCCGAGTTCATGGCGGCGCTGCTGTCGTCCGAGATCGGCAACACCGACAAGGTGGTGCAGTACATCAACGAGGCGCGGGAGCTCGGGCTGGAGATTCTCCCGCCCGATGTGAACGAGTCCGGCTTCAAGTTCACCGTGATCGGGGAGCGCCGAATCCGGTTCGGCCTGGGCGCGGTACGGAACGTGGGCGAAGGCGCCATCGCTTCGATCATCGCGGGACGGCAGGAGGGCGCCTACGTCTCGCTGGCCGAGCTGGTGGAGCGGATCGACCTCCGGCTCTGCAACAAGCGGGTGCTGGAATCGTTGATTGCGGCCGGCGCCTGCGACTCCCTCGGGGTCCACCGGAAGCAGCTGATCGAGGCATTGGAGTCTGCCTTTGCCGAAGCGCAGCTCCTCCAGCAGGAGCGGGAGGCCGGGCAAGGCTCGTTGTTCGGAGACGGCGGAAATGGCGGCACCGGCCGAACGGGTGCAATGGACCGGACCGCGACTTCCGCCTCTGCCGCCACGTCCGTTTCTTCCGCCTTTTCCGACATCCCACCCTGGACCGAGGCCGAGCGGCTGGCCAAGGAGAAGGAAGTACTCGGGTTCTTCATCTCGGGACACCCGCTGGAGCGCTACCGGGAGGAGGTCGAGCTCTTCGGGACCCGGACCACCGCGACCCTGAGTGCCTGGGGAGAGCACCAGGTGAGCGTCGCGGCGGTGATCACCGGGGTCAAACGGCAGATCTCCAAGAAAACCGGCAGGGAGTACGCCCGCCTGGTGGTGGAGGACTTCCACGGGACGGCAGAAGCCATCGTCTTCCCCGATGCGTGGGCCAAGCTGAACGGCGTCATCCTACCCGACTCGGCGCTGCTGTTGACCGGCGGTTACAGCGACCGGGACCGGGGCGAGGACCAGGCACCTTTTATCGTGGAGAGCGCGCGGCCGCTGGCCGAGCTCAAGCCCTCCGGGGCGCTGGCCCTGAGCCTTCGCTGGCGAACCCCTTCGGCGCCGCAACCGTCTGCTTTACAGGCGGTTGCCGCGCTCTGCTCGGCTCACCCTGGCCCCAATCCGCTCTATATTGAGTGGAGCGACGGCAATGGGGAGCCGGTGCGGCTTCGTTCCCGGCGCGTTCGTGTAGCGGCGGAAGACGACCTCGTTCGCGCCCTGCGCGATCTGCTGGGCAGCGAATCTGTCCACTACGTCAAGGCTGGGTGACCCCGATGCCTTCGGCATACACGCTGGAGTTCGAGAAGCCGCTGCTCGAGCTGGAACGCCAGATCGAAGACCTCACCCGCATCGGCTCCGAGCGCCAGATCGACATCGATGGCGAGCTCGAAGGCCTGCAGACCAAACTGGCCTCTCTCCGGGCCGACATCTACCGCAACCTGACCCCATTGCAACGGGTCATGGTGGCCCGCCACCCCCGCCGGCCGTACACCCTCGATTACCTGAGCACGATCTTCACCGACTTCATTGAGCTCCACGGCGACCGGCTGTA
>DASVGF010000265.1:0-15132 GCA_036379675.1 Gemmatimonadales bacterium | reverse complement strand
CGATCGCCTTCCAGCACCCGGATCTTGAACTTGCTCATCTTCCCGGCCGCGTACGCCAGGATCTCGTGCCCGTTCTCCAGCATGACCCGATAGTTCCGGTCGGGCAGCACCTCGGTGACCACGCCCTCCATCTCGATTCCTTCTTCTTTTGCCATCCAGTCTCTCCACCAGGGGATGCCGGCCAAACCGGCGACGCTACGCCGACAGGCGGTAGAATCTTGCGGCTGCCGGGCGGATAAGCAAGCAGGAGTCACTCGTTCACCCGCTTACTCGTTCCGTTCAGCTTCGCCCGCACCCGGTTGATCTCCTGCTCCACCAGGTCCACCAGCTCCCCTATGGCCTCCACCTCGAAGGTCAGCCGGGCACCGGCAGTGCGGTAGATCTCCGGCAAGGGCCGGACGGCGCCGAGCGACAAGGCGTCGCGATACCGGGCCACGGCGCGGGCCGGGTCATCCAGGCTGTTGCGCCAGACCTGGAGCGCCCCGATCTGGGCGATGCCGTATTCGATGTAATAGAAGGGGTACATGAAGATGTGCAGCTGCCGGTACCACCGCGCCACCCGCTCCTCATCCAACCCGCTCCAATCCACCCCCCGCTCGAAGCGGGACCGGAGCCGGAGCCACTCGGCGTCCCGGGCGTCAGCGTCCCCGCCCTGGCCGCTGGTGTAGATCCAGGTCTGGAACGCGTCGACCGACGCGATGTGCACCAGGCTCAGGAGAATGTCCTCGAGGTGCTCCAGCCAGGCGCTTTGGGCATCTTCCGGCTTGAAGTAGCCGGTGGGTTGAATCAGATGCGGAGCCGCCAGAAGCTCCATGGACATCGAGGCCAGCTCCGCGGCTTCAGAACCCGGGTGCCGCTGCCAGATGAGCGGCTGGTCGTGGGCGGCAAAGGCATGAAAGGCATGACCCGCCTCATGCAACAGGGTCATGACGTCGTCCACCAGTCCCACCGCGTTCATGAAGATGAACGGCCGCCCGCTGTAGTGCAGGGTCTCGCAATAGCCGCCGGGAGCCTTACCCTTGCGGCTCTCCAGATCGAGGAGACCCTCTTCGAGCATCACCTGGAACTCGTGCCCGAGCGACGGATCCACCCGGTCAAATACCCGCCGGGCCGTGCCGCCGAATTCGGTGGCGTTGGCGAAGGGCCTGAGCGCCCTGGCCCGGTATGGGTCTACCGCCAGATCCCACGGGCGCAGCACATCGAGCCCCAGACGCTGGCGGCGTGCCTGGAGCACCCGCTCGACCGCCGGGGCCACCGCGCTCTCAACCGCCTGGTGAAACCGCTCGCAGTCGGCCGGGGTGTAATCAAAGCGGAACTTGGCCGGGAAGATGTAGTCCCGAAAGTTGGCGAACCCGGCGTTGCAGGCCGCCTGCATCCGGAGCCGGTACATCTTGTCGAAGAGTGCGGCCAGCTGCTCTCGCCGGTCGATGTACGGGCGGCTCGAAGCCCGGAACGCCCGCTCCCGGAGGGCCCGGTCCGGGCTCTTGAGGAACGGCTGCAGCTTGGGCAGCGGCAGCTCCTCCCCTTCCCACTGGACCATGATCGAGCCGGTGATGCGCTGGTAGCGCGCGCTGTGCTCCTCCAGCTCCGCGAAGATGGGAACATTCTCCTCGCGAAAGATCTTGATCTGGGTCCGGAACCGGTCCAGCGTGGTCTTGAGCTCCGGGGTGGCATAGCCTGAGTCGACCAGCCGCCGAGCCAGCTCCACGCTGCGTTCTTCCATGCGCGGCAGTACCTCGGTGGAGAATCGGAGATGGTCGGCCTCTTTGGCCGCATCACTGGTGTCAATGGTGTAGGCGATCATCGCGCGGGCGGCCGCCTCGGTGACCAGCTCCTCCAGCGTAGACCAGGCACGCAGCCAGCCCTCGATCGTAGACCGGTCGATCGGGCGGGTCGCGAGCTCGTCGAAATAGGGAGCCACATCGTCCCAGGTGGCTTTGGCAAAGGCAGAGGGAGATTGGGGCAACACCGTTACCGTCACGCGCGCTCCTGTCAGTCGTGCTCAAAAGGGGCTTACAAGATAAACCCCCTCCGTCAGATGACGCCCTCACGCGGGCCGGGCCGCGCCTGCCGGTGGTAGAGATACGCAAGCAGGAGAAACACGAGGCCGAGAATGAACACCGATCCAACGCGGTACAGGGCATCCAGCGAGGAGAGATCGTACACCAGCACTTTCACCACTGCCATGCCGGCCACGGCCAGTCCGGCCAGGCGCGCCGGCCTGAGCGAGCGTCTGAAGCCCACCGCCACGAGTCCCGCCGCGAAGACCAGCCACCAGGCGCTCACCGCCAGGCCCGAGGCGAGCGTTGCCTGCTCGCTGGAGATGGCCTTCAGGTCGAAGTACCGGTCGATCTCACCGGTGACCCCGAAAAGCACGAGCGCGCCTCCGATCACCCAGAGTCCGCCCCGGATGAGGGGCGCCGCAGAAACCTCAACGAGTGATGTCCAGAAGCCGGCGGCGAGCGTCAGGGTAACGGCAGCCGTGGCCCAGAGCGCCACGGGCCAGGATCCCACGAATGCCGCATCTGCCCCGGTCCGGCGGGCCAGTGCGCCGGAAAAGAGATGGTCCAGGGCGGCCCACAGCGTTGCCAGGGCGAACCAGCGACCATCACGCCGGTTGAGCACGTGATCGAGACCGGCCCAGAGCAGGGTCAGGGCCAGCAGGGCCCAGATGCGCTCGATGCCTTCCCAGTGCTGCACCGCCGCCAGACCCAGTGCGCCCGCACCCACCAGCGCAAAGATTGGACGGATCCGCTGGTAGCCGGCGGCCAGGTAGGGGATCGCAACGATCAGGGCGACCAGGCCGGGATGGCGATGGAACCAACCAGGATCGAGTTTGTCGACCGCCCAGCCCAGCAGGAATGGCGTAAGGAAGAAATAGGTCGCCTCGCCCAGCGACCAGCCCGCGCTGCCAGGGGCCGGGGCAATGTGAAGCGGCAGGATCCTGGTCGCCCTGAGCGCGTGCCGCCAGACCGGAGCCGCCAGCAACAGACCGGCGAGAAGCACCAGCCACGGCTGGTTTAGACGATCACTGGCCGCGGCTAGGAACGTCCAGCCGCCCGCGAACGACAGGAATCTGGTCTCCCACCAGCGCTCCCGAAGACCGAGATGGATGCCCGCAGTACCCCCCACCACGCCATACAGCAGCATGACCCAGGGCGACCCGCGATCTTCCGCGCCCGCGAACGCCACCCCGAAGTAGCTCAACGCCACCACGAACATTGCCAGGCGCCACCGTTTCCGGGCCGCGACGAAGCCAAGTCCCGCCGCCATGCAGGCGAGATACAGCAACAGCGGGTCGGCATTAGCCTGGGGCCGCCCCAGCAACAACGGCGCGAAGAACGCGCCGAGCGCGGCCACGGTCCCCAGCGCCTCGATGTCGATGGCAAAGGCGATCATGGCCAGGGCCACCGAGACCAGCGCCAGGCCCAGGATGCCGGTGGTCGGCGGCAGGACATCGTAGAGCCGCGCCGCGGCCCAGACACTGAGGTAGATGATGGCCGCGCCGCAACCGATCAGTGCCGCGCCGTAGGTACGGAACCGCGGGTGGAGCCGCCAGCCGACGGCACCGACGATGACGCCGGCCGCGGCACCACCGAGGCACCGCATGATGGGAGAAATCCAGCCGCGGTCGAACGAGAGCCGAAGCAGGTAGCCGGCCGCCAGGATGAGCGCCACCACGCCTACCGCGAGAAGCACCCGCTGGCCGATCCATTGCTCGGAGGAAAGCAGGGAGGCGGCGGGGCGGCGGGGCAGCGGGGCAGGTTTACGAGAGTGAGATTCAGTAGCTTGAGGTTTCTTGGCCTGGGGACCGCCGACTTCTGGCGCCACCGAGGACTGCCCCGCTGCCCCCCTGCCCCCCTGCCCCGCCAACAGCTCCTCCAGCCGGGCCACCCGCGCCTCCAGGCGCTCCATCCGGTCTCCCTCGCTCATCAGGCGCCCGCTCCTTCCGCCGCGCGCTTGGCGGCTCTGGGGTGAACGTCCACCTGAAAGGCCATCACGCCGACCAGGGCAACGAACCCGCCGGCCACGAAGAAGGGCCAGCCATGACCGAGCCGCTGGAATAATGTGGTGGCGAGCAGCGGCGCGGCGACACGGGCCAGTCCGGCAAAGGTCTGGGCCACCCCCATCGTGGTGCCCAGCTCGTCCGGCTCAGCCTGGCGCGACATGAGAGAGGTTGTCGCCGGGAAGAGCAACGCGGTGCCGATCGGAACCAGCGGAATGACCAGCGCGAGTGTCCAGAGATCGTGAGGAAGCGGGTACAGCGCTAGGCCCAGGACCAGCAGCAGGGTTCCGATCCGCATGGTCCAGATCTCACCGATGCGGTCAATAATGAGGCCGAGAAGGACGCTCCGCATGACGAAGGAGAGCACGCCCACATACAGAAATACGTAGCCGATGGTCTTCTCGTCGAACCCGAATTCAGCCCCCAGGTACAGCGCCATGATCGAGGTCATCGAGGAGAAGGCGAGCATCCCGATGCCGTAGATCCAGAGCAGGCGGCCGATCGGGGCGGCCGGATGACGGAGGGCCAGCCACGCCGGATACCAGATCGGCTTCCTGGCGGACGGCACTTGCGCCACAGTTTCCTTCCTCGATTCCGGCAGCCACCGCCAGGCCATAATCACGTTGATGAGGCACAGGGTGGCGGCGATCACGCCGGGAGCGGCCTGGCCCAGGTGCGCGGCCGACGATCCGATGGCGGGGCCCACCATGACGCCCGCGGAGGTGGCGGCGGAAAGCCAGCCGAGCGCCCGCGCGCGATCGGCCGGCACGACGGTGTCGGCAACGTAGGCCTGGGCGACACCGGTGGTGCCGCCCCCGGCTCCCTGGACGATCCGCGAGAGCAGCAGAAGCCACACGCTGGTGGCAAAGCCGAACACCAGATACGCCAGCGCGGAGGCGCTGAGGCCGATCAGCAGCGCCGGCCGGCGGCCATACCGGTCCGACACGCGGCCCCAGAGCGGGGCCGCCACCAGCTGTGCGATGGAATAGGAGGCGATGAGCTGGCCCACGACCTCGGGGGTGGCGTTCAGCTTGAGCGCATAGAACGGGAGGAGCGGGAGCACGATCATGAATCCGATCATGTCCACGAAGTTCACGCCGATGAGGACGGCGAGCCGCCGGAACTGATCGCGGGACGCCCCCGAACCGGTCATCCGCCGCTCCCCCGGTCGGCGCCGAGCGCGAACACCGCCGCACTGACCGCCATGAGCACGACCCCGTAGGCTGCCGCCACCCCGACATCCGACTGGCGCAGGCTCGACAGGATCTCGAGAGAGACCGGGCGGGTGTCGTAGGTGTAGAGCATGATCGAGGTGACGAAATCTCCAAAAGCGGTCACAAAGGCCAGGCTCGCGCCCGCGACGATGGCGGGCTTGAGCAATGGCAGCGTGACCCGGCGCAGGGTCCGCCAGCGCCCGGCGCCCAGCGTGGCGGCGGCCTCGTCGAGCGAAGGATCGAGCGAGCGAAACCCGGCCAGGATGGCCCGGCTGGTGATCGGCAGATTCCTTACGAGATAAGCCAGCGGCAGGATCCAGAGGGTGCCCACCAGTATCACCCGGCCGGTGAGCGGCGCATGGACGCTGAATGCGGTCGCAAGGGCGATGGCGAACACGGTCCCCGGCACCGCCCACGGCAGCGCCAGAAGGCCTTCGATGGTTCGCCGTCCCCGAGCCCGCCGCACGGCCAGTACACCCGCTCCCAGCGCGATGCCGACTGCGGCGAGGGTCGAGACCGTCGCCAGCCAGAGGCTATTGAACAACGGCCTGGCCCGCACCGGGTCGGCCAGCAGCGTCAGATAGTTCTGCAGGCTGTACGCCGGCGGTATCGGTTCGGTGGTCCAGGTGCCCAAGGGCACAAAGGAGACGAGCACCAGCGTGAGGTGGGGCAGCAGCAGCAGCACGGCGAGTCCCCAGCCCAGCCCTGCCAGCACCAGCCGGATCTCCTGGCGCCGGACCCGCACCCGCGCGGGGGCAATTCCCTTGCGGCCGCCGGCGCCGCCATCGAGAATGCCCGCCCCCCGGAGGAGCCACAAGGCCGCCAGGGCCACCAGGGTGAGCGACACCGTTTCGACCATGGCCAGCTCATTATCGCCGTTGAGGCGCGTGGCCACGATCTGGGTGGTCATCACCCGAAAGCCGCCCCCGAAGATGTACGGCGCACTGAAGGAGGCGAGCGACGTCATGAAGGTCAGCAGCGCGGCGCCGGCCATCGGCGGGTACAGCAGCGGCAGGACCACGCGCCGCAGCGTCCTCCAGCGTCCCGCACCGAGACTCGCCGCCGCCTCGAGCACGGCGGCATCGAGGCCGGCCAGCCCCGCACGGGTGAAGAGATAGAAGTACACGTACATCGAGTAGGCATGGACCAGGAGGATGGCGCCGGCGCCTTGCAGCGACCAGGGCGGCTGATCCAGGTGGAGCAGCCGCTGGACCACCAGCGACACGAAGCCACTCTCGCCATAGAGGAACAGGAACGCGATCACCCCCACCAGGGGCGGGAGCACCGCGGGGAGCGCGATGAGCCATCCCAGAACGCGGTGCCCGGGGAATTCATAGCGGCCGAACAGGAACGCCAGCGGGATGCCGATGACGGCGGCCAGAATCACGCTCAGCACCGAGATCCACACGCTGCCCCAGAGCGCAGCCCCCTCGTTCCGGTGCTGGAGGAACTGCCGGAGGAAGGTGAGGGTCCAGCCGCCGGGGCCACGAAAGCCCTCGACGAGCACGAGCAGGAGTGGATAGACGATGAGCCACACCAGCAGCACGAGCAGAACCCAGCCCAGCACCCTGGTACCGCGGTCCCGTCTCACCTCGAGCCCCGGGGAAACAGGTGAATTCCTCCGCCCGCCCGGCGGCTCGGCATGATACCCACCCGCTCGCCCGCATTCACCGACCGAGGCGGACCGGTGACCTCGAGCGAGCCGCCGCCTTCGGTGATAACGGTGAACAGACTGGAGGAGCCGGTGAACCGTCTGGCGGTGACGGTTCCCACCAGGGCCCCGGGAGCCGGCGCCATCAGGCGCAATGCCTCGGGGCGCACCACCATCAAAGCCGGGCCCGGGTGCCGGTGGTCGCCGGAAGGGGTCGACGATTCCGTAAGGTCCCACTCGACTCCCTCGACCGCCACTCGCAACCCCCGACCCCCCGGTCCCAGAATAGTCACGGCGATGCTGCTGGAACGGCCGATGAACTCGGCCACGAACTCCGTGCCCGGCGATGCGTAGAGGTCTTCCGGCGTACCTGCCTGTTCGAGCCGGCCACCTCGAAGCACCGCTACCCGGTCTCCCAGATCGAACGCTTCGTCCTGCTCGTGGGTGACGAGCACCGTGGTAATCCCCACTCTCCGAATCAGCTCCCGGATTTCACGGCGGGTGCGTTCGCGCAGCGCCGGGTCGAGGTTCGAGAGCGGCTCGTCCAGGAGGAGTACTCTGGGTTCCGGCGCCAGCGCCCGGGCAAGCGCCACCCGTTGCTGCTGCCCGCCCGACAGCTGCGCGATGCGCCGCCGCTCGAACCCGGTGAGATCCACCAGGGTCAACGCCCGGGCAACCCTCCGCTCCAGATCGTCGCCGTGCACCCCCAGCGATTCGAGTCCGAAGGCCACGTTCTCACCCGCGTCCAGGTGGGGGAACAGGGCATAGTGCTGAAACACCATGCCGAATCTCCGCGCGACCGGGTCCAGCCGGGTGACATCGTCGCCCTCGACCAGCACGCGGCCCGCGTCGGGCACCTCAAAACCGGCGAGCAGGCGAAGCGTGGTGGTCTTACCACTTCCACTCGGTCCGAGGAGGGCGAGCATCTCTCCCCGCTCAAGCGAAAGCGAGAGGCCGTCTACCGCCACCGTCCCACCAAAGCGCTTGGTAAGCCCTTCGAGCTGAAGAAAGCTCACCGCTCACCTCGTACGGGTGACTTCTTACTCTCATGTCCCGTCCCGCGAACATGCTGGTCCCAGTATCGCATCCAGTCCGGCCCTTTCGCGGAAAGCAGGCTCCAGTCCACCTCGCTCACAATCATTTCCCGCTTGACCTCGGTTACCCAGAACGGGACCGAGTCGGTGGGCAGGTCACTCCGTGCTGGAAGTCGGAACACTTGCCGTGCCGCGAGGAGCTGGGCCTCCGGGCTCCCCACATAGTCGATAAATGCGCGCGCCGCCGCCGGATGCCGGCTCCCCCGGACGAGGCCGATCGCGTCGTCGATCACGACGGTGCCACTCCGGGGAAAGACGTAGCCGAGGGGCATGCCCTTGGACCCGCTGATGAGAATGTCCTGTAGATCCCACAGGCTCACCAACCCTTCCTGGCGGGCGAGCTTCTCGTACAGCAAGGCCGGGCTGATCGTGTAGGTCTTGGTCTGGCCATCCAGCCGGCGGAGCCACGCCATGCCCGCCGCGGTGTCTCCCGTCTGCCGCAGGCTGCGCTCGAGAATGAGACCCCAGATCGCGCGCATGGTACCGCTCGCCATCGGATCGCGGATGATCACCTTGTTCTTCCACTTCGGCTCCAGCACCTCGTCCCAGTCTCGGGGCGCCTCGGCCCGCGAGACGGCCCGGCTGTTGAAAGCGATGACGGCGGGGGTACGGTAGACCGGATAGTAGAGATCGCCGGGGCCTACGGCGCGCCGCTCCACCTTGTCGGCCCACGCCGGCCGGTAGGGCACCAGCAGGGAGTCCCTGATCCCCCGCTCGAAGATGGGAGATGGACCGCCAAACCAGACGTCCGCCTGGGGATTCACCCGCTCGAACCGGAGCCGGTCGAGGATCTCCTGTGACCCCATGTCCAGCCAGCGAATGTCAATGTCCGGCCGCTGAGCCTCGAAGGCGCGCTCGAGCAGCACCAGCTGATCACGGCCGTGCGGGGAGTAGAGGACGACGGGGGTGCGGGGGTCGTTTGCACAAGCGGAAAAGGCGGTAAAGGCGGTAAGGGCGGAAACGGCGGGCCGCCACCACGGACCGCTCGGTTTCCTTCCGCTGCTTCCGCTTCTCCCGCCCTTTCCGCTACCGCCCATGCGGGAGCGCCAGCAGGTTTGCGAACAATCGGAACGCCCCGGGCACGGCGGCGGGGAGCTGCCGGAAGAAGCTCAGTCCGGTATAGACGTAGGTCCCCTTTCCCACCGACGCCAGGAGAAGGCCGCCGAGCAGCGGGGCCTCGCCCGGGTCGTGGGTCTCGAGGAGCGGCCGGTAGCGCTTGTCCCAGGTGCGCGCGAAGTAGAGTCCGCGCTCCTGCACCCAGTCCTTCCAGTCCTCGGATCTCAGGCGGTTCGGCAAGCGCACTGCGGGATGGCTGTTCACCACGATGCGCACCGGCGCGGCCTCGTCGGTGACGCGGTCGTGTCGGCCGGGTGCGAGCGCGAGAGGATACGGTGCGAAGCGGTCGTTGAAGAAGCGGTGTTGCTGATACTGCACGATGACAAGGCCACCACGGCGAACGTAGTCCAGCAGCCGCCGGTTGTTCGCCACCAGCGATGAGTCGGTCTCGTACGCACGGGGCCCCACCACGATCGCGCTGTATCGCGAGAGGTTGCCCCGCTCCAGGGTTCCGGAGTTCAGAATCTCCACCGGCACGCCCACGCTGGCGAGCGCCTCCGGTACCCGGTCGGCCGCACCTCTCACGTACCCCACGCGCACTACCTTCGGCAGCAGCAGCGGCGCGATCCGGACGGTGGCCGTCGCCGGCCTCACATACGCACGCGGCCGGATATGGGGATAGTCCACCGTGAAGACGCCAGCGTCATAGCTGTTTCCCATCGAATCCTGGGCCACCGCGCTGATCTCGAACGTCCCGCCGTTCTGCCTGGCCGGCGGCCGCACTTCGAACACAAACGTCCGCCGCTCGTCCTCCCGGGCAAACCTGAATGGCTGCGCACGGGCCGGCACCCATCCGCGGGGCAACTTGAGCGTAACGCTGCCGACCGTGGTATCCCGGGCGCCATGGGTGAGCGTGACCGTAAACCGATGAGCGGCTACCGGATGGCTGGGCCAGAGCTCGGTGTCCGGATCGATCTTCACGTCAACTCGGGGGACGACGGCGATGGGCCGGCGCACCTCGCCCCGTGCCTGGTCGTTAAACCGGAAGGCCGCTTCCTCCCAGCGCGAGGCCTCCAGACTGTCATCCGGGCCAGTGCTCGACTCGGCCCGACCCACAAACGATGGTGGATCAAACGGCTCGCCGTAGGAGAAGCCATCAATCACCACTACCTGACCCGAGGCCCGTGCCGGCCAGGTGTAGAGATCTCCGGTGCGGGGAAACCGGAGATAGTAGGGCGTGCTCGGGGGCTGATCCGGCACCGGGAAGTCGAGCTTCATCGTCTCCAGCTGCCCCGGTTTGACCGCATGGGCCGAGTCCGGCGGATGCCCATAGCAGTCGCCCAGGGGCACACACTGGGTTGCCGTCATGCTCAGGTACCGGGACTTGTCCGACGTGTTCCACGCGGACAGGGTCCACCGGAGAGCCTGGGCCGCGAGGACCCGCTCATCGTCGACCAGGGCATCGAAAACAACCCCACCCAAGTGCCAGGCGGCTTCATTCAGGTGGTCGAACTGGTCCTTCAACTCGATGCCGCGGGTGTAGTAGTACACGCCCCGATCGGCGGTTGCAGGGCGCGGCGGTTCGGCCACCGCCCGCTCCAGGTCACGGGTGGCACGCGCCAGCAGGGTTCGGCGCCGCGACGGGTTGCCCCGGGCCAGGAGCACGGAGTCGATCCGGGCGGCATACAGGCTCAGGCCGGGCTGGGACTCGCCCGCTCGAATGAGCGAAGCGGAGCCACCACCGCGGCGCTCGCCCAGCGGCATGGCAGCCAGCGTCGTGTCGATACCGGCAAACAGAGTGTCACCGCCCCCGCTCCGGTCCTGCACGAGCGCCAACCGCACCTGCGAGGGGCCGAGGCTTTGGAGCTGGCCCATGTCCTGAGAGCGATGCAGGCTTCGACCGGCCATGGCGATCTGATGAAAGGACTTGCCCACCGCGGGATCGAGGACCCCTCCATTCAGGGTGAGTGTGGTCGCCGTGCTGTCGAACCGAGTGCTGCGATACAGCTTGAGTGGCGTCCACGGGAGCAGCCCCTCCTCCCGGTACAGCTCCCGGAACCGGCTGGAGTCTCCCGCCGCCGTAAAGGCCTCGAGCGCCGACCATCCCGCCGCCTGGTGCTGGCCGTGGCCGTCGCGCGGCGTGCCGCTGAAGATCGAGACAATGATCTGGGGCCGGAACCGGCGGACTATTCTGACCACGTCCTTCAGCACCGTGTCACGGGGCCAATGCCGCCACGTCTCCTCGAGCGTCTTGGAGTAACCAAAGTCGTAGGCCCGGGTGAAGTACTGCCGAGCACCGTCGAGACGCCGGGCAGCCAGCAGCTCCTCGGTGCGCACCAACCCCAGTGCCTCGCCGAGCTCGGGACCGATCAGGTTCTGGCCACCCTCCCCCCGATTCAGGGACAGGTATGCCGCTTCGGCGCCCATGCCACGCACCAGGATCGTCAGCAGCTCGGTATCCTCGTCATCGGGGTGAGCCCCGATCATCAGGACCCGTTTGTAGTGCCCCAGCATGCGGAGCTCCTGGTCCAGCTTGACGGCGCCCCCGGTGGAGGGCGGTTCGAGCTGCCCCAGAGCGGGTGAAGCGAAGAGCATGACGAGGAGGAGGGACGCGGGACCGACGGACAGCGATCGGCGACGCACAGACCTGGCCGGATGAGAGGTGAGGCTGGAAGGTACGCGGGAACGCGGGAACGGGGGAAGGGGGAGCGTTCCCTCCTACTGCGGCGCGTCCCCGAGGGGTGTCTCGCGAATCGATCGCCGCAGGTCGGGGTGCCGCACCCACAGGTAAATCCCCATGGCCAGCGCTGCCAGGCTGTTGGCCACCACCACGGTCCAGAAGGGGAACAGCTCATTGGTCCGCTCCGACATGACTTCGAGCAGGCCGTAGAACATCACTTCAAAGACCAGGAACACCGGCAGAAGCGCAAACCGTACCACCGAGTCACGCTCCGCCCAGTGAATCAGAACCACTAATCCCATGCCGAGGAGCGCAAAGACCGCAAAATGGAAGGCGGTGTAGACCAGGATGGCCCCGAAAACCAGGTGGCTGGTATCGGGCCGCGCGTTGCCGAAGAGGACCACCTGGCCCAACAGGCTGGGGGTCTGAAAGGGATGCCCGGCGATGGTGTCGAGAATCAGGAACCAGATGGCCACGGCTAACCCCCCGATGATGCCAACATCGGTGCCTTCCGCCATCGTCGAGTGGGAGTTGTCGAGCATGGGGTTACCTCCGAGCCGCAGCCGCCACCCCACATTGGGGCTCAACTGGCCGGAACGCAAGCCGCCCCGGCCCCCTCAAGCCCGAGGCGCGCGCGGAGGATGGGGTGGAGGCCTGACCTCGGCACCCAGCGGCAGGGGCACGGAGCGAAGTCCCGGGTGGCGCCGCCAGAGATAGAGACCCATCGAGCCGATGCCGAGCAGGGCGGCCACGAACGCCGTCCACCAGGGGAAGGCCTGGTCGGTGAGCCAGAACAGCATGTAAATGAAGCCCAGGAAGAATACAAAGCTGATCATCACACCGAGCCAGACCGCCATACGCAGCGCCGGATTCCTCACGGCGAGGTGCGTCAGCCCAGCCAGGGCCATCCCCAGCAGGAGGAATACCCCGAAGTGAAGCAGTGAATACTGCACCACAGCCTGGGAGGTAATGGTACGGACCGTGGGGATGGTGTCGCCCTGAACGAACACCTGGCCCATGACGTTGGGCGTATACAGCACTTCACCCCGGCCAAGATCTACCGCGAAATACCAGGCAGCGACGATCAGTGCGCCAATAAGTCCGGTAACCAGTCCCTCACGAACCGTCGAATGATGCTGGTGCGGCATCGGCAACTCCGGCAGAAGCTGATTGGCCCACAAACGATGGTCAACGGTACAGAGTGTCGCGCTGGCCGGCTTCCGGATGTGTCGGCGGTCACGGGGGGCTGCGTCCCCCCGGTCGGCCGCTGCAGCGAGGGCACGGGCACATGGCAAGGAGGCGGTCGAATGTGTAAATGCCGGTGGAATGGCCATCGCTCCACTTGATGCGGAGGCCATAGGCACCCACCAGCGCCAGCGACGCGGGAAGGATATCGGATGGCACAATGGCCGGATCGAGAATCGGCCGGCCACTCATCTCCTCCACACACGCGGCACAGGGACAGGCCAGGCGGAGCGGCCGGGCAGGGTAGAATCCCTCGTGCCCGCTCTGGTCCCACTCGATCCTGAGACCGTCGTCTTGCCGGTTGATGGCGTGGGGGATGGGGTTCATTGGAAGCGCCTGCTATCAGCTGTTGGCCAATAGCTATTAGCTATTAGCTATTAGCAAAGCCAGGAAGAAGAAACCCCCCGGATTATCGGAGGGTTCCTGCGCATCGGAGCGGCTCATAGCCAGTAGCTGATAGCTAAAAGCCTCTCACGCCACCAGGTCTTTCAGTCGCTCGCCGGTTTCGCCCTCCCGCAGACGAAGCAGCGCCCGGTCGCGAAGCTGCCGGATCCGCTCGCGGGTAACGCCCATCATCCGGCCGATCTCCTCGAGCGTGCGGCTGTTCCCGTCATCCAGACCGAAATACAGGCGCAGCACCTTGGCATCGCGCGGCGGCAGCGCGGCCAGTGCGGCCTCGATATCGCGCGTCTGGCTGTTGGCCATGGTGCTCATGTCGGTGCTTTCCTGCTCGCCGCTGGTGAAACGCTCGATCCGCTCGTTGCCTTCACCATCCCGGGTGGGATGATCCAACCGAACGGCCTCGGAGTTGAGCGCACTCAGCGAACGCACCGCCTCCACCGTCAGGCCGGTAGCGCGGGCCAGCTCCTCGGTGGTGGGCATCCGTCCCAACCGGTCCTTCAGCAGGGTCGTGGTGCGCCCCAGCCGGCTCAAATCGGCGGTTCGGTTCAGCGGAACGCGCACCGGCCGGCCATGCCGCGCGATGGCGGCCTGTACCGCCTGCCGGATCCACCAGACCGCGTAGGAGATGAATTTCACCCCCCGGTCCGGATCGAACTTCCGGGCGGCCGTCATCAGCCCCAGGTTCCCCTCGCCGATCAGATCGACCAGTGGGACACCCCGGTTCTGGAACTTCTTGGCCACCGAGACTACGAACCGGACATTGTGGCGCGCCAGCCGTTCCTGAGCGGCCACGTTTCCCTTGAACGCCTTCCGGGCAAGCTCCATCTCCTCCTCACGATTCAGGAGGGGAACTCGGCTGATCTCATCGAGATAGAGATCGAGACTCTCGCGACCCTCATCGATGGCGCGAGCGATCTGTGCCGGACGCACCGGTCGGCGCTTCCCACGTGCCTTGATTGTCACGCTCATAGCCTCCTACGGGACCCGTGTCCCCTGCTCGGTTAACAGCCACGACTGAGGCCGAGCCAAAATTAAGTCGGCCAATATACTGCCTAAGCTGCGAGAAATCAACACCTTAGGTAAAGCATGGCGGGATGGTCAGTTGCGGGGCTGTTATGGGGCGCAGACTGAGATAGCGCTGCAGAAGCGAAACCTTCTGCAACTTTGGCAGGGTGGTGGCTCTGACAGTGTCAGAGTGAAACGCGCACTCAGTTCTTGGATGGACCTCCCATCACTGGCATCTCCCGCGGCTTCTCGGTAATCGAAGGCTTGGCCCCCGACCCGACGGCCTGCAGGGTCATATCGTGCTTCTCACCCACGGACTTGACCAGGGCGAAGGGGACATCGGGCGACACCCAGCTGTCGGACGAGTATTTCTCGCTGCGAAAGTGACTCGTCTGGAACTTGCCGGCAGGCACGGTTACGCTCTCCGACCCCACCAGGGCCACGTCGCGGCACAGCTCGCTCAGAACCGACTGCTTTTCCATCTGGCCGCGGATCATGTTGAGCATCATGCCATTCATTTTCATGGCCGGCTTCTGCCCCGGTTTGAACACGATCTCCTGCACATTCCCCATCTCGGTGGGAGAGCCGGGCACGAGCATCTGGTAGATCAGATTCTTGTCCTTGGTGGCGCCGGTCATCCTGAGCTCGACCCATTTCAGGTCCTTGCCCTCCCGCTTCTCGCTTCCGACCACGGCATAGCGGATGGTGTAGGGATCCTTCTTGTCGTACAGCGCCTTGTACTCCGCCCAGCGGCCGACCGCGGGAAACTTGATCTGCTC
>DASVGF010000264.1:0-11777 GCA_036379675.1 Gemmatimonadales bacterium | reverse complement strand
TGTCCGGGTTCACGTGTGACGCGGCCAGGGCGATGAAGAGCAGGACCACCGCCACCTTGATGAGGACGATCACGTTGTTGACCGAGGCCGACTCCTTGATGCCCACCACCAGGAGAGTGGTGATAACGGCGATGATAAAGACGGCCGGCAGATTGAACAGGGCGGTGACCTGAGTGCCGTCTCCCAAGGTGACCACGGTTCCGCGGGCCGCCTGCCACTGGGCCGGGATGTGGATGCCCAGATCGGTGAGGAACGAGACCACATAGCCCGACCAGCCGATGGCGACGGTGGTGGCGGCGAGGGCGTACTCGAGCACCAGGTCCCAGCCAATGATCCAGGCCACGAACTCGCCCAGCGTGGCATAGCCGTAGGTGTAGGCGCTGCCGGCCATCGGCACCAGGGAGGCGAATTCGCTGTAGCACAGGGCGGCGAAGATCGAGGCGACCCCGGCCAGCACGAACGACAGAACCACCGCGGGCCCGGCATTTTGCGCCGCCACCGTGCCGGTGAGCACGAAGATGCCGGTACCGATAATGGCCCCGATCCCCAGGGCCGTCAGGTTCAGCGGCCCGAGCGCGCGCTTGAGGCTCTTGTCGCCGGCCGCCTCGGCCTGAAGCGCCGTAACGCTCTTACGTCGGAAAAGATCCATCGGTGGCTCCCGTTAGCGTTGACGTTCCCGCTCGCGCTGCAGCACGCTGTGCTTCCGTCCGTAGGCGAAGTAGATGACAAAGCCGATGGCCAGCCACACCAGCAGCCGGAGCCAGGTATCGCCCGGGAGCGTGGCCATCAGTCCGAGGCAGGCGAGGACGCCGAGAATCGGAACCAGCGGGACCAGCGGAGTCCGGAAGGGCCGGTCGAGATCGGGCCGCTTGCGCCGCAGGATCCACACGCCGACACACACCAGCACGAACGCCAACAGGGTCCCGATATTCACCAGCTCGCCCAGGATCTGAATGGGAAACGTGGCGGTAATGAAGGCGACGATCACACCGACGTAGATGGTCGAGAGATATGGCGTACGGAACTTGGGATGGACCTTGCCGGCCCATGGCCCGATCAGGCCATCGCGGGACATGGCGTAGAACACACGCGATTGCCCCAGGAGCATGACCAGCACCACCGAGCCCAGTCCGAGCACGGCCCCAAGCGTGATCAGGGGGCGGAGCCAGGAGAGCTGGCTGATCTTCTCGACGGCATAGGCCACCGGATGGGCCACATTGAGCTCGCTGTAGTGGACCAGTCCCGTCAGCGTCAGCGCGACCAGCACATAGAGGATGGAGCAGACCACCAGGGAACCGAGAATTCCGATGGGCATGTCACGCTGCGGATTCTTGGCTTCCTGCGCCGCGGTACTCACCGCGTCGAAACCGATATAGGCGAAGAAAATCAACCCGGCGCCCCGGAACACGCCGCTCCAGCCGAATTCACCGAAGGTTCCCGTGTTGGCCGGAATGAAGGGCTTCCAGTTGTCCGGGTTGACGTACTGCAGGCCGAACAGGATGAACAGCAGCACTACCGCCACCTTCAGCACCACGATCAGGTTGTTGACCTTGGCCGATTCCCGAATGCCGATGACGAGGATGGTGGTGGCCACCAGCACGATGAACGCCGCCGGCAGGTTGAAGAGCGAGCCGGTCTTGTTCCAGCCCTCTGTCACGCACGCGGCCACATTATTGGTGACGTCGGCCCCACTGCACCAGCGAAGCGGGGCCGAGGTGACGGCGGTGGGGAGATGCAATCCGAAATAGTCGAGCAGACTCACCAGATATCCCGACCACCCCACTCCGACTGTAGCGGCGCCCATGGCGTATTCCAGCACCAGGTCCCACCCGATGATCCAGGCCACAAACTCGCCCATCGTGGCGTAGGAGTAGGTATAGGCGCTGCCCGCCACCGGTACCGTGCTGGCCATCTCGGCATAGCACAGTCCGGCCAATCCGCAGGCAACGGCGGCCACGATGAATGAGATGGCCACACCGGGTCCGGCATGGAGCGCAGCTGCAATGCCGGTGAGCACGAAAATGCCGGCACCGATGATGGCTCCGATGCCGAGCATGGTGAGATTCAGGGCCCCGAGCGCGCGTTTGAGCGACCGCTCGTTGGTCTCCTCTGCCTCGGCCCGGAGCGCCGCGATGGACTTCGTGGCCCACAGGTTCATCGGTGGGATCCCCTGTCGTTGAGGGAGTGAGCGGTGAGCAGTGAGCGGGTCGTAGGTGGACCGACGGTCATGCGACCGCTTCCCGCTTATCGCTCACCTCTTACCGCTTGCTGGTTTTCACGCGCTGTAGTTCGGAGCTTCCCGCGTGATCGTCACGTCGTGCGGGTGGGACTCCCGCAAGCCGGCCGTGGTGATCTGAATCATTTCGACATCGCACTGGAGCTGCGGGATGGTGCCAACCCCGCAGTACCCCATGCCGCTGCGGAGACCGCCCACCATCTGGTAGATGACGTCGGCCACCGGGCCCTTGTAGGGAACCCGGCCCTCGATGCCCTCGGGCACCATCTTGGCGGCCGCCATCTCGCCTTCCTGGAAGTAGCGGTCGGCCGAGCCGTCCTGCATGGCCGACAGGCTCCCCATTCCCCGAATCATCTTGAAGCGGCGGCCTTCAGCCAGGACCGACTCGCCCGGACTCTCCTCGGTACCTGCCAGCATGGAACCCATCATGACCGACGATGCGCCGGCGGCCAGGGCCTTGACCACATCTCCGGAGTATTTGACCCCGCCGTCGGCAATGATCGGCACATCGTCGGCACCACGGAGCGAGTCCATGATGGCGGTGACCTGGGGGACTCCCACGCCGGTGACGACCCGTGTCGTACAGATGCTGCCCGGCCCGATGCCCACCTTGACCGCATCGACCCCGCGCTTGACCAGCTCCCGCGCGCCCGCCTCGGTGGCCACGTTGCCCGCAATGAGCTGAACGTCGGGAAACGTCTCCCGCAGCTGATCCACCGTGGCCAGCACCCCCTCACTGTGGCCGTGGGCCGAGTCCACCACGATCACATCCACGCCGGAGCTGACCAGGCTCTTTGCCCGGGTAACGGCATCGGCTCCGCTGCCTACCGCGGCAGCCACCCGGAGCCGGCCATGCTGGTCCTTGTTGGCAAGCGGATGTTCGCGCCGCTTGAAGATGTCCTTGACGGTGATGAGACCTTTCAGCACTCCCTTGGGGTCCACTACCGGCAGCTTCTCAATACGATGCGCGGCCAGGATTCGTTCCGCCTCGTCGAGTCCGGTGCCCACCGGAGCCGTAACCAGCTTGTCCTTGGTCATGGCGTCCTTGATGGGCTGATCGAGGTTCCGCTCGAACTGGAGATCGCGGTTGGTGATGATGCCCACCAGGCGTCCCTGGCCGTCCACGATGGGTACCCCGGAGATCTTGAACCGGCGCATCAGCGCGACGGCCTCCCGCAGGGGCCGCTCGGGTCCCAGCGTGATGGGATTGAGAATCATCCCGCTCTCACTCCGCTTGACCCGGTCCACTTCGGCGGCCTGCCGCTCCACGGTCATGTTCTTGTGCAGCACGCCGATGCCGCCGGCCCGGGCCATGGCGATGGCCATGTCGGCCTCGGTTACGGTATCCATGGCGGCGGAGATCAGCGGGATGTTGAGGGAAATGCTGCGGGTGAAGCGGGTGACGGTGGAGACCTCGCGCGGATGGACGGCAGAATGCCGGGGCACGAGCAGAACGTCGTCGAAGGTGAGGCCGAGCTTAGGTCGGATGACGCTCATGGATTCAGTCGGTCCATCTCCAAGAGTACCGGTCGTTTGCGGCGAAATCAAGCTAGGGCTGCGCCGGCTCTTCTCGCCGGCCGGCCCGGCCCGTCGTGAGAAGATCGCGCACGGCGCGGGCAAGGCTGTCGGCCGTAAACGGCTTCTCTATAAACGGAGCGTCGTGAGCGATCAGCCCCCGCTCCACCACTTCGAGCCCCGGATAGCCGGACATGTAGAGCAGCGGCACCTCCGGCCGGATTCCTCCCAACCGCCGGCCCAGCTCGTGGCCGCTCATTTCCGGCAGGATCACATCGCAGAGGATCAGGTCCACGTCGGCATCCATGACCAGCTGCAGCGCCGCCCTGCCGTTGGCCGCTTCCAGCACCTGGTAGCCGATCTCCTCCAGGGTGCGCCGGGCCAGGATCCTGACTGCTTCCTCGTCTTCCACCACGAGGATGCGCTCTCCGTGGCCGGGCGGAGGCACCACCGGGCGGGAGGGACGGCTCACGGGCTCGGTAACCCGGGGCAGGTAGACTTTGACCGTGGTGCCATGTCCCGGCTCGCTGTAAAGCCAGATGTATCCACCGGACTGCTTCACGATCCCGTAGGCGGTCGAGAGGCCGAGTCCGGTCCCCTCGCCAACCGGCTTGGTCGTAAAGAAGGGCTCGAAGGCGCGGCTGCGGGTGGCCGGGTCCATGCCGACGCCGTTGTCGGTGACACTGAGGACGACATACGGACCCGGCTCGATGGTGATTCCCGCGTGCCGCCGGGCGTATTCCTCGTCGAGGGTGGTGGCGGACGTCTGCAGCCGGAGCCGCCCGCCTTTCGGCATGGCGTACCGCGCGTTGAGGGCGAGGTTGATGATCACCTGCTCCAACTGGCCCCGGTCCGCCCGCACGCGGCCGGTTCCCGGATCGAGGTGCATCGTGAGCTGGATGTCGGCTCCGAGGAACCCACTGAGCATCCGGTGGACGTCGGTAATCACGCCGCTCACATCGAGTACCGTGGGTTGCAGCACCTGCTGCCGGGTAAACGCCAGCAATTGCCGGGTGATGCCGGCGGCGCGGGTCGCCGCCTTGACCATCTCCGACACATCCGAGCGGCGGGGGTGGTCCTCGGGCAGGCCCTTGAGGACGAACCCTCCGAAGCCGATGACCGCCGTCATCATATTGTTTACTTCGTGCGCGATGCCGCCCGCCAGATTGCCCACCGCTTCGATGCGCTGCGCCTGGCGCAGATGGTCTGCGGCCCTCCGCTCATCCTCCACGTCGGTGCAGGCGCCCACCCACTCGTCGGTGCCGTCCGGTCCTGGCACGGGAACCCCGCGCGCCACCACCCGCCGGTACTGTCCATCCCGGCGCAACAGGCGGTACTCCGCGTAATAGGTTTCCTTCCGCTCCACGGCCCGCCGCCAGGAGGCAGCAGTGGCCTCCCGGTCATCCGGATGGATCGCGCTGAGCCAGCCCCAGCCCTCGTACTCCGCCGGAGCCTGCCCGGTATACGCCTCCCAGGTGCTGCCGTCTCCCAGAAAGGTGCCGCTGGAATCGCTGGTCCACACGATTGAGGCCGACGCCAGGGCCAGCGAACGGTAGCGCGACTCGCTGCGCTCCAGCGCGGCCTGGGCCGCGGCTCGCTGGCTCAGATGATCGCGGACCTCGTACTGGCGGTGTCGAGCTCGGAGGGCTGCCTGAATCGTGCTCATGAGCGCGACGGTGCGCACCGGCCGCTCCAGCAGTGTCACGTTGCCGTGGCGGGCAAAGCGGGAGAGCAGCGCGCGGCTCGAGGCGAGGGTTGCGCCGCTGCTGAGCAGGACGATAATGGGAAAGTCCGACCAGGATGGCTGCGCAGCCAAGGTGCCATCGAGCTGGTCGGAGGCCGCCCCGCTGAGGCCTTCCTCCGCCACCACGGCCACGGCACCCCCATCATGTATTGACTCGCAGAGCGCGGTCATGTCGGGGCAGATGCCGGCCTCGAGGCCGTTCTGCACCAGAATCGAGTTGAGCAGCTCGGCGTCTCGCCCAGTGGGTGCGAGCAGGAGGATCCGCTCGCCGGAAGCTGCCTGCTCACCCTCGTTACTCGCCACCGCCCCCGTGCCCCTCCACCGCGAAGAGCGGCTGTCTCTCACCTATGTAATCGGGAACCCCGGTGAGCACCCCCTGAAAGTCCCTCAGGGGCTCCCCCACCCGGACGCCCCGGTTGGTCACCTGAAACTCCCGGATGGTCAGCTCGTGCGGCCCACTCCGCTTCTTCAGGATGGAGATGGCCTTCCGCACCTCGCCCATAGACTCGAAGAATCGAAGCACCAGGAGACTGTCGGCCAGGTAGCTGACCTCGGCCTGACTTCCCGCCGTGGACGCAAACATGCCATGTTGGGCCAGCGTCAGGAGCGTGGTAGCGCCCCGCTGGGCCAGGTAGCTCAGGAGCTCGTGCAGCCGGATATCAAGCAGCCGCTCTTCCGGCATGGCGTTCAGGTAGCCGTTCAGGCTGTCGATCACGATAAACTGGCTATTCTCCCGCTTGGTGGCATGCACGATGATATGCGCGAACTCGCCGGGAGATACCTCCGCGGGATCGATCTGCCTGATTTGGATACGGCCGTCCTTGACGTGCTTCGAGAGCGGCATACCTAGGCGGTCGGCGCGGTCGATGAAGGTGTTGAGCCGCTCATCGAACAGATAAAACGCCACGTGATCACCCCGATCGGCCGCGGCGCAGGCGTACTGTGTTGCGAGCACCGTCTTCCCGCAGCCGGCGGGCCCCATGATCATCGAGCTGGTGCCACGGTCCAACCCTCCTCCCAGAAGCTGGTCGAGCTCGGGCACCCCGCTAAAAACCGCTCCCCGCTTGAACGGCGTGTGATGCTCGGCGGCAACCAGCCGGGGGAACACCACAATGCCACCGGTGCGGATGGTGTAATCGTGATATCCCCCGCGGTAAAGCACCCCCCGAATCTTTATCAGCCGCAGCTTCCGCCGCTCCGCCCCGTAGTCGAGGGCCAGCTGCTCCAGGAGCAGCACGCCGTGAGCCAGGCTTCGCAGTTGGAGATCACCGTCCTCGCCGGTCCGGTCGTCCAGCAGGAGCACCGTGGCGCGGTGGTGGCTGAAGAACTGTTTGAAGGCCAGGATCTGGCGCCGGTACCGAAGAGAGTCTCGCGCCAGCAGCCGGAGCTCGGACAGCGAATCGAACACCACTCGCACAGGGTGTACCCGAGCGATGGTCTCGAAAATCGCCTGGGTGGTGCTGGTGAGCTCCACCTCGGACGGGTGAAACACCGTGTACTGGGCATCCGGCCGGAGCGCTTCCTCGCCCGGCATCAGCTCGAAGACCTCGATCCCGTCGAGCGACCAGCCATGAGACGCCGCCACGGCCGCGAGCTCCTCGGCGTTCTCGGAGAGCGTGACGTAGAGGCCCTTTTCGCCCCGGCGCGCCCCTTCGAGCAGGAACTGCAGCGCCAGAGTGGTTTTGCCGGTGCCGGGGTCGCCTTCCACCAGAAACATGTGGTGGGTCGGATAGCCCCCACTCATGACGCTGTCGAGGCCCGGGACCCCCGTAAGGCATTTCCCGGAAGAAACATCGCTGGCTTGAGCCTGACTCGGAACGGCTTTGGGCATAGTCGGTCCCGGATTAATCTCGATTCTCAGGTATAGAAGTGTGAACGGGTACCCGAGCGTGAACGCCCGAATCTGGGGACGCTGAGCCCGGCGTCACAACGACGGAGATCACAATCAGGCCGGGGAAGCTCCCTGGCGCCTCCGCCATACAGCATAGACCGGGATGCCTAGCGCCACGATGAGGAGCCCGGGCCAGGTGTAGAGCGGACGCTCGATCAGGAGGACCACCATCAACCCCGCCACCGCCGCCATGTACAGGGCGGGAAGCACCGGGTAGCCGAACGCCTTGACCGGCCGTGGGAGGTCGGGCCGGGTGCGCCGAAGCCGGAACAGGGCAAAGGTGGTGAGCAGGTAGAAGACCAGGGCCGCGAAGACGACGTAGTCCAGCAGCTGTCCATAGGTGCCGCTGATGCAGAGCACCATTGCCCAGAACGCCTGCGCGATCAGGCCAAACACCGGCGTGCGGTATACCGGGTGCAGCGCGCCGGCCTGATGGAAGAACAGCCGGTCGCGCGCCATGGCATAGTAGACCCGCGGCCCTGCCAGGATCAGCCCGTTGTTGCATCCGAACGTGGACAGGAGAATCGCGATGGCCATGATCGAGGCGGCCCCCGCCCCTAGCGCTACTTCGACGGCAGCGGTACCGACGCGATCCTGGGCCGCGTACTGCAGTCCGCGGGAGAGGACGTCGGTCCCGTTCGGGTCGCCATAAAAGGGAAGGATGTTGAGGTAGGCCACGTTCGCCAGGATATACAGCAGGCTCACCAGCCCGGTGCCGAGCGCCAGCGCCCGGGGCAGGTTCCGGGTGGGATCCCGCACTTCCGCCGCCGCGAAGGTCACATTGTTCCACGCATCGCTAGAGAAAAGCGATCCCACCATCGCTGCCCCGATGATGGGGAGGATGGCCAAACTCCAATCCCCCGTGCCCCAGAAATTGGCGAAGTTGGCCGCCGCCACGTCCGGCTGGCGGAAGAAGGTCAGCCCCAGCACCACCAGAGCGGCCAGCGCACCGATCTTGGCGACACTGAACACCGTCTGAATGTTGGCGCCAAGCGTCACGCCCCGGATGTTGAGCGCGGTGAGTACCGCGATCATCACCATGGCCACCAGCCGCTGGTTTGAGAGTCCCAGCTGAATGGCATCGGCAGCCCCGGGCAGGTGCACCTGCCCCAGGGGAAGAAACACATCCGGGCTGACACCGGGAACGAGCACGCCAAGAAAGCGGGCGAACGCCACCGCCACCGCGGCGATGGTGCCGGTCTGAATGACGGTGAAGAGGGTCCAGCCGTAGAGAAACCCGGCGGCGGGGGAGAGCCCCTCCCGGAGGAAGACGTACTGTCCCCCCGCCTTCGGCATCATCGCGGCCAGCTCGGCATAGGCCAGAGCGCCGGTGACCGTCATGGCGCCGGTGATCAGCCAGACCAGGATCAGCGCGCCGGGCCCCCAGGGCGACACCTGGCGGCCGATGTCGGCCGACACGATGAAGATGCCGGAGCCGATCATGGATCCCACGACCAGTGAAATGGCGGCGAGCGGACCGATGCCCCGGATGAACTCGGACGGCGAAGAAGTGGCGGAGGGAGCGTTGGCGGATGCAGTCATGGAGCTGGTTACTGCGGAGATGAAAGCTGGTTTCCCGCCGGTTTCTGATCATCCCGGGGCCGCGCCTCTTCAGCGGCTTTTACCGCCTCGTCCACTACCGCGTGCCCTGCCGCCACCAGGCCCTTCATCACTTTCGCTGCACTGTCCATCAGGCTCATGGTCCCGGTGATGGCCTGCACCGGCAGCTTTCCCGCGCGCATGGTGTTTTCCACCGTACTGGTGATCTTGCTGAGAAGGTTGTCGGGCTGGGACCGCTCGGCGTACTTGCTGTCCAGAAACTCGACGTAGTCCAGGATCTGGTATCCCCGCTCGTCACTCGCGGCATCCAGCATCCGGTTGATGCGTTGCTTCAGAAGGTCGTTCATGGCTCGGGACTCCTGACCTCGACTACTGGGACACGATAGAGACCAGTTCCACCACGGGGGTGGCGAGAAACCGGGTCCGCGGCGCCTTGATGATGACCCGCAAGGTCAGCTCCTGGAGCGCCTGAAGCGCCCGGAACTGCGCCACCTCACTGTCCTTCACCGTCACGTACACGAAGCCGGGCTCGGGCAGGGGGCCGCGGGTGAGGAGGTACTTCTGACCCTTGGACATCTCGGGCCGCAGCTCATCGGCCTCCTGGACCGCGATCAACTCTACCCGCCAATCAACGGTCCGGCCAACGTACTTCGACGGATCGGACCTCACCTCGGCCGCGGTGATACCGGACAGGGCCCTGTCGGAAGCTTCCTTGAGGTCAGTGTCTCGGACCCATCCCTCGAACTGAATCCTGGCCCATTCCCCGGTACGTCCGAGAACGCGGGCAGGGGCCCCCGGCTGGAGCGTGCCGTACTGACTTCCCTCCGGGGCCGCAAAGACCGTGGCCTCTCGCGCTATTTCGGCCCGGTCGGTTGAGACCGGGTCCACCGGGGCCTGAGCGGGCGCTGCAATTTGGGCCGGGAGGGGGGCGACGTAGGCCTGCACCGCCGGCGAGGAATCAGGCCGGGGCGCCGGAGCGCGCTCCGCCCGGGCCGGCCGAGGCGAGAGGGCCTTCCGGGGCACCCATCCGGTGCGGCGCACCCGGGTCCAGCCCCCCTGAGTCTCTGATTTGAGGAGAAGAGTCCCCCCCCGTACCCGGCCCAGGATCTCGCCGTTGGGGGCCCGCCGAATATTCTCGCCTCCGGAGGCGGTGACCACCAGGTCGAACCCATCTCGCCGGGTCCGCTCGACCGAGCTGCTGAAGATCCAGCCCTCGATCTCCACTTCCCGCCACTCTCCCCGGGTTCGCTTGGGCTCCACCGTAGTTCCCGCCGGAAGCGACACCAGGGCTATCCCCTCCGGCTCCTTATGAAGGCGAGTGGCCGTCGAAATTTGCTTCACCTGCTGGCCCGAAAGAGCCGGTGTCACAAGCAGGCAGAGCCCTGCTACGCAGGCTGGTAGCCGGCGCAGGCCCGGACTAAATTGCGGCGCGTAAATCACAGTGGCGCATTGTAGAACACGCGGAGACCCATGTCAAACCGAAGCGCTCCGGGAGTGGTCCTGGTAGTCTTGGACGGCTGGGGCTACCGCCAGGAACGTGACGGCAACGCTATCGAGCTGGCTTCCACCCCCACCTGGCACCGGCTTTGGCGGTCCAGTCCCCGAGCGCTCCTCGATGCCAGCGGTCTTGCGGTGGGGCTTCCCCCGGGGCAAATGGGCAACAGCGAGGTGGGCCACCTGAACCTGGGGGCGGGCAGGGTGGTTCCCCAGGACCTGGTCCGCATCTCCCAAAGCATCCAGAGCGGCGATTTCTACAGCCTCGAGCCGCTGGTGCAGCTGTGCGCCGGCCTGCGCCAGACCGGTGGCACGCTGCACCTCGTGGGACTGCTGGGCCCCGGGGGGGTCCACGCCCTCGACCGGCACCTGCTCGCCTGCGTTGAGCTGGGAATCCGGCACAAGGTCCAGTCCATCGCCATCCATGGCTTCCTCGATGGACGGGACTCGGCCCCCACCCTGGGTGCCGAGGTGATGCGCACCCTCCTGGTGGACATGCGCCGGATTGCGGGCAGCAAGGTAGACATCGCCTCGCTGACCGGCCGGTACTATGGGATGGACCGGGACCGGCGGTGGGAGCGGACCCGCCTGGCCTATGAGGCCATGGTGCACGGCCAGGGCACCCCGGTGGAGCACCCGGTGATGGCGGTGCAAGCGGCCTACCAGAGAGGGGAGACCGACGAGTTCATCAAGCCCCTCGTGCACGTCCGGAAGGGCGTCCCGGTGGCCACCCTGCGCGAAGGGGACGGGGTCTTCTTCTTCAACTATCGCAGCGACCGCATGCGGCAGATCGTGGCCGCGCTTACCTCGCCCGGTTTCGACGCGTTCGACGTGCGCAACCGGCCCCACGTGGCCGCGGTCACCATGACCCAGTACGACCAGACCTTCGCCATCCCCCAGGCGTTTCCGCCCTTCAGCCTGGCACGGATCCTGGCGGAAGTGCTGGCGGACCAGGGGCGAACCCAGTTTCGCACGGCGGAGACCGAGAAGTACCCTCATGTCACCTACTTCTTCAACGGTGGCTACGAACCACCCTACGGGGGCGAAGAGCGGTGCCTGGTTCCATCCCAGCGGGTGGCGACCTACGATCTGGCACCCGAGATGAGCGCCGCCGGCGTCACCGATGTCCTCTGCCGCGCCATCGAGGCGAGGAGCCACGATTTTCTGCTCTGCAACTACGCCAACGCCGACATGGTTGGCCACACCGGTGTGCTGCCGGCGGTGATCAAGGCGGTGGAGACGGTGGACCAATGCCTGACCCGGGTGCTCACGAGTGCGGAAAAGGCCGGGAGCAGCGTCATCATCACGGCCGATCACGGTAACTGCGAGATGATGTT
>DASVGF010000263.1:0-6050 GCA_036379675.1 Gemmatimonadales bacterium | reverse complement strand
GGCATACAAGGGAATGGTCCTGCTGCTCCAGGTCATCTACCCGTATCGAGTGGGCCCAGGGTGGAACATCTTTCAGTCATGACCGTAACCGAGCCTGCTACCCTTCCCGGGACCCCGACGGCCTTCCGTCCGGGCTCGGGCTTTGTGGTGGAACTGGAGGCCTTCTCCGGCCCACTCGACCTGCTGCTGCATCTCCTCCGGGAGGAGCAGATCGAGATTGCTGACATCCCGATTGCCCGGATTGCCGATCAGTTTCTCCAGGCGGTCCACGAGCTCGGCCTCAACCAGGCGGCCGATTACCTCGACATGGCCAGCAGACTGGTGCGGCTGAAGGCCCAGATGCTGCTTCCCCGCCACTCCGAGGAGGAGGGCTGGGAAGACCCGCGGGCGGAGCTGGTCCGACGCCTCCTGGAATACCAGCAGATTCGAGAGGTGGCAGTGTGGCTGGGCCGTGCCGCCGAGAAGCGGGCCGAGCAGTTTGCCCGGGGCTACCTTCCTCCGCCACCCGCGCTTCCCCCGCCGCCGCTTCAGTTGAACCTGCTCGATCTCCTTACGGCGGTGGACCGGGTGCTCGCCGGGATTCCGTTTCCGGTTCTCCACCGCGTGGTGGCCCGTCCGCTCGATGTCGAGAGCGCCACGCGGCGGATCGAGAACCTGCTGGCCGACCAGGAAGAAATCCGCTGGCTGGACGCGCTCGGCTCCCGGGCAACGATTGTGGATGTGCTGTCGACGCTGCTCGCACTGCTCGAGCTGGCCAAGCGGGGTAGCGTTCGGCTGCTGCAGCCGACTCCTTTCTCGCCGATGGTGATCGCCCGTGACCCCGCTCGCCCAGCTGCTTGAAGCCGCGCTCTTCTCTGCCTCCCGCCCCTTGACGGCGGAGGAGCTGGCTACGCTCGAACCCGACGCCACTGCTGCCGATGTCCGCGTCGCCCTGGAACAGCTTCGGGAACACTATGACTTCAATCAGCACGGGGTCGAGCTGGCCGAGCTGGCGGGCGGCTACCAGATCCTGAGCCGGCCGATCCACGCCGCCTCGATCGAGCGGGCGCAGTTCTCGGTGCGCGCGCCCAAGCTCACCGCCGCCACGCTGGAGACTCTTGCGGTGATCGCCTATCGCCAGCCCGTGGGCCGGCTGGAAATCGAGGAGATACGCGGTGTCTCTGCCGGCGGCGTGTTGCGCTCGCTCCAGGAACGGGGCCTGATTGAAGTGGTGGGACGCAGCGAAGCGTTGGGGCGGCCCCTCCTCTATGGGACCACCCCCCTGTTCCTCGAGCTGCTCGGAATGCGTGATCTGGCGGACCTGCCCAAGGCGGAGGAGCTGACGATCGCGCTGCGGCCGCATCGCGCGGTCAACGAAGGCGACGACGATGCCGCCGCCTACGTTGAGGCGGAGTCATGAGCGAAATGCGTCTGCAGCGGGCGTTGGCGCGGGCCGGCGTCGCCTCCCGACGCGCGGCGGAGAAGCTCATCGAGGATGGCCGGGTCCGGGTGGACGGCAAGACCGCTACGATCGGGATGAAGGTAGATCCGGAGCGCCAGCGGATCATGGTCGGCAATAAGCCGATCAAGGTGAAGGAGCGGCGGTGGCTCGCCTTCCACAAGCCCCTCGGGGTGGTTACAACCGCCAAGGACGAAGAGGGCCGCCGCACGGTGCTCGACTTCATCCCGCAGTCGGCGGCCCTGACGTATGTGGGCCGGCTCGATGTGATGACGACCGGACTGCTGCTCTTGACCACCGACGGCGAGGCGGTGCACCGCCTGACGCACCCTCGGTATCGGATCCCCCGGCGATACACCGCCCTGGTTCATGGCCGGCCCACCGCCGAGATTGCCGCGGCGGCCCGGGAGCGCATCGTGATCGACGGACGTCCCGTCGTTCCGACCGAGGTCAAGGTGCGGCCCGGCACCGATGGCCGCAGTATCCTCGACCTCACCCTCGAGGAAGGCCGCAACCGCATCGTGCGCCGGTGGTGTGAGGCGCTGGGGCTCAAGGTCGATCGCCTGGCCCGACTTTCCTATGGACCGGTTCGCCTGGGCGACCTGGCCCCCGGGAGGTATCGTCCGCTCACCCCTCGGGAAGAGGCCGCCCTTTACAAGGCGGTGCGCCTCGACCCCGAGCAGTCGTGAAACCGAGGGTATCGCCCCGGCGTCCGGAAGACACCAGCCCACGATCATGATTCCTGCACCGCTACCGAGGAGCCAGACGAGGTGAGCGCCCCCAAGCTGACGACGAAGCCCGCCGAGCTGCTGCCGCTGCCCCGGATTCTGAAGGAAGTCTCCCGGCGTATCGTGGGGCAGGATGCCATGGTGGAGCGGCTCCTGGTGGGACTGCTCACCGGCGGTCACATCCTGCTGGAGGGAGTGCCGGGCCTGGCCAAGACGCTGGCCGTGCGCACCCTGGCCGAGATCATCCACGCCTCGTTCTCTCGAATACAGTTCACCCCCGATCTCCTGCCGGCCGACGTGATCGGCACGATGGTTTTCAACCAGAAGAGCCAGGAATTTCACGTCAAGAAGGGGCCGCTGTTTGCCCAGATCATCCTGGCGGACGAGATCAACCGGGCCCCGGCCAAGGTCCAGGCGGCGTTGCTGGAGGCCATGCAGGAGCACCAGGTCACCATCGGCGGCACCACGTACCCGCTGCAGGAGCCGTTTCTGGTTCTGGCCACCCAAAATCCGATCGAGAGCGAAGGCACCTATCCGCTGCCGGAGGCGCAGCTCGACCGGTTCATGCTCAAGGTTCGGGTGGGCTACCCCACCCGGGACGAGGAGAAGGAAGTGCTCCTCCGAATGAGTGGTGGCCAGGAGATCACGGTGGACCGTCTGCTCGAGCCCGCCGGCATACTTGCGGCGCGCAGCGCCATCGCGAACCTGTACATGGACCAGAAGGTGGTGGATTACATCGTGGATCTGGTGCGCGCCACCCGCGACCCGGGCCTGGTGGGCCTCAACGATCTCAAGCCGCTGGTGGCGTTTGGCGGTTCTCCCCGCGCGTCCATCGCATTGGCCCAGGCTGCCCGGGCCCACGCCTTCCTCAGGGATCGAGCCTACGTCATTCCCGAGGATGTGCGCGCGCTGGCCCCGGACGTTCTCCGCCACCGCATCGTGCTGACATTCGAGGCGGAAGCCGAAGACGTGACGACCGATGACGTGGTGACGCGCGTGCTCGGCGCGCTTCGGGTTCCGTGATGGGTCAGGAGTCGGCAGTCAGGAGACTCCCGACTCCCACTCCTGACTCCTGACTCCCGACTTCCATGCCAGCCGTCTCCCCCGAGATTCTCAAACAGGTCAAATCCATCGAGCTCCGTACCCGCGGACTCGTCGGGTCGCTCTTTGCCGGCGAGTACCGGTCGGTCTTCCGCGGGCAGGGCATGGAGTTCGCCGAGGTGCGCGGCTACCAGCACGGCGACGATTTCCGATCCATCGACTGGAATGTCTCGGCCCGGCTGGCAAGCCCCTACGTCAAGACCTTCACCGAAGAGCGCGAGCTCACGGTGATGCTGGTGGTGGACCAATCGGGGTCCACCCGCTTCGGCGAGCCGGTTACCAAGGCGGGGCTCTCGGTGGAGATCGCTGCCGTGCTGGCGCTGGCCGCCGCCCACCACAACGACCGGGTCGGCGCGCTTCTCTTTTCCGATACCGTCGAGCGGGTGGTGCCGCCTCGCAAGGGCCGGCGCCACGCCTTGCGGGTCATCCGTGATCTGGTCGCCTTTCAGCCGGCGGGACGCCGCACCAGCCTGGGTGTGGCTCTGTCCTATGCCAGCCGCGTGCTCCGCCACCGCAGCATTGTCGTGGTCCTCTCCGACTTTATCGCCGAGGGATGGGAGCGCCCGCTGCGGCGGCTGGGAGCACGCCACGAGGTGGTTGCCATCACGGTGGACGATCCGCGGGAGCACGAGCTGCCCGAATCCGGGTGGATCGAGATCGTCGATGCCGAGTCCGACCGTCGCGTTCTGGTCGACACCGGCAGCCGCGAGGTGCGGACTCGCCTGGCCCGGTTGGCCCACCGGCGGCGCGAGGATCGAGCCCGAGCCCTGGCAGCGGCAGGGGCCGATCACGTCCGCCTCGAGACCGGCAAGGACTACGCGATCCCCTTGCGGCGTGCCTTTGCACTTCGGGCCCGCCGGATCCACCGCGGCTGATGCGGATCGCGCGCCGGCTCGTTCGCTCGCTCCTCCTGGCCACCCCGGCGGCGGCCCTCTCCGCCCAGGAGCGCCCCCCGACGGTGGGAGATACGGTCTGGCTCACTCAGTCCATCGCCGTACCGGCGGGCTACGCCGTTCGAGCCGCGGATTGGGAGGCGCCGGAGCCGATCGAGCTGCTCGGCCGCGCCCGGCTCACGTCCGCTGGTGACTCCGCACAGATCGCGTATCCGGTGGCGGTCTGGCGGCCGGGACGACACCAGATCGAGCTGCCGGGGCCGCTGCTGCTCGGCCCCGGCGGAACGGTCGATTCGCTGCCGGGAGCGCGGCTGCGGCTCCAGATCGCCAGTGTGCTGCCGCCGGTGCCGGCGGATTCCATCATCCCTCCTCAGCCGCGCGCGGCTTTGGTCTCGCGCCAGATGGTAACCCCGGGGCCGTTGGTCCTGCTGTGGGCCGCAGGGGCGGTCCTGCTGCTCCCGGTGCACTGGTGGTGGCGCCGGCGTGGGAAGCCGACCAGGGCTCAGCCTCTCGTCCTGCCGGCGGAAGCGCTGGAGCCTCCGCTGCACCGCTGGGCCGACGCAGGGGAATACCGCGCCGTCGCGGGCATTTCGACGCTGCGGCTCCGCACGGCATTGGCTCAACGGGTCGCTGCCGCGCATCCGGCGTTGGATACAGAGCGAGTGCTCGCCGAAATCGCCGCGGCGCGACCCGAGTGGCCCCTCGATCAGCTGGGCGATTTGCTGCGGGCACTGGATGATGCGCGCTTCGGCGTGTCGCCCTCCCCGGACGTGCTGGAGCTTTCCCGCTCCAGCCTCGATCTGCGCGACCGACTGCTGCGGAGCGCGGCGTGAGCTTCGCCCGCCCCTGGGTCCTTCTGCTGTTGTTGCTCGCCCTCGGGCTGTGGTGGTGGCTGCGCCGGCGGCGTGAAGTGCCGGCAGCCAGGTACAGCGATGTCACCCTGGCGGCGGAGGCCGGGCGGCGGCGCTGGTGGGTAGTATTGCCGCCCGCCCTGCGGGCGCTGGTGCTCATCGCCCTCGGCCTGGCCGCTGCCGGTCCGCGGATCGGGGGTGACACGGTGGAGGTGAAAAAGGAAGGCATCGCGATCGTCATCACCATCGACATCTCCAGCAGCATGCTGGCGGAAGACTTTGCTCCGTCCAACCGGCTCGAGGTGGCCAAGCGGCAGGCGGTAGGGTTCATCCGCGGGCGCAGTGCGGACCGGATCGGGCTGGTGGCCTTTGCCGGCGAGGCGCTGACCCAGGTACCCGTGACGCTGGATTACCCCGTCATCGAGCAGGCGGTGATGGATCTCAAGATCGGGAGCC
Organism: Gemmatimonadales bacterium; assembly: GCA_036379675.1. GTDB lineage: Bacteria > Gemmatimonadota > Gemmatimonadetes > Gemmatimonadales > GWC2-71-9 > CAVVWJ01. The sequence continues at coordinate 583 of DASVGF010000263.1, read as the reverse complement.
TGGAGGATGGCACCGCCATTGGCAGCGGCCTCGCCACGGCGGTCAATCGGCTTCGTCGCGCGCCCGACAAGTCGAAGGTGATTCTCCTGTTGACCGATGGCGAGAACAACAAGGGATTGATCGACCCGCGCACGGCGGCGGCCACGGCGGCCGCATTCGGGATCAAGGTCTACACCATCGGGGTGGGCACCATTGGAGAAGCCCCCATCCCGACTGGACGAGGCCTGGGCGGCTTCCGGTACGAGCTGCTGCCGGTCAGGATCGATGAACCCCTGCTCCAGGAGATCGCCCAGAAAACCGGGGGTCGCTACTTCCGCGCCAAGGACAGTGAGGCCCTCAGCCGGATTTTCCGGCAGATCGACGAGCTGGAAAAGACGCCGATACAGGTGACGCGGTATACCCGCTACGACGAGACCACCCGGCCGCTCATTCTCCTCGGGTTGGGGGCGCTCGCGCTCGAGCTCCTCGTGGCGACCACGCTGGTGGTCCGGGTCCCGTGACGTTCGACGCGCCGCTGCTGCTGGTTCTCTCACCCGTCTTGGCGCTCGCCTTCGGCGTGGGCGCCTGGCTGGCGCGGCGCCGC
>DASVGF010000262.1:0-3667 GCA_036379675.1 Gemmatimonadales bacterium | reverse complement strand
TCGACGGCGCGGTTTGGCACCTCGATGTCGGCTTATCACATCCTGGGGCTGGAGAAGGTCCCAAGGGTCCGGCTGTTCGCCGGTTAAAGTGGTACATGAGCTGGGTTCAGAACGTCGTGAGACAGTTCGGTCTGTATCCGTTGTGGGCGTGGGAGTGTTGAGGGACGTCGTCTCTAGTACGAGAGGACCGAGACGAAGCGACCGCTCGTGTACGGGCTATCCCGCCAGGGGTATCGCCCGGTAGCGATGTCGCGCGGAGATAACCGCTGAAAGCATCTAAGTGGGAAACTCTTCCCAAGATGAACACTCCTGGGGCATAAGCCCCCTGAAGGGCCCAGGGAGACTACCTGGTTGATAGGCCGCAGATGCAAGGCGCGCAAGCGCTTCAGTCGAGCGGTACTAATCGCCCGTGAAGTTTGATCTCTTCTTCTTCGCATTGCCCAACCATCCATGCTTCGTTGTCGGCTAGAAGCTATTAGCTATTAGCTCTGAGCTACTCCATCAAACGAGGAGCTTAGAGCCAATAGCTAAGAGCCCATAGCCTCAAAAACGGCTGGCGACTAGCGCGCAGGGGCCACACCCGTTCCCATTCCGAACACGGCAGTTAAGCCCTGCAGCGCCGATGGTACTGCCACTGAGAGGTGGTGGGAGAGTAGGCCGTTGCCAGCTTCTCTTTGAAAGCCCGGGATCCGAAAGGAGTCCGGGCTTTCTGTTTATCTTCCCCCATGCCTCGAACCGGCCATATCGCCCTCGCCGGCGCCCCCAACGTCGGCAAATCCACCCTTCTCAACGCCCTGGTCGGCCAGCATCTCGCGATTGTCAGCGCCAAGGCTCAGACCACCCGCCTCCCCGTGACCGGGATCCGGACCGACAACGACACCCAGTACATCTTTCACGATCTGCCCGGCTTGATCGATCCCGGCTATCTGCTGCAGAGCCGCATGCGGGAGTTGGCGCTCGAGACGGCGGGCCGAATGGATCTGGTGCTGCACCTCCACCCCGCCGCCGACGCTCCCGCCCCGGCCTTTGAAACGCTGGCCGGTCTGGCCCAGCCGCTCGGCGTCCCTACGCTCGCCGTGTATACGAAAGGCGACCTCCTCCCGGCCCACCGGCGCGCGGCCCTCGAACGCGAAAGCCCGGTCGTCGCGGCGGTTGGGACCGACGGGCTCCTGCCCCTGCTGGCCCGCATCCGCCCGTTCCTCCCCGAGTGTAAGTTCGAGTACGACCCTGAGGATGTCGGGACCCAGCCGCTGCGATTCTTCGTGGTGGAGTATCTGAGGGAGGCGGCCTTTGACCTGCTGGAGGATGAGCTGCCCTATTCCTTCACCGCCGAAGTGGAGGAGTTTCGCGAGGCGGAGCGTCCCATGTACATTCGAGTCACGCTCTTCGTCGAGCGCGAGACGCAGAAGGCGATTGTTATCGGGAAGGCCGGCCGCACCATCAAGGCCCTCGGTGCCCACGCCCGCGCCCGCCTGGAGGAAATGATCGGCGCTCCGGTCTACCTCGACTGCTGGGTCAAGGCGCTACCCAACTGGCGCAAGAGCTCGGGTGCGCTGGCCCGCTTCGGGTTTCCCGCCCCCCTCCTCTGACAAGGAGTCCGCATGAGCCTCGCCCCCGAGCTGCTCGAGATCCTGGTGTGCCCCAAGTGTAAAGGAGAGCTGGAGTACCGCCGCTCCCCCGAGTCGCTAGTGTGTCACTCCTGCCGGCTGGTGTACACCGTCGAGGACGGCATCCCCATCATGCTGATCGACGAAGCCAAGCCGTTGTAGCTCGCTCCCATCCCCAGCAAAAACTGACGCTGACTGCGGTTTTCTGCACTCGTGGCCCTGATCCTGCTGATCAGGCCCGGCCGGAGGGCCCAGGAGGTGGGGGACAGCGCCGTATTTGACTTGTCCCTTCGGGGGACCTAAGTTAGCCAGACGTAACTTCTTACGAGAGGCAATGGGTGCGGACTCGCCCGACGATTCTCTTCTTTTCGCCGGACGGCTGTCCGGTGCCGGCCCTGGTGCGCCAGTGGGCGGCCGCCCATGCGTTTCCCCTGCTTGTCTTCAACCAGCCTGACGAGGTTGAGTCGATTGTTCTCCGGGGCCACCCCTGCCTGCTCTTTGTGGATGGCGACCACTCCGGGACAACCGGTGCAGGGCTGGTCCGGCGACTGAAGAGCGACGCCTTTACCGCCATCGTGCCGGTGGCCACCCTGGCCGGTACCCATCACCCCGACCAGGTCCAGGCCTGGTTTGCCTCGGGATCGGATGAGGTCATCACCGGCCTGTTTTCACCTGCGGAGCAGCGTTCGCGGCTGGATGCGATGCTGGTGCGCACCGAGCGCGACGTGTCGGTGCACCCGTCAACCCGGTTGCCCGGCACCACCGAGATCGAGCGGGAGATCCGCCGCCGGCTCGAGTCGAATCAGGAGTTCGCGGTCTGCTACGCCGACCTCGATCACTTCAAGGAATTCAACGACCGCTACAGCTATTACGACGGCGACCGCGTCATATACATTCTGTCCCGGATCCTCCACGACGTCGTCAAGGGCCTCATGGGCTCCCGCGGATTCGTGGGTCATATTGGCGGAGATGACTTCATCTTCATTATCCCCGCCGGCGAGATCAGCCCCGTCTGCAGCGAGATCCTCGAGGTCTTCGACTCGCTCATCCCGCTGCAGTACAACGATCAGGACCGGCGGGCGGGGTACTTCTTCGGCAAGGACCGGCGGGGCCAGCTGCATCGGGTGCCGCTCATGACCCTGTCGATCGGGATTGTCACCAACCGGCACCGGCGATTTGCGCATCCGGCCCAGGTGAGCGAGCTTGCCACCGAACTGAAGAGCTACGCCAAGACGCTCCCCGGTTCCGTGTTCGTGGTGGACCGGCGGCAGGGCGTCACCGGAGAAGAGCGCGGATCGGGATCCAGGGAGCAGGCCTGAGGACCATGCGATGAACGTCACGTGCCCCAATTGTGCCACGATCTATCGGGTAGATCCCGCCAAGGTTCCCGAGGCCGGCGTCCGGGCCCGTTGCGCTGTCTGCAACGCGGTCTTTGCCGTGCGCCGGGAAGTGGAGCAGGGCACGCCCGCTCCCGCCGCCAAGGCCGAGCCGGCCCGGTCCGCGCCAGCTCCATCCCGGCCTGAACCAGCTCCGCGGCTGGAGCCTCCCCGGGCAGAGCCCTCGCGGCCGGTCCCGCCGCCAGCCCCACCCAGGGCGGAGCCGCCGGCTCCGCCCAGAGCCGAACCCGTCCGACCCCCGGCGCCTGCCGGGGTGCCCCCGCGAGGGCCAGCGAGCCCTGCGGCACCCAGCCCGGCTGCTCCGGCTCCGCGCCCCGCTGCTCCGGTCGCCCCTGGGGCACCACCCAGACCCGCGGCCCCGGCCCGCCCCGCGGCCGGGACGCCGGCTTCTGCGGCCGCGGCTCCCGCTCCCGCCGCCCGGCCTGCCGCACCGGCTCCCGAATCACCGAAACCGGGAGCGGCCGCACCGCCTCAGTCGAAACCGGCCGTCCCGGCCGGCAGCCGCCCCACCAACCCGTTTCTCTCCCAGGATCCCACGCTCAAGGCCAAGAGGCTGGCCCGGGCGCTCATTTCCGACATGGTCGTCTACCATCCAGGGAAGCGGCAGGAAGGGCTTCGGGACGGGAACCTCAAGGAGCTCTTCGACGAGGAGATCAAGAAGAG
>DASVGF010000261.1:0-2183 GCA_036379675.1 Gemmatimonadales bacterium | reverse complement strand
ATTCGGATGAGCTCGTGGATCTGCGCCGCATCGTCGGGAGTGGCGTTCTTGCCGGTACCGATGGCCCAGACCGGCTCATAGGCCAGGGTCACCCGCTCCCAGTCCGCCGGCCGCAGCGCCTGGAGCACGGCGCCAACCTGCCGGGTAATGACCTGTTCGGTGCGGCCACCGTCGCGTTCGGCCAGCGTCTCGCCCACGCACACGAGGGGCGTAATGCCCGCTGCGAGCGCAGCCCGCGTCTTCTTACCCACTTGCTCGTCGGTCTCCCCGAAGAGGTGGCGCCGTTCCGAGTGCCCCACCAGCGTGGCCCGCGCGCCCACCTCGGTTACCATGGGAATCGAGATGCCGCCGGTGAAAGCGCCCTTGGGCTCCCAGTGGACGTTCTGCGCCCCAATGGTGACGTCGGGCCGGCCCTTCATGGCCTCCGCCACGGCTGCAATCGACACCGCCGGGGGGAACACCCAGAGCCGCCGACCCTCAACCCGGGAAGCGAGCGGGAGAAACCTGGCTGCGTAGGCCCGAGCCTCGGACGGACCCAGGTTCATCTTCCAGTTGGCGGCAAAGATGAGAGATCTCTCCGTCACTTACACCTCATCCAGCGCCGCGACGCCGGGCAGTTCCTTCCCCTCGAGAAACTCCAGCGACGCACCGCCGCCGGTAGACACGTGGGTGATCCGGTCGGCCAGCCCCGCCTGTGCCACTGCCGCCGCGGAGTCGCCGCCGCCGATGACGGTGACGGCGCCGTTCCCGGTGGCGGCCGCCATGGCCCGGGCGACCGCGAGGGTTCCATGGTCGAAGGGCGGTGTCTCGAACACCCCCATGGGGCCGTTCCACACCACCGTCCCGGCGCCCTCGATGATCTTGGCGAAGCTCTTCTCGGTGGCCGGGTCGATGTCGTACACTGCCCAGCCGGGCGGGATGGCATCTCGCGCGACGGTACGGCGCTCGGCGTCGGGAGCGAGCTCGCGCGCGATAACCGCGCCGTCCGGCAGCACCAGTTTCCTGCCCGCCTTTTTCATCAGGTCGCGCGCGAGGTCTACCCGGTCGGGCTCGACCAGCGACTTCCCGGTCTCCAGCCCCATCGCCTTGAAAAAGGTGCACGCCATGGCTCCTCCGAGGAGGATCTGATCCACCTTGGGAAGGAGCGCCTCAATGAGATCGATCTTGCCGCTGATCTTGGCCCCGCCCAGGACGGCGACGAAGGGACGCCTGGGATCGTGCAGCGCCTCGCCCAGATAGCGCAGCTCCCGCTCCATCAGGAAGCCCGACACCGCCGGCTTGAGGATGCGGGCGATAGCCTCGGTGCTGGAGTGGGCCCGGTGGGCGGAGCCGAACGCGTCGTTCACGTAGAGATCGCCCAAAGCGGCGAATCGTTCCGCCAGGGCGGCGTCGTTCTTCTCCTCGCCGGGATAGAACCGCGTGTTCTCCGCCACCGCCACACCGCCACGGGGGAGCCGTTTGGTCACGGTGACGTTCTCGGCGGCGGTGGGGTCGGCCAGGAAGGTCACCGGGGCGCCCAGCAGCGTTTCCAATGCCCGAACGACCGGTTGAAGCGAGAACTGGGGATCGGGTCCTTTCTTCGGGCGGCCCAGGTGGGACAACAGCACGACGCGGGCACCCTTGTCACGGAGATACTTGATGGTCGGCAGGGCTGCCCGGATCCGGGTGTCGTCGGTGACCTTCCCGTCCTTGATGGGACAGTTGAAGTCCACCCGCACCAGCGCCCGCCGGCCATCGAGCGACGCCTGGTCCAGCGATTCGAGCGTGCGCTTCACCGCGAGCCGATGTACCGGAGCAGGTCCACGCAGCGGGCGGAGTAGCCCATCTCGTTGTCGTACCAGGAGGTCACGTTGACCAGCGTTCCTCCCACCACGCTGGTAGAGAGGGCGTCGACGGTGCTCGACTGCAGCGAGCCGATGTAATCGGTCGAGACCAGTGGCTCATCGCTTACGGTGAGCACCTGTTTGAGAGGGCCGGCCTTGGCCGCCTCTCGAAAAGCGTTGTTTACCTCATCGGCTGAGGTGGCCTTCTGGACGACGCAGGTGAGAGCTACCACGGACACGTCGGGCGTAGGCACCCGGAGCGATACACCATCGATCTTCCCTTTGAGCTCGGGCAGGACGAGCGAGGTGGCCTTGGCCGCGCCGGTGGTCGTGGGGATGATCGAGAGTGCGGCCGCCCTT
>DASVGF010000260.1:0-9372 GCA_036379675.1 Gemmatimonadales bacterium | reverse complement strand
TCACGCCCAGGATCAACCACAGCACACCGGCCACCGCGGCGCTCTCAAAAATCGCAATGGCACCGAACGCCGGGTAGACCGCGAACACGAAGAGGAATCGCAGGGGCCGGGTCACCGAACCGGGCGAGGCCAGCGACGGAGCAATCGAGGCGAGCAGGAGGAAACCGAGGATCAGGTAAAGGATCACGCTAACCTTTCCAGGGAGTGATCAGGCAGTTCGTCAGCGTAAACCCTTTTAGGAAGTCCAGGGCCGACTGCGACACCACAAGATCCGCCAGGTTGGTACGCCCGAAATCCGCTCCCCCGGCGGGGGCGGTAATCTTGAGCCAGCGGCAGGAGGGTAGCGGGCGGCGTTCGTGCATCTGCATCCACATCCCGCCTGCCGACGTTTCGACTGACGTAAGTCGGAAGCCGGTGAGGCCGCTCTGCTCCAGGGCCCGAGCCAGATTTTCGGTGACGATGAACTCAGGAAAGGTGGTGAGCAAGTCGTCGCCGGACCATCCCTCGAACTCGTAATGGAGGTGGGTGACAGTGGGCGGATGGGTATGGCGCTGGGCTTCGGTGTGGGGCCCCCATCCGCCGGCGACTTCCGGCTGCAGCAGGTGGAATAGCGCCGTCGATGGCGGCCTTCCGCCCTTGGCTTTCTCCTCCAGGATGAAATACCCCATCTCATCCAGCGCCCCCAGCGCGTACATGAAGGCAGCGGCCTCATCCGACATGGGCCGGTCGCCGAAGCTGCTCAGCCAGGCGGTGATCTCCTCATAGGGTCCATAGAAGGAGTCATGCAGCTCCCGCTTGGCGGCGTCGTTTACCCGGTTGATATAATCGCCCCGCATGATGTCGTCGCCGATCCCCCACTTTTCGGCCAGGGGCACGAGATGTCGCAGATTGGGCGGCACCTGGGACGGATCCAGCCGGACAACGGGGCGGTTCTGTGCGTAGAGCCGGTACTCGCGCTGGAGCTCGCTGGCCGGCCGGATGCCGGGCCGCCGGCCGCGCCGGGTCACGAAGAGGATGCCGGCAACTGCCGCCGCGAGCACCAGCGCTGCTAGAGCAGCCGTCAGCATTTGGGTTCTGTGGCGTAGCTCATATCGTGTGAGCTCGTGCTAGCGGTAGACTTTTCGTCGGATACCGGTCCAGATGTCCATGGACGTGGTGCCCGGCTGCTTGGTCTCCACGTCCTCGTCCGCCCGGTACAGGTAGACATACACCATCTGAATGGAGCTGGCGAACGACTCACCATCCTGTGCTTCGGTAATGAGCGGCAGATAGGTGCCGGTGTTCACGTACATCTGCACCGTGCCGTCCTGGTTCCCGCGGAAATAGTCATAACGAGCGCGGTGAGTGTGCCCGTAGATCACCCGCTGGATCCGGCTTCCGGGCGCAGGACTGCGGAACACCTGCTCCGACCGGGCACCTTCCAGGAGGGTCTCCTCCTCCCGAAACAGAAAGGGGAAGGTCCGCTCCAGGCGCTTGAGACCCTGGATCCGTCCCCGAAACGTCCCGAAGTTGGGTCCCAGGATCAGCCGGCGAGCCTGCTGCAGACGGTCAATCAGGTCGGCCGAGACGAAGATATCGGTGCGCATGCGGTCCCAGTGCTTTGCCAGGCTGCAGCCGAGGAGGCCGTCGAGGCCGAGGCGAAGCGCCTCATACAGCCGCTGCTGCTCTTCCAGCGTCTCGTGCGCGCCGATCCAGTCGAGCCACTCGAAGACGTGCAGCATGGGCCGGAGGTTGTTCACGTCCTTGAGCTGTTCCAGGATGGCTGACGGCGTACCCAGCTCGGCCGCATGATAGAGCAATCCGCCCAGCAGCTCTGCCGTCACTGCTTCGCCGATGGCCATGACGCGGTAGGCCTCGGAAGAGAAGCGGCCCACATTCTGGCGGGGAAGGAGCACCTTGTTGCGAAATTCCCAGCCGTGGGTGTTCAGGTCCCACTCGTGGCCGTGACGGGCGAGGACGCCGTATTCCTCGGACTCCAGACTCGCGGAGAACCCGGCTATCTGGGGAATGGCCTTCTTGAGTTCGGCCTGGAGCGCGGGGAAATTCCAGAGCACCCGGTCGTGATTGCCGATGACGTAGCGCACGGAAAAGCCCGGGGTGTCCCGCCCCAGGGCGGCGAAGGTGGATACCAGCTGCTGGGCGGCGGGTGACTGCAGGATATCGTGCAGGACGGCGCGGAACTGCCGTTCGATGGCGGGGACCTCGGAATTCATCCCGGTTTCCGGATCCAGTTTGCCCCCCCATGGGCGCTCCTCCGGCGCGAGGTTCTTTCGGAGCCAGTAATCGCTTCGCACCAGGTCGATCGTGTCGCCCAGCAGCACCACCTGCGTCTCCCGGGCCCCTCGTTTCCGGGCCGTCCCGGCCACCTCAGTCTCGAACAAGCGGAATGCTTCGGGGTTCACATTCCGGGCCACCCGTTCGTCCGTGAGATGCAGATCGCTCAGCAGAACCAGCATGGTCAGCCCTTCCGGTCTTGCTCCTCCAGACTCAGCACCGGCAGCTCGAGCCGCCAGAGAATCGCCGCAAAGCGGACCGCGACGATGATTCCCATTCCCAGCAGTGCGGCCGCATCCCGCGTCAGGCCGGAGCGTTCGAGTCCGAGATACAGCGCCGCGCCCACGATGGCGCTGGTGGCGTAGAGCTGCCCGCGCCGGAGGATCAGGGGGATCTCGGCACAAAGCACGTCGCGGAGCATCCCGCCGGCCACTCCGGTGATGACCCCCATAAGCGCGGCGAGCATTCCCCTCAAGCCGGCTTGCTGCGCGATCTGCACGCCACCAATCGTGAAGAACGCCAGACCCACGGCGTCGGCGACCGGAAGCGCGCGCGGGGTCGGAATCCGTAAATGCAGATACATGAGCGTGAACCCGGTCGCTCCCAGAATCACCAGGAGATACCTGGAATCCGCGATCCAGAAGATCGGGTGGCGGTCAAGCAGCACGTCGCGCAGAGTCCCCCCGCCAATGGCGGTGACGATGGCGATGACCGCCACCCCGAGCCAGTCCAGACTCTTTCGGCCGGCGGCGAGGGTGCCGCTGATGGCGAAGACGGCGACGCCGAGCAGCTCGAGGATGTAGCGGATCAGGCCCTCCCGCGCCGCCGGCTACCAATTCAGGCCATCAGCGCGACAATGAAGAAGACCGGAAGAGGCGCGAAGCGCTTCGAGGCGCTCCTGCCACCGGGCAATCTCAGTATGGGCATTGGCTGTGGGGTTCACGTAAGCATGGAGTTCAGATTGGATCAACCCCTTCCTCCATCTTCCCGTACATTTTCTGGAGAGTACTTTTCATTCCGGCTCCCCCGGCCGACCTCAAATCACAACCCAGTGGACTGTGCTCGCGCTCCTGTTGCTCCTTCAGGGTTCCGGCCCAAGCTCCGCCCTGGTCGTCGAGGGCCGAGGCTCGCCCACGGCGGAAATTCCCCGGCTGGAAAGCGCCGTCCAGATTGACGGACGGCTCGATGAGCCGGTCTGGACCCGTGCGACCCGCCTGACCGGCTTCTGGCAGTACCAGCCGGTGGATGGCCGGCCCGCGGAGGAGGCCACGGAGGTGCTCGTGTGGTATGCCGCGGACGCTATCCACTTCGGGATCATCGCGCACGACCGGAACCCGGCTTCCATCCGGGCCACGGTGGCCGACCGGGACAACATCGACAACGACGACCAGATCGTGCTCGACCTCGATACCTTCCACGACCGGCGCCGCGCGTTCTTCTTCGCGGTGAACCCCCTCGGCATTCAGGCCGACGGCGTGCGGAGCGAGGGCGCGGGGCAGGTCAGCAGCCTCATCCCGGGCAGTGTGGACAAGAACCCGGACTTCACCTGGGACTCCAAGGGGCGGATTACCGATCGCGGATATGAGATCGAGATCCGGATTCCGTTCAGGAGCCTCCGCTACCCTGGGGGCGCCCCGCAGACCTGGGGATTCAACGTTACCCGGGTGGTGCAGCGCACCGGCTACACTGACACCTGGACCGACGTGCGTCGCGCCAATGCCAGCTTCCTGGGGCAGGAAGGGGCGTTAAGCGGGCTCCGCGACATGCGCCACGGTGTCACGGTCGAGGCCCAGCCATTCGTGACCGCCACCGCCGACGGGAGCCGCGACGTGGCCGGAGGCCGGTTCACCCGCGAAGACGTGAACCCCGACGCCGGGCTCAACCTGCGTCTGGGCTTCAGCAGCTATGCCGTCGACGCCACCGCCAACCCCGACTTCAGCCAGGTGGAGAGCGACGAGGGCCAGGTCACAGTGAACGAGCGATTCGCCCTCTTCTTCCCGGAAAAACGGCCCTTCTTCCTCGAGGGCATCGAGCTCTTCGGCTCTCCCCAGACGCTGGTCTACACCCGCCGGATCGTGAACCCCAAGGGCGGAGTAAAGCTGACCGGAAAGTTCGGCCAGCTGGGTGTGGCGCACTTGACGGCGGTAGACGAGACCGATACCGGCAACGCCTGGTTCAACATCACCCGGCTCCGCCGCGATCTCGGCCGGAACTCCATCGCCGGCGTGACCTTTACCAACCGGGACCAGTCAGGTGCCCACAACCGCGTGCTTGCAGGGGACTTCCGCTACGTGTGGGGTCTCTACTATGCCCAGTTCCAGTACGGAGGGTCCTTCACCCGTGACGCCGCCGGCAGTCGCAGCGCTCCCATCTGGCAGGCCGAGTACGACCGCACCGGCCGAAGCTGGGGGTTCAACTACCTGCTGAATGGACAAGGTGAGGGTTTCGACGCCCAGGCTGGGTTCGTCAACCGGCTCCGGAGCGGAGTCGTCACCGGGCACGCCTTCAATCGCTTCACGATCTATGGGGCCCGCGGCGCGCGGCTGGAAAACCTCACCGTGTTCTTCGGCCCGGAACGGATCTGGGCCTATGACAACTTCGGGTTCAAACCCGGCCTCGAAGGCCGGGAGCAGTTCGACGCCACCTTTCAGATCCGGGGAGGCTGGGAGCTCAATGGCCACGTCGAGCGGCAGTTCGTCAATTTTCAGGATAGCAGCTACGCCGGCTATACGATCGGGAGTGCTGCGGGGCCGGCTTACCAGCCGGCGGATGAGTTCTCCGGGTTCACCGGACAGGTCAAGGTCGTCACGCCGACCTGGCAAAAGCTGGGAGCCGAGGTGACTTACGGACGCGGGCGGGCTCCGCTTTTTCAGGAGGGGACCACCGGCACCGCCTGGCAGCTGACCGGATCGGTCGCGCTGAGGCCGACCTCCACCATTCGGGCCACGGCCCTGGCGACGGTGCTCCGCCTGCAACGGCTCGACAACAGCGAGTTTGCCCGGTCGACCATCCCGCGGCTCAAGCTCGAATACCAGCCAAACCGGGCGTTGTTCTTTCGGGCGATCGGCGAGTACCGCTCGGAGCGACGCGCCGCCCTTCGAGACCGCCGGACCGGGGATTCGCTGTTCGTGGGCGGCGCGGCCCAGCCCACCACGGAATTCAACGGTTTCCGGGTGGACCTGCTTGCCTCCTTCGAGCCCACGCCGGGAACTGTGGCTTTCCTCGGCTATGGCAGCTCCCTCGAGTCTGACGGCGAGTTCAACTGGTCCCGGCTGGAGCGGGTGAACGACGGCTTCTTCGTGAAGTTGGCCTACCAGATCAGGCGGTAAGCTTGCCCCCGAGCCATCGAGGTGAGAGGGCGGTAGGGCGGACGAGAGCCTAAGTGGGTGACCCGATCTGATTGCGATGATGCCGGGTGTGGATCTCCTGCAGCCGCACGAAGTCGGTGAGCGCGAGCTGCCCGAAGATGGGGTGCTCGATGGCGTCCCGCGCCAGCGCGCCGGCATCGGCTTCGAACGCCTTCGCGGCGATCTGGAGCCGGCCGACGAGGGGGGCCTGTTGAGGGGGGGATGCGCTCGGCCGGAAGACCTTGGGTGTCTTGCTGCCGGGTACAAACTTTCCGCGCTTCAGCACGGGGTTCAGCAGGAACCTGCGGAGCAGCGGCCGCAGGAGCCGGGGCGCACCGGTCCCGGGGAAGGCGCCGTTCAGCACCCGGCGATTCATCTCGTACGCCAGGGCCAGGTGCTCGGCCACCTGCCCCGGCGACCACTTGCCGGGCGCGCGGGGCTGGTTCCACTGCGCTACGGGCACCTTGCGGGCCGCAGCGAGAAATTCCTCGACCGCCTCACGGTGGGTTTGGAGTACGACCTGGATATCAGCCATGTTTCGCCCAGGGTGAATTCACCGGCCAGCCGGTCGTCTTGCCGCAGTTCAGGCTAACCAGCCGCACCTCGCGTGTCGAGTAGGTCTCTGCGCGCGCGAGGAACCACCCATCACTGTCGGCATGGGACTACCGGCCGTCCGCCGGCCGGTGGAATGCCCAGGTCTTCAGCCCGTCGCCCACCACGGCGTGACCCACGCACCGGTACCCGAAGTGCTCATACAACGGCAGGTTCTGCTCGGTCTCCGTCGTCAGGCTTACGCCGGCCGAACCGGCGTCGGCGTCCGACAGTCGGTGCACTGCTTCGAGGAGCTTCCGGGCGAGTCCTCGTCCAGCATGAGAACGGCGAACGCCGATCATGTTGAGGTGGTAGTGGGGGGAAGGAATGGTGAAGGGCTCGCAGGCCGAACCGTAGGCCTCGTACCGCTGCCGCTCCGCTGCACCCAGCTCGGCCCAGATCTGCTCTCGCAGGGTGATGAGTGCCTCGGGCGCTTCCCGCTGGCCCGGGAGGCTCACCACCGCCACCGCCGATAATGTTCCGGTCCTGTCGTGGACGCCGAGCACCGGCTCACGCCGGAATGTTCGGGCGCTTACGAAGAAGCCGATCAGGGTGCGGAGCCGCCGCTGGTAGTCGCCGGTGGAGCCCAGCACGTACCGCATGACCGGATAATCCTGGAACGCGTCACACAGGACCGTGACCGCGTCCTCGGCGTCAGCCGCGGACAGCTGGCTGACCAGCAGGGAGGGGCGGGGTTCCACAATTGCCAAATTACATCACCCGCCGACCTGTCGCCTGTCCCGCTCCGTTGCCGCAGGCGGCTCTCGCCGGTACCTTCCGTCCCGCGTGAGCCATCAGGAAGAACCCTTAATGCGGCCTTCCTCTCCTATGCCTTTCGAGTCCTCCGTCGTCCCCGCCGCGCCTGCTGGCTACGAGACCCCGCTCCTGGCTCTCGCGCTGCCCCGCGGGCCACTTCCCCCGTCCCTCGCCGGCGTCGACAAGCAGACCGGCGGCGCCATCGGCCGGGTACTTTCGGCGGGCGACTTCACCGGCAAGCGAGAGGAGACCGCGGTGCTGTACCCCCCGGGCCCGGCGTCGCGCGTGCTTCTGGTCGGTCTGGGGAAGCCGGACGAGGTGGACCGCTCGAGTATCCGCCGTGCCGCCGCGGTGGCCGCCAAGCGCGCCCGGGCGCTCGGGGCACCCCGCGCCGCCTTCCATCTCTCGGCCGAGGCGCGCGGGCAGGCAGGGCCGGAGGATGCGGGTCAGATGATTGCCGAGGGACTGGCTCAGGGTGCCTGGCAGTACAGCGAGATGAAGAAGCCGGCGGAGGATAAGAAGCCTCCTCTCGAGCGAATGGACGTCCTGGCCCACGAGGGGCCGGCCGAGCTGATCCAAGGCCACCGCAGGGGTGAAGCAATAGGGGCGGGACAGGCGTTTGCTCGCGGTCTGCAGGTGCTCCCCGGCAATGTCGCCACTCCAACCTACCTCGCGAACGTGGCCCGCGAGCTGGCCCAGCGGCACGGCTTCGAGATTACCATCCTCGACAAGGCCGCCATCACCAAGGAAAAGATGGGCGCGCTCCTTGCCGTGGCGCAGGGCAGCGCCGAGGAGCCGCGGTTCATTGCGATGGAGTACAAGGGTGCGGAAGGCCCCCCGGTGGTTCTGGTAGGGAAGGGCGTCACCTTCGATACCGGCGGAATCTCCATCAAGCCGGCCCAGAACATGGAGGATATGAAATACGATATGTCGGGTGCGGCTGCCGTGCTCGGTACCTTCGAGATGCTGGGCCGCCTCAAGCCCCGGGTGCATGTGGTGGGCCTCATTCCCAGCACCGAGAACATGCCCTCCGGCACTGCCGTCAAGCCCGGCGACGTGGTCACCAGCCACTTTGGCAAAACGATCGAGGTCATCAACACCGATGCGGAAGGCCGGCTCATCCTGGTAGACGCGTTGTCCTACGCCCGCCGCTACCGTCCCGCCGCCGTAGTGGATATCGCCACCCTGACCGGTGCCATCGTCGTCGCCTTGGGCCATACGGCCACCGGACTCATGAGTCCCGACGACGAGCTCACGGCGGAGATCCGCGAGGCGGGCGACCGGGCCGACGAGCGGGTCTGGCCTCTGCCGCTGTGGGACGATTATCGTGATCTCATGAAATCCGATATCGCCGACATCAAGAACAGCGGTGGACGTCCGGCCGGGAGCATCTCGGCCGGCTGGTTCCTGCGCGAATTCGTGGACGGCTTTCCCTGGGCCCATCTCGACATCGCCGGCACGGCGTACACGGACCGCGACGAAGCCGGGCGAGTCAAGGGGCCCACCGGCGTGGGCGTGCGGCTGTTCTCGGAATTCGTGCTTGCTCGACAGCGGTGAGTGGTGAGCGGTAAGCGGGCGCCGGCCGCGGCGCTCAGGAAAGCGATGTTGTGCAGGGCGGTGGTGGCGACCGCGCTCCTGTGGGCCGGTTACGCGTTCGATATTACCAGCATTCTCCCGCTCATCGCTCACCGCTCACCGCTCACGCTGTTAGCGCAATTCCCGCAGGACACTATCCCGGACTCGTTGAAGGTCGACGAGGATACCATCTACACCACCGAAGACTACCTCAAGCAGCAGCAGCAGGTGAACGTGCGGCGTCCGGTGCTGCCTCTGCTCGGGGTGGAAGGGCCGCGGCCGGCCCTCACCCGGATCGTGTTCGATCGTGATTCCATCGAATGGGGGCACGCAGCGACGGTGGGTGACCTGCTCACCCAGGTTCCTGGCGTGTTTCTCTGGCGAGGGGGGTACATCGGCCGGCCCGAGCCGGTCAACTATCAGGGCCGGGGAGCCGCGTCGGCGGAGTACTTTCTGGACGGCATCCCATACGTCGCCGCCGGGGTGGACAGCCTCGGGGTAGATCCCGCGCAGTTCTCGATCAGTTTCCTCGAACGGATCGAAGTCGAGCGTTGGCCGGGCCGGCTCAAGGTCCATCTCTTCACCCGCCGCCACGACCGGCTCGCCCCCCGCTCTCGCATTGCGATTGCCCGGGGCGACAATAACTATGCCCGGTACGAGGCATCGCTCGAACGCCGGTTCGGCAACGGACCCGGGTACGCACTGGGTGCCGATTACCTGAACTCGCCCACCGCCAGCGGGCGGAGCAGCACCTACTCCAATACCCAGGTCTGGGCCCAGGGCAGTTACATCCCCTCGCGCTTCTTCGGCGCCCAGTATCAGCTCCTTC
>DASVGF010000259.1:0-12855 GCA_036379675.1 Gemmatimonadales bacterium | reverse complement strand
GAGAGGCTTTGCGCTTTGCCGCTGATGGCGCCGGCATTCTCTCCCTTCGACTGGGAGAGCTGGGCGCCTTCCCCACCAGGAGCCGCCCGCGGATCCTGTGGGTCGGTGTGGAAGGGCCGGCGGCGCTCGAGCTGCTACAGGACCGCATCGAGCGAGGCTCGGAAGCCATCGGGTTTCCCCCGGAGGGTGCGCCGTTCCAGCCTCACGTGACCCTTGGCCGCGTGCGCGAGGGCCAGCGGCTTCCGGCCGGAGGGCTGGAGGACTATGCCGATGGATTCGAGCAGGTGCCGTTCGTGGGCCAGGAGTTGGTGCTCTACGAGAGCGTCCTGACAACCAGCGGCCCCCGCTACGAATCCCGCCTCACCATTGACCTCGGTCGCTGATGGGCTGCCTCACTGCTCCATTCAAGCTGCTTGGGGTACTCGGCCTGGTGGCCGCGCTGGCCATTGGCTGGCTCTATCGCGACCGGCTTGCAACCGAGCTGAAGCGGATGATGAATCAGTCCCACGCCGGTGAGCCCACCGGTGCCGGCAGGCCAGGAGCGCGGGCGCTGATCTCGGCCAATGCCAAGATCGATTCGCTGAATGGGTGGGGGGCCGACTCGGTGGTGCTCTCTCCCTCCGAGGTGGCGTCTTTGATCGGGGCTGGCCTCGATGGAAGCCTACGGAGGCAGCTCGATTCGCTTCAGGTGGAGCTGGGCGACGGAGAAGTGGCCGTGAGTGCCATGCTCGCCACCGCCCGGCTTCCCCGGGAACTCATCGGCCCGCTGGCCGTGGCACTCAGGTCGAGGGAGCCGGTAAAGGCCGGCGGTCCGCTCAGGGTAGTCGAGCCTCGCAAGGCCGAGTGGGAGGTGCGCTCGTTCTCCATCCGCGACATTCCTCTGCCGCGCGATGCCGTGCCGAAGCTTGTGGCTAAGGCCTTCGGTGATAGCACCCGACGTACCATTCCGGTGCGGGTCCCGGCCGGCGTCCGGGAGATCCGGGTGCGCCCCACGGGTGCCACCCTGTTCGGGGTGCCTCGCACATGAGCCACCGCATCCTGATCGTGGACGATGAAACCGGAATTCGGCAGGCGCTGAAGCAGGTGCTCGAATACGAGGACATGGTCGTGCGGGTTACCTCGTCGGGAGGTGAGGCCATCACCGTCTATTCCGAGTTCCGCCCTCACCTCGTCTTTCTCGACGTGAAAATGGCCGGAC
Source organism: Gemmatimonadales bacterium (assembly GCA_036379675.1). Classification (GTDB taxonomy): domain Bacteria; phylum Gemmatimonadota; class Gemmatimonadetes; order Gemmatimonadales; family GWC2-71-9; genus CAVVWJ01. Next base: position 11,657 of record DASVGF010000259.1, on the reverse strand, counting down.
TGGATGGGCTGGAGACGCTTACTCGGCTGCGCGCGCTGGATCCCAAGGCCCAGATCGTCATGATCTCCGGCCACGGCACCATCGCCACGGCGGTGGAGGCCACCCAGCGCGGCGCCTTCGATTTTCTCGAGAAGCCGCTCGATACCGACCGCCTGCTGGTGACGATGCGGAACGCTCTGGCCCACTCGGAGCTGATCGATGAGAATACCCGGCTCAAGGAGGCATCCGAGAGCCGCTATGCGATGGTGGGGGAGAGTGACGCCCTGCAGGCCGTGCGCGCGCTCATTGACAAGGTCGGGCCAACCTCGGCGCGGGTCCTCATCACGGGCGAGAACGGAACCGGGAAGGAGCTCGTGGCCCGCGCCCTGCACGAGGCGTCCCCCCGGCGGGAGCGGCCCTTCATTGAGGTAAACTGTGCCGCCATTCCCTCCGAGCTGATCGAGAGCGAGCTGTTCGGCCACATGAAGGGTTCGTTCACCGGCGCCTTTGCCGACCGGGCGGGAAAATTCGAGCAGGCCGACGGGGGCACCCTGTTCCTGGACGAAGTGGGGGACATGTCGCTGTCGGCACAGGCCAAGCTCCTGCGGGTCCTTCAGGAGGGCGTCGTCACCCGGATTGGCGGCTCCAAGTCCATCCAGGTGGACGTGAGGGTGCTGGCGGCCACCAACAAGGATATCCAATCCGAAATTGCGGAAGGCCGGTTCCGGGAGGATCTCCTCTACCGGCTCAATGTGGTGCCCATCGAGGTTCCGGCCTTGCGGGACCGCACCGAGGATATTCCAGCCCTGGTGGCGCACTTCGTCGAGCGGCTCGCCGCCGGCTCCGGGGTGCCGGGGCGGAAATTTGCGGACGATGCCGTGCGGCGGCTGCAGGCGAGACCCTGGCCCGGCAACATCCGTGAGCTGCGGAATGCGGTCGAGCGGGCGCTGATCCTGGCCTCGGGCAAGGTGGTGACCGCCGCGGATATCGACCACCTCTTGCCGCCACCTCCGGCAGGCGCGGGCGGCGACGGCGGTCAGAGTCTCGATGCCTTCAAGCTGGAAGCCGAGAAACGCTATCTCGCCCAGAAGCTCCGTGAGTTCGACTGGAATGTGTCGGAAACCGCGCGGGCATTGAAAATTCCCCGCTCCAACCTCTACAAGAAGATCGAGCGCTTCGGCATCACCCGGGAGATCGTATGACTGAAGAGCCAAGGAACTGGGACAAAGAGCTGGCCGACATCGATCGCGCCATCGCGCGACAGCCGGCTGCCACGCCTCCTGCGACCGGTGGAGGTCCCGCGCTCTCACCTACTCGGCGGAGGTTCGTCGCGCTGACCTGGTTCTGGACCGGGTTGGCGGTGGTGCTGGCGCTCGGCCTGGTTATCTGGCCGTACGACAAGCTGTGCGGCATCCGGCTCATCTTCTTTCTCTTCGCCGCCGGCCTGGCGCTCCTGATGGGCTTCCTGGGCGCCCTGGCCAGCTGGGCTCACCACCGGGCCCTGGCCCATGTGCTCTCACTGGCCGTGATCGCGTGGGCGGCGGCGGTGGTGGCCCGTGAGGTCCTGCCGCGTACCGGTTACGCCAAGCAGGACCTCACCTGGACCTGTCCCGAGGAGCCGCCGGCCGCCGCGCCGGCCCCCACCCAATAGTTATGGCAAAGAACTACCAGAACTTCATCGCCGGCGAATGGGTGGCCCCCGCCACGGGGGTCTACCTCGACAACACCAACCCGGCCGAGGTCAAGGACCTGATCGGCCGCTTTCCCGATTCTGATGCTCGCGACGTGGAGCAAGCCGTCCGCTCGGCCAAACGGGGCTTCGAGCTCTGGTCGCGAACGCCGGCGCCGGTGCGGGGCGACGTGCTGCGGCGGGTCGGCGACCTGCTGGTCGAGCGGAAGGAGGCCATCGCCAACGCCATGACCCGCGAGATGGGGAAGGTGCTGGCCGAGACCCGGGGTGACGTGCAAGAGGGAATCGACACGGCCTACTACGCCGCCACCGAGGGACGCCGGCTCTTTGGCCAGGTCGTTCCCTCCGAGCTCCGGTCCAAGTGGGCCATGAGCTACCGGCGTCCGATCGGAGTCGTCGGGCTGATCACGCCGTTCAATTTTCCGATGGCGATTCCCACCTGGAAGATGTTCCCCGCGCTCCTGTGCGGGAACTCGGTCATCATCAAGCCATCCGAGGACGTGCCCCACACGGTGCACTTGCTGGTTGAGATCCTGCTGGAAGCAGGACTGCCGCCCGAAGTGGTGCAGTTGGTCCACGGCCGGGGCGAGACCGTGGGCAAGGCCCTGGTGGAGCATCCCGAGGTCCCGGTGATTTCTTTCACCGGCTCCACCGAGACGGGCGCCCGCATCGGCGAAACCTGCGGCCGAATGCACAAGCGGCTGTCGCTCGAGATGGGCGGCAAGAACGCCATGATCGTCATGGACGATGCCAATCTGGACCTGGCGCTCGAGGGCGTGCTCTGGGGCGCGTTCGGCACCACCGGACAACGTTGCACCGCCACCAGCCGCCTCATTCTCCATCAGAAGGTGCACGACCGCTTTCTCACCCGGTTGGCCGAGGCGGCCGAGGGGCTCAAGCTGGGAGATGGGCGGGCGGAAAAGACGGACGTGGGCCCGCTGATCCACGAGGCCTCTCGGGAGAAGGTCGAGCGGTATGTGGAGATCGGCAAGCAGGAGGGAGCCGAGCTGGTCACTGGTGGCAAGGTGCCGGATGGAAGCACCCTCAAGCAGGGCTGGTTCTACCAGCCGACCGTGTTCGCGGGGGTCAAGCCGAAAAGCCGGCTGGAGCAGGAGGAGATCTTCGGGCCGGTGCTGAGCGTGATCCGGGTCGGCTCCTTCGATGAGGCCGTCAAGGTCAACAACGACGTGCGCTACGGGCTCTCCAGTTCGATCTACACTGCCGAGGTGGACCTTGCCTTCCGGGCCATGCAGGAGCTCGAGAACGGCATCACCTATGTGAATGCCCCGACCATCGGAGCCGAGGCGCACCTCCCCTTTGGCGGGGTCAAGGCAACCGGGAACGGGCACCGGGAGGGTGGTTGGGAGGTCTATGAGTTCTACTCCGAAACCAAAGTCTGCTACGTGGACTACTCCGGAAAGCTCCAGCGGGCGCAGATCGATACCTACGATGTGTGAGCGGAGCAGGGGATCCAGGACGAAGCGTGACGGCGTCGAATACCATCTCGTGACTAGGATCACAAGGCCCTTCGAAAGCGTCTCGCTCCAGGCGCCCCGCTCCATTGCGGACTGTCTCACCGCAGAGTAAGGTTCCTCAAGCCTCTCGATTGCCCGGTCTATCGAGTGACTCCCCCTGTTTCAGTACGAGGTTCAGTCGCATGCGTCCAATGCAGGTCGGTTCCGGCAAGCGCGGCCCGTCATTCGACGAAGGCTCGCTGGACCAGTACCTACGCGAGATCAGCAAGTACCCGTTGATTCCCCAGGAAGAAGAAGTCAATCTGGCGCAGCGCATCCGGGTGGGCGAGGAGGAAGCGCTCGACAAGCTGGTCCGCAGCAATCTCCGCTTCGTGGTCTCGGTGGCCAAGAAGTATCAGAACCAGGGGGTGTCCCTGGCCGACCTGATCAACGAGGGCAACCTCGGTCTCATTCGGGCGGCTCACAAGTTCGACGAGACCAAGGGCATCAAGTTCATTTCGTACGCCGTCTGGTGGATTCGCCAGGCCATTCTGCAGGCCCTTGCCGAACAGAGCCGGATCGTCCGGGTTCCCCTCAACCGGGCCGGGACCCTGCACCGCATTGGCAAGCGCTCCTCCGCGCTGCTGCAGGAGCTCGGGCGGGAGCCCACTCCCTCCGAGATTGCCGAGGGCATGGACATTTCGATGGAAGAGGTTCAGAAGACTCTCTCCATCTCGCAGAACCATCTCTCGCTGGATGCTCCGCTGACGCCGGGCGAGGACAACAAGCTGCTCGACTACCTGCCGGACACCCAGAACCCGGGGCCCGATTCCGAGACGTTCGAGCACGCCCTCACCGAGTCCATCGAGGAGGTGCTGTCCACGCTCAAGGAGCGGGAGGCCAAGATTCTGAGGCTGTACTTTGGACTCGATGGGCCCGAGCCCATGACTCTGGAGGAGATCGGGAGCCTGCTTGGCATCACGCGGGAGCGGGTGCGACAGATCAAGGAGAAGGCCTTGAGCCGGCTGCGGCATGTCAGCCGGGCCCGCGCCCTCGAGAGCTTCCTGGCCTAATCCCGAAGAATCTGCTCTACCTGATCCCACTCGATCAAAAACGCGTCGTGACCGTACAGTGAGGCAATCTCGCGGTACCCGGCGCGCGCGCCCCCTGCCTGGTACGCTGTCACCCAGTCCCGCACTTCCGCCGCAGGGTACAGGATATCCGAGTCGATGCCGACTCCGATCACCTCACCTACTTGGGGCGCCGTATCCCGGGCCGCCGCGTCGAGCGGGCCCAGGTCATGCAAGTCCATCGTTCGCATCAGCGCGACATAGCTGGCGGCATCGAACCGCGCGACCAGCTTTTCACCCTGCCTTCTGAGATAGTGCTCCACGTCGAAGAGCCCTTCCGATCGCGATGACAGCCGGCCGAACCTGGCCTGAAACTCTGCGCCCGACCGGTAGGTGATCATCGCCAGCGCGCGGGCCGCCGCCAGGCCGGCCACCGGTCCTTCGCCCGCCCCGTAGCTCCCGCCGGCCCAGGCAGGATCGCTCTCGATAGCCATCCTCTGGACAGCATTCCAGGCGATAGCCTGGGGTGATGCGGCGGCCGGAGCGGCGAAGACCACCAGCCGGTCGGTCGGCAGGCTCGCCTGTCGGCCCCACTCCAGCGCGACCATGCCCCCCAGTGATCCGCCGGTGGCCAAAGCCAGACGCCTCACCCCCAGATGCTCCAACAGAGGGATATGCGCCCTGGCCAGGTCGCCCGGGGTGAGCTCGGGAAAGGCCTCGCCCCGCTCGGCCCGCCAGTCCGCTGGTCCGCTGGAGCCGTAGCAGCTGCCGAGCAGGTTGGCGGTGACAATCGCGTGCCGGCTGGTGTCGAGCGCCTTGCCCGGGCCTACGAGCGGCCCCCACCAGGCGTCGACGTCGGCGCTGCCGGTGAGGGCGTGAAAGACGAGGATCCATCCGTTCTCGGCCGCGGCCTCGACGTCGCCGAGCACGCGATATCGAAGCCGCAGACCGGTCACGGCCTGACCCGCGGTAGTACACAATTCCCGCAGGGCAAAGTCGCGGGCCGGCCGATCAGCGGTCAGCGTCATGGTCATTGGGGCTGGACCGCGGCCTCGAAATGCACCTCGTTCAGCTTCCCGGTCCTGACGTCGTAGACGAATCCGCGGATCAGCACGTCGCCCGGAATGAGGGGAGACGAAAGCAGGAACGCCACGTCCTCCCTGACGCTCTCCTCCAGATCGGAGAAGGGCAGGAAGTCGATGGCGCTCGCGTCCGCATTGAGGTCTTGCTTCACCTTGGCATGCAAATCCGGGTTGGTGAAGGTGAGCATGCCACAGTCCGTATGGTGGATGACGGCGATCTCGTTGGTGCCGAGCAGGCGCTGTGAGATCACCAGCGACCGGAGCGCATCCCGGGCCCGGCCTCCGGCGTTCCGGATGACATGGGCATCGCCCTCCTCCAGCCCGAACTGGCGGGAAGGCACGATCCGGGCGTCCATGCAGGTCACCACGGCCAGCCGCCGGGCTGGAGGCATCGGCAGATGGCCGCGGTCGAACGTCTTGGCGTATTCCCGGTTGGCCTGAACCAGCTCATCGCTGACTGACATGGGTCTTCTCCTTCGCGTGACTCGTGACTCGTGACTCGCGACTTCCTGTTCCCGTCTCCTCGCTTCCCACCCCCTCGCCGAGGGCCTGATCCAGATCGGCGATGAGGTCGCGCACGTCCTCGATGCCGACCGACAGGCGGACCAGCTCCGGGGTGACGCCGGTGGCGCGCTGCTGCTCGACCGTGAGCTGTTCGTGGGTGGTCGATGCCGGGTGGATGATGAGCGACTTCGCATCGCCGACGTTGGCCAGCAAGGAGAACAGCTTCACCCGGTCAATCAGCCCGCGCGCGACCTGATGGCCGCCCTTGACGCCGAAGGTGAGCACCCCGCCATAGCCGCCCTTCAGATAGCGCACCGCGTTGCGGTGCTCAGGGTGCGTCTCCAGCCCCGGGTAGGACACCCATTCGACCCGCTGGTCCTTGGCCAGCCAGCGGGCGATGGCCAGCGCATTGTCGGAATGACGCTGGATCCGGAGCGGAAGCGTCTCCAGCCCCTGAAGGAACAGGAACGAGTTGAACGGCGAGAGCGCAGGGCCGAGATCGCGCAGCAGCTGGACCCGAAGCTTGAGAATGAACGCGATGGGTCCGAACGCCTCGGTGTAGACCAGCCCGTGGTATGACGGGTCGGGGGTGGTAAACTCGGGAAAGCGGGTGCGGGAGGTCGGGCTGGCCCAATCGAAGCGGCCGGCGTCTACCACGACCCCACCGATGGCAGTTCCATGTCCGCCGATCCACTTGGTGGCTGATTCCACGATGATGTCGGCCCCGTGATCGATCGGGCGGCTCAGCGTACCTGCGGCACCGAAGGTGTTGTCCACGACCAGGGGCACTCCCGCGGTGTGGGCGATGTCGGCCAGGGCCTCGAAGTTGGGGACGTCGAGCCGGGGATTGCCGATGGTTTCGACGAAGAGCAGCCGGGTACCGCCGTCGATGGCCGCCCGCACCGCATCGAGGTTGTGGATGTCCACGAACTTGGTGGTGATCCCCCATTTCGGCAGCGTGTAGGCGAACAGGTTATAGGTGCCACCGTAGAGCGTCTGGGACGAGACGATGTTGTCTCCGGCACCGGCCAGGTTGAGCACGCTGAGCGTGGTGGCCGCCTGCCCGCTGGCCACCGCCAGCGCCGCCACTCCGCCCTCCAGCTCGGCGATCCGCTTCTCGAACACGTCACTCGTGGGGTTCATGATCCGGGTGTAGATGTTGCCGAAGACGCGCAGGCCGAAGAGATCGGCCGCGTGCTGGGTGTCATTGAAGACGTAGCTGGTGGTGGCGTAGATCGGCACGGCCCGGGCGTTGGTGGCCGGATCGGGGGCCTGGCCGGCGTGAATGGCCAGGGTATCGGGATGGTAGGTCATGACGTGCTCCTCGAAAGTTGGAAAACGAAAAGGCCCGGATCACTGGAGTGGTCCGGGCCTCGGTCGCCGTGTGGGAAGGAGAGTTACCTCTCCGTCGCCTCCCAGGTGCATGCCGAATGCTCCGTCCACCCCGGGCAGGGGCGACAGCTGCAAATTCGAATGCACATCTCGGGGGCGACACGCGTCACACGGGACCTCTGTCTGAAATGCGATCGGGGAGCAAAAGCCCCCCGGCCTGAAAGCGCGGAGGGCAACGTCCGGCGCTTTAGCTCTTTGGTTCGGTGTGCTCTTCACCCGGCGGGAGCAAGTGGCCCTAAATCGACCGCCGTGCAGTTACACTACACGTCACCCTCGAGGCTGTCAAGCGGAACGGGCATGCCTCGGAGCCAGACGCTTGCTGCACTTGCGCTCTCCGGGTAATTCTTCCGCGTTCGCCCAGGGCCCATTCCCCCAGCCTCCCCACGACGTGCTATGGCCAGCAACGCCTCATTTGACGTATCCACCGGCGCCGACCTGCAAGAGGTGGACAATGCCGTGAACCAGGCTCTCAAGGAGATCGCCCAGCGCTACGACTTCAAGGGCACGCACTGCACCGTGGACTTCGACCGCACCAAGGGCGAGATCCGGCTCGCCGCGGACGACGAATTCCGGATGGACGCCCTGGTGGACGTCCTCAAGACGAAGATGATCAAGCGGGGCGTGCCGGTGAAAAACCTCAAGGTCGGCGACCTCGAACAGGCCACCGGGCAGAGCGTGCGGCGCACCATCGCCCTGACGCAGGGCATTCCGCAGGACGTGTCCAAGCGGATGGTCAAGGCGGTCAAGGACGGCGGCTTCAAGAAAGTGCAGGCGTCCATCCAGGGCGACGAAGTACGGGTGACGGCGCCGTCGCGTGATGAGCTACAGAACGTCATTGCCTTCCTCAAGGGCCAGGACTTCGGGATCGAGCTCAAGTTTGGCAACTACCGGGGCTAGCCGGCGCCGGCCCTGGCGTTCGACCATCGCGCTGCTGCTCGCCGTGATGGCGAGTTGCACGACCGGGCCGATGACCACGGGACGACCCGGGCTCCCGGTCCCGACTGCCCGAGAAGTCGAGCTGCGGGTCGGTCTGGCTGTGGGCGCCGGATCGGCCAGCGTCGGCGGCGGGGGCTCCCTGAGCGTCACCGAGCCCGATGGCTCGCGCATCGCCACCATTCCCGCCGGCGAGACCTGGCAGATTCTGGTGGCCGGCGCCCGGGTGGCGCTGGCCAGCCCAGCCGGCTGGCGCTCACCGGCGTTCGAGGCACTGGCCATCACGCCGCTCGACCAACGCGGCGCCGTGCGGGTGAACGGAAGGTCCTACCGCGGCGTGGCCGAGGTGCTGCGCGACCGCACCGGTCTGACCGTGGTGAACCGGCTGGGCATGGAGTCCTATCTGCTGGGAGTGGTCTCGGCCGAAATGGGGCGGCGGACCTCGAGCGAGCTGGCCGCCGTCCAGGCGCAGGCCATCGTGTCCCGCACCTATGCGCTGCGAAATCTTCGCCGGTGGCAGGCCGAGGGCTTCGACCTGCGCGCCACCGTAACCGATCAGGTGTATGGCGGCGTGGCCGCCGAGACCCCGGAGAGCAGGGAGGCGGTCGCCAGCACCCGCGGCCGAGTGGTGACCTACAAAGGCGCGCCCATCGAGGCGCTGTACTACTCGACGTGCGGGGGCCGAACCGCCGAGGCATTTGAGGTATTTCGCGGCGCGGCAAGGCCGTACCTCCGTTCCGTTCCCGACCAGGCCCCCAGCGGCACGCCATACTGCAGCATCTCGCCCCGGTTCCGCTGGCATGAGGAGTGGACGGGCGAGTTGCTGCGTGCCACCTTGCAGCGCAACCTGCCGCAGGAGGTCGGGATTACCGCGGAGCAGGTCCGCGAGGTCACCGACGTTCGGGTGACCCGGAACACTCCGTCGGGGCGAGCCGACCAGGTCACCATAGGGCTCGGAGGGTCGGAGATCAGGGTGGAGGGAACCGCGATCCGCCGCGTGCTCCGGCCGGCCGGCGGGCAGCTGCTGCGGAGCAACGCGTTCACTCTCGGGGTCACCGGGGCTGGTCTGGGAGTCACCCGCCTGACGGCCGACGGGATAGGCGCCGGTCACGGCGTGGGGCTTTGTCAGTGGGGCGCCGTCGGCCGCGCGCGGGCAGGTCAGAATTACCAGCAGATCCTGGCGTCGTACTATCCAGGGACCACACTGGAACGCCGCTACTAATGAAGGGGGGGCAATGACGGCGGGTCGCGGGAGCACTGGTGAACGCCTCAAGGTAGGGATCGTGGGTGGCGGTGCGATCGCTCAGGTCGCGCATCTGCCCGTCCTCAAGAAGGTGAAGAACGTCGAGGTCCAGGCCATCTGCGACACCGATCTGCCCAAGGCGCGCGCGCTGGCCGACCGTTTCGGTATCAAGGACGCCCACGACGACATCGAGGAAATGCTCCGCTACGAGGAGCTCGACGCCGTGGTGGTCTGCTCACCCAACCACCTCCACGAATCGCATATTCTGGCCGCGCTGTCGGCCGAGAAACACGTGCTGGTGGAGAAGCCCCTCGCGATGTCGGCCACCAGCGCGCAGCGCATTCAGCGCGCGGCCGAGAAGCGCACCCGGGTGTTGATGGTCGGCATGAACCACCGGTACCGGCCCGACGTCCAGATCGTTCGCAGCTTCGTCCAGAGCGGCGAGCTGGGCACCATCGAGAGCATCCGCGGCAGCTGGCACGTGTTCCGCCCTGGACGGACGCCGCTCGGCTGGCGCCAGCGCCGGGAGCAGGCCGGCGGAGGGGCCATGCTCGACCTCGGACTCTCGATCCTCGATCTCGGACTCTGGCTGGGAGGCAGCCCACCCCCCGTCCGGGTCAGCGCCAGCCTTGATCAGTCCGGGCGCGCGGTGGAACAGGCCGGCAGCGCTTTTGTGATATGCGAGAACGGCACCTCGATCTTCGTGGACGTCACCTGGCGCCACATCGGCGAAGGCGAGCGCTTCGGAGTTGGGCTCCGTGGCAGCAAGGGCTCGGCCGGCATTAATCCCCTCAACGTCTGGAAGGAGCTGCATGGCATGGCGGTGGACGTGTCGCCCACCGGGTCCGTCAGCCGGGAGAACGCGTTCACCGCCTCCTTCCGAGCCGAGTGGGCCCACTTCCAGGCGGCCATCGCGGGCGAGGCGCGGATTCCGTCACTCGACGAGCACGTCACGCTGCACAAGGTGATCGACGCGGTCTACAAGGCGGCTGCTGAGGGGAGAGACGTGACCCTGTGAGGGTGGTGGTGCTGGCACTGCTGTCGAGAAGCGTCCTGTCGAGAAGCGCCCTGTTGACGGCGGCGGTGACTCTTGTTCTCTCCAGCGGTGGGGTTTCTCAGGTGCCTCCGCCCGTCCGCCCGCCCGCCCGGCCCCCGGAGCTGACCGTCTACCTCATGACCATGGGCCCGGGCAAGCGGGTCTGGGAGCGCTTCGGCCACAACGCAATCTGGATCCACGATCCAGTCCGCGGCACCGACAAGGCCTACAACTATGGCCTCTTCGATCTCCAGCAGGAAAACTTCGTGGTCCGGTTCATCCAGGGCCGCATGTGGTACTGGATGCAGGGATTCCCGGCGCAGTCGTATGTCGAGCTCTACCGCCGGGCCAACCGCTCGGTGTGGATCCAGGAGCTCGACATGCCGGCCTCGGCGCGGCGGGAGCTCCAGGTGTTTCTGGAGTGGAACGAACGCCCGGAAAACCGCTTCTACCACTACGACTACTATCGCGACAATTGCTCGACCCGGATTCGGGATGCGCTGGACCGCGCCCTGGGCGGCCGGATCCAGCAAAGCACGGGCGCCCTCCCCACCGGCAAGACGTACCGCTTCCACACCCGGCGACTGACCGTCAATGACCCACTGGTTTACACCGGCCTGCTGCTGGCGCTGGGGCAGCCAGTAGACCGCCCGATCTCCGCCTGGGAGGAAATGTTTCTCCCCCTCGCGCTGCGCGAGCACGTGCGCGGGATTACCGTCGTGGAGGGCGGGGTAGAGAAGCCTCTAGTGAAGGCGGAGCAGACCCTCTTCGAATCCACCGATCCGCAGCCTCCCGATCATCCGCCGTTTCTCCTGCCGTATTATCTGGTCCTGGGGTTCATCGGCGGCGCTGCGGCGCTCGCGCTGGGAAGCGGCGCCCGTACCAGCTCGGGCGCTCGCAGGGGGTTCGCTGTCGGGACCGGTCTCTGGGGTTTGCTCGTGGGAGCCGCCGGGCTGGTCCTGGCGGGCCTCTGGGCGTTGACCGACCACGCGGCGGCGTACCGAAACGAGAATGTGCTGCAGGTGAGCTGGCTGGCGCTGGGGCTGGCCTGGTGGGGAACGCGGGCGGGAGGAAATCGGGTGGCCGCACACCGGGCGCTCCTGCTGGCGGGCCTGCTCGTAATCCTGTCGACCCTGGGCCTGCTTTTGAAGGTGCTCCCGCAGTTCTCGCAGGTGAACGGTGAGATTATCGCGCTCGTGCTGCCGATCCACCTGGGACTTGCCGTCGGGATCTGGCAACTCCGTCGTGCTCCCGCCACGCGCCAGGCGCCCTGA
>DASVGF010000258.1:0-5779 GCA_036379675.1 Gemmatimonadales bacterium | reverse complement strand
TGCCTGGCCGCCGAGTGGCGGGTCCATTGCCTTCAGTTGTAGCACCGGTCGCTTTTCGACACTGGATATCTGTCTGGTGCCCAGTCAGGGAGGAACTCCGGCCGTTCTGACCGGACTTGGTGAAGACCGGTATCCCACATGGTCTCCGAATGGACGCGAGCTGGCCTTCGTGCGCTCAATAGACGGGTCGGATGATGCTCTCATGATCGTCGGGGTCAACGGTGGTATTCCGAGGACCGTGACCACCGCACCTGCCATCCATGGCATTTCTTGGGGCCCTCCGCTCTCCCCATGAGGCATGGGGTAAAGAGTCGCAAGTCCCACACAGCGCCTACTATTTGCGGCCCGCGACTGCCGTTCTGGCATTAGCTTTCTCCCATGGCTTCTCAGATCCTTATCGCCATGGACGACCTCGAGACCGCGGTTCGGCTCAACGCGGCCTTCGAGTCTGCCAGGTTTTCCACCGCCATGTTCTCCTCCCTGGACGACGCCAGGGGCAGCGTCCGCCGGGCCAACCCCGAGCTGGTGATTCTCACCGGCGCGGTACACGAGCCCCACGTCCAGCAGCTGGCCGCCCTGGCCCACGACGCCGAGATCTCCACCCTCGCCCTGCTGGAGCCGACCGACTCGGAGCGGGCCGAGCGGGTGGGGCGGCTCCGGGCCACCGAGGTCATGACCAAGCCGGTGAGCCCGGACGATGTGGTCGCCACCGCCCGGCGGCTCATCGACCGGCGGCACCTCCAGGAGCGCACCGGGATCGTGGGCGAGAGCGACTCGATCCAGGAGGTGCTGGTCAAGATCGAGCAGATGGCGCCGGTCTCCAGCACCGTCCTGGTGCAGGGCGAGAGCGGCAGCGGCAAGGAGCTCGTGGCCAAGGGGCTGCACGATCTCTCCCCTCGGCGCAACGAGGCGTTCATCACGGTCAACTGCGCCGCGCTGCCGGAGACGCTGCTCGAGTCCGAGCTGTTCGGCCACGAGAAGGGCTCCTTCACCGGCGCCGCGGAGCGGAGGCTGGGACGGTTCGAGCTGGCCGACGGCGGCACCATCTTCCTCGACGAGATCGGCGAGATCCCGCCCTCTACCCAGGTCAAGCTGCTCCGGGTGCTGGAAAGCCGCTCGTTCTTCCGGGTAGGCGGTACCCAGCCGATCAAGGTGGACGTGCGGGTCATCGCCGCCACCAACCGCTCGCTCCGCGACGCGGTGTCGCTGGGCGAGTTCCGCGACGACCTCTATTACCGGCTCAACGTCCTCAACATATATCTCCCCCCGCTTCGCGAGCGCCGCGGCGACATCCCGCTCCTGGTCCGCCGCTTCATCCGCGAGTTTGCCAAGCTGCACGACCGGTCGTTTCGCGGCATCACGCCGGAGGCGATGCAGCGGCTGGTCAGCGCGCCCTGGCCCGGCAACGTGCGCCAGCTCCGGAACCTGATCGAGTCCATGGTGGTGCTGGCGCCGGGGGCCGAGATCCGGGCCAGTGACATCCCGGCCGACGTGCTGGACGGGCCCGGCACGCTGCTCCCGATGCGGGTGGGGACGGTGGGGACGGTGGGGCAGCTGGGCGGCGGGGCGGGTGCCCTCGGGCCGGGTGGGCCGGAGCTGGAATTCATTCTGCGGAGTCTGGTGGACCTCCGGCTCCAGATCGAGGAGCTGCGCCGCCGCTACGACGACGGGCCTCAGCGGGTTCAGGTGATCGAGCTGGCCGACCATTCGGCCGTGGCCGACGTGTTGTCCGATGAGAATCGCGACGGCGAGCCGCCGGTGGTCTACCGTGCCGGCATGACGATGGCCGAGGTGGAGAAGGCCACCATCGAAGCAGCGTTGCGGGAGTACCGGGGGAACCGGCGGCGCGCGTCGGAGGTGCTGGGCATCGGGGAGCGCACGCTCTATAGGAAGATCAAGCAGTATCATCTCGAGTAGTCACGAGTCACGAGTCACGAGTCGCGAGTCGCGGACGGGGGGTACTGAGTCTCCCCTATGAGGCGTCACCAATTTGAGTTAGGCCTCAAAACAGGCCGTGACTCGTGACTCGTGACTCGCGACTCATTGCAGGAAGATGCAGCGGCCTAAGTTTGTCTGTACAAATACCTTACAGCCTTCGAAGGCTTGACAGTGCCGTCTCTCGCTGTCAAATTGCAACTGATCCTCTCCCTCTGACGGACCCGCCTTGAATTTTGTCATCGATGCCGAGCTGTGTGTCGCCTGCTTGGCCTGCGTGCGCGTCTGCCCTACCGACGCCATTGCGGTCACGGCCGACGAGCCGGTGTTGCTCCAGATCGAGGACGAGCCGTGTATCCGCTGCGGGCAGTGCTACCAGGCCTGTCCCCATAACGCGGTCAAGGTAAACGGCGAGATTGGGCGGGCTCTTGCCATCGCGTCCCAGGGCGACGGGGTGCTCATCCTCAGCCCCGAGTCGGTCGCCCACTTCTACCCGGCCACGCCCGAGCAGGTGGTCAACGGCTGCTATGCGGCCGGCTTCCGGGCCGTCACCCGCGGCGTCATCGGCGACGAACTCGTTGCGGCCGAATATCTTAAGCTGTGGGAAGAGGAGCCGTGGGGCACCCTGATCCGGTCCACCGACCCGGTCATCGTGGACACGGTCCGCATCAAGTTCCCCGAGCTGGTCCCCTACCTGGCGCCCATCACCGTTCCCCCGGTGGCGGAGGCCCGATATCTGCGAGCGCAGTATGGCCCGGAGCTGAAGATCGCCTATGCCGGGATCAGCCCCCCGTTCCACAGCACCGAGCTCGACGCCGCCATCACCTTCAGCGACCTGGACCAGATCTTCCGGATCCGGGGGGTGAATGTGCTGAGCCAGCCGATCTTCTTCGAGCGGGTGCCGGAGGAACGGCGCCGGTACCTGAGCACGGCTGGCGGACTGCCGTTACAGCTGTTGGAGGAAGCCCGCTACTCCAGCCGCCGGTTCCGGAAGCTCCGGGGCCTGGACGCGCTCAAGGCGGTGTCCCGGGCGGTGGCGGTGGACCGGCTGGATCTGGGGTTCGTGGACATTCTGTCGAGCGAAGGGTCGCTGGATCACCCACTCTCGGGCCCGCGGGAGGAGCTGTTCTGGCGCCGGGAGCTGGTGGCCAGCACCGAGGCGCCCCGGAGCCGCTACCCGGTGGTGGACACCTCGGTGGTCGCGAGCGTGGGAGCGACTTTTGCAATCAAGGAGCGTCCGCTCCGCCCGGACCCCACGGCGGTGGCGGAGATCCTCGATCAGATCGGTCTGGGCCCCAACGGCCGGCCCTGGGACTGCGGCGCCTGCGGCTTCAAGACCTGCCAGCGGTTTGCCGAGGCGGCGGCGCTGAACCGGGCCACCATGCGGCAGTGTACGCCCTATCAGGAGAAGCGGGCGGAGGAGGCGTCGCGCCAGGCGGCGGCCGACTCGCTCACCGGGCTCTCGACGTATAGAGTATTACGCGACCGGCTGGCGTTCGAGATCGAGCGCAGCAAGCGGAGCAACGAGGGGTTCGCGGTGCTGTTTCTGGACCTCGACCGCTTCAAGCAGGTGAACGACCAGTACGGGCACGAGGCCGGCAACGAGATCCTGCGGGCGGTGGCGGAGGAGATCCAGCACGCGGTCCGGGCGTCCGACGTGGCGGCCCGCTACGGCGGCGACGAGTTCGTGGTCATCCTCACCCGCACCGACCTGGCCGGCGCGGCCCGGGTGGGCGAGGCGATCCGGGCGGCCATCGAGGGGATCGGGCGGCGGCTGGGGTATCCGGCCGGCCTGATCACGGTGAGCATCGGGATCGCCGAGTACGACGCCAACGAGCCCGAGGGCGATCTCCTGGTGTCGGCCGACCGGGCGCTGTACAGGGCTAAGGCGGCGGGACGAAATGCGGTTGCGTGAGGGCGGTGAGCGGTAAGCGTTGAGCGGTAAGCGGTGAGTCATGGGAGGGCGTAGCCCGAAGCAATCTCAACGAGAGAGAGCGAATACCAGCGACGATGTCAGGCCCCTTCAGCCCTAAACCGCCCTCGGCTCCCACGAGCCGCAGCTCCGGCCCGGCCGACGCCATTCCCGATCCCTGGGGGGTGCGGCGGGCAGAGAACCTGCTCACCAGCCTGGAGGGGATCCTCTCGGCCCGGGTGGTGACCACCCCGCTGGGCGAGGTGAGCGAGGTCCACGTGCTGGCCTCGTCCGGGCTCGCGCCCAAGCAGCTGGTGCGGAACATCGAGTCGGCGCTGCTGGCCCAGCTCGGCCTCAAGATCGACCACCGCAAGATCAGCATCGCCCAGACGGCCGACGTGAAGCCGATCGAGGCGCTGGAGCGGGAGACGGTCCGGGAGAAGGTGCTCCAGCGGGCGGTGCTGTTCGAGAACCTGACCGTGGCCCCGGGGCGCCGGCCCCACCGGATCCTGATCTCGGTGACCCTGTCGTACCATGGGAACACCGAGAGCGCGGAGGAGGAGAGCTCCGACACCCCCCGGAACCGGGTGGAGGCGGCGGCCAAGGCGGCGGTGACGGTGCTGGACCGGCTGATGGCCGACTCGTCGCTGGCGCTCGAGGGCGCCAAGATCGTGGAGGCGTTCGACCGGGAATTCGCCTTTGTGGGCGTGCAGGGGCTGGGCGGACGGGAGACGCTGCTCCTGAGCGGGTCGGCCGAGATCAAGGAGAGCGCCGAGCGGGCGGCGGTGTTCGCGGTGCTGGATGCCACCAACCGGTGGACCGAGGCCCGCTGGCAGGGCAAGTGAAGGACCTGGCATAGGGTGAGCCCCGGAGGGTCCATTTTTCCCTCTGGCGGACCGATAATATGTGATGTAGCGTGTGGTTAGCGGCGCGACCCCCTCGCGGCCGTCCCAATCAAGGTGAGACAATCGGGCACTTCCCTCCGGTCATACCGGGGGTCGCGGCGTGTCTGCGGTAAGGCGGTAAGCGGGTAAGGCGGTAGATGTTTCGAGTATGTAGCTGGCCAGCTCAGAAAGGATGAAAAAGGAAAGGGGATCCCGGTCTTCGTAGTACCTAGCGGAGACGAGAGGACAACTGTCGAGCGGAGCGTCCGGTAGGCCATAGCGAGGCTTGCCCTTCCCATCGTTGCTGGCTTTTCCAAGGGGAGGTGACGCTCATGTTAAAAGTCGGTTTGCTCGCGACTGTATCCAGATTCTTCGCCCTGCTGTTGGGCGGAGCTGAAGGCCCGACCTGGCATTAGGGCCTAGAGCTGGACCGGGGTTCCCACTTCCTAACTACCTGATGCTACGCCAAACCCGTGTGAAGCTCTTTGTCACGGTGACCGCCCTTTCAGCGGCAGCCGCTGCAGCGAGCGTGTGGCCAACTCATCTGTCTTTCCCTGGATGGTGGCCCCTCATCGCATTCCTATTTGTCTCAGTTCTACTTGAGACCTTCAATACACAACTTAGGTTGAACGCGAAGGGGTCAACATCCTTCATCATGTACATGGCCGGCCTCCTGCTGTTTGGAGGCTGGTGGGCTGCGGTGATTGCTGCAGTTTCTACCTTCTTAGGAGAGATTGCGCGAAATAATCCCTTAATCAAAATCACGTTCAATGTTTCACAGCGGATTCTTGCTGTTGCTGTTGCAGCACTGGTGTACGGCTTGGTGGGCGGTGAGTTGCCGGCCGCATATCTACAGCTAGGAGCAAGTTGGTCCTCTCAAGCAGTTCAAAGAGATCTGGGGCTCTTCGTTGTAATTTCATCGGTCTACTTCCTAGTAAGTTGGGCCGCCGTGAACTGCGCCATAGTCCTAAGCTCGGAGCGTGCATTTCGAGAAGTCTGGAACCTAAACACGCGCGGTCTGTTGTTTTACGATATTGCTGCGAGCCTG
>DASVGF010000257.1:0-5339 GCA_036379675.1 Gemmatimonadales bacterium | reverse complement strand
ATGCACTGGAGGGTTTCGGTCAGGGTGCCGATCTGGTTTACCTTGACCAGGACCGCGTTCCCCACTCCCTCCTCGATGCCCCTCCCCAGCCGGTCGACGTTGGTGACGAAGAGGTCGTCCCCTACCAGCTGCACCCGCTCGTGCAGCCGCTCGGTGAGGAGAGCCCACCCCTTCCAGTCGTTTTCCGCGAGGCCGTCCTCGATCGAGACGATGGGATAGCGGTCCACCCACCCCGCGTACAGGTCCACCATCTGCTCCGCGGTCTTCCGGCTCTTATCGCCCTTCTTGAAAACGTATTCCCCGTCCTGGTACAGCTCCGAGGCCGCCACATCGAGGGCGATAGCCACGTCCTTCCCCGGCTCGTAGCCCGCCGCCTTGATGGCCTGCATGACCACATCGAGCGCCGCCTCGTTGGACGGCAGCATGGGGGCAAAGCCTCCCTCGTCGCCTACCGCGGTGGAGAGTCCCATCTTGGTGAGCACCTTCTTCAGCGCATGAAAGACCTCGACCCCTATGCGGAGCCCTTCGGGAAAGGTGTCGGCCCCGATCGGGACGACCATGAACTCCTGCGCATCCACGTTGTTGGAGGAGTGGGCCCCGCCATTCAGAATATTCATCATGGGCACGGGCAGCACCCGCGCCATGGGCCCACCCAGGTAGCGATAGAGCGGCAAGCCGCAGTCCTGCGCCGCCGCCCGCGCCACGGCGAGCGATACGCTGAGAATCGCGTTCGCGCCGAGCTTGCTCTTGTTCGGGGTGCCATCGGCATCCATCATCTCGGCGTCTACCTCGATCTGGTCCGCGGCCGCCTTGCCCTCGAGGCGCGGTCCCAGGATCTCGTTGACGTTGCGCACGGCCTCAGTGACCCCCTTGCCGGCGTAGCGCTTGGCGTCACCATCGCGAAGCTCGACCGCCTCATGCTCGCCGGTGGACGCCCCGCTCGGCACGGCGGCCCGCCCCTGCGCCCCGCTCGAGAGCACGACCTCGGCTTCGACCGTCGGGTTGCCCCGGCTGTCCAGGATCTCGCGCGCGTGAACTTCGATGATTGTCGACATGCAGACCGGATAGAGTGGATGAACCCAAACGAGGCAAGGAGGGAATTTCGGCACGTACCGCCTTACCGAACGGCCCCGAACCTAGCGAGCCTGCCGGGACCGAGTCAACCGAAATGGTCGAACCCGCGAAGCTGCAGCTCCTGGGTGCCCTGCCGGAACCGGACGCCGTTGCCCTTCCGCGCCGTGCCAATCGCGGTGAGGCCGATGCCGCACTTTCTGGTGAACGCATCCGCCTCGTCGAAGTCCCGCGGCAGCGCCACCAGCAGCTCGTAGTCTTCGCCCGCCTCCGCCGCAAACCGGGGAGCCGACACGCCACAGCGCCTGGCCTCCTCCGCCACCTCCGGCGCCACTGGAATCGCGTTGAGGTCGATCTCGAGCGCCACGTTCGATGCGGCGGCCAGATGTCCGGCATCACTCCCCAGACCATCGCTCAGATCGAGCATTGCCCGCGCGCCGTGCCGCGCCAGCCAGAGGCCGGCCGCTATCCGGGGCTCGGGATGGGCAAAGCGGACTCGCGCGCCGGGAGCCGGAGTCTCTGCCCGGCGCCATGCCTCCAGTGCCGCACGGGCGCCACCCAGGGTGCCCGTCACCCACAGGCGATCTCCGGGCTCCGCCCCGCCCCGCGTAATCGGCAGCTGGGTGCGTCCGAGCACCGTCACCGTCACGCTCCACCCGGACCCGGAGGAGAGATCGCCCCCCAGCACCAGCGCTCCTGCGAACTCGGCGGCTGCCCCCACGCCAGACATCAACGCCGGAAGCGACGCTTCCGATCCCGGCGGCACGGCCACCGCGCACAGGACGCCGACCGGCTCGGCGCCTTCGGCCGCCAGGTCCGACAGCGCCCCCGCTGTTGCACGCCAGCCGATCTCCTCAGGACCAATCCACTCGGTGCGAAAGTGCACCCCTTCCACGCTCACATCGGTGCTGAGCGCGTAGAACCCTTTGCCCTCTCGAACCAGGCCGCAGTCATCCCCCAGTCCGGGCGCCTGCGCCCCGAGCACCCGCGCGATTTCCCTGATCCGGTCGAACTCGGCACCGGGACCGAGCGCGAGGCTTCTGGCCGAAGAGCGTGTCATGGACGGATGGCCTCGAGCCGGAAACGAGCGAGGCCGCGGGTGGTGGCCACCCAAAGGAATTCATCGTCCACGGCAAGGTCGTTCACCGACCCCGGAAGGTCTCCCTCGCGGAGCGGCCGCAGCGGTGGGGTGTTCAGGCGCGCGTACCCGACCCCGCGGTCCCCGGCAATCCAGAATCCGGGCCCATCGGCGACGAAGCGGCGGAGACGCCCCAGCAGCGCACTCTGACTGGGACCGAGAGTCCAGCGGCCGCTTCCCGGCACGCGCCAGAGAAAGCCGTCCTGGGTCAATGCCACCAGCGTGTCACCCAGCGTGGCAATATCCACCACCGGGGCCTGAAGTCTCGGCGAGGCGAGCCCGTCCGGGCGGACCAGATTCGCTCGTCCCGGCAGGGCCAGCAGCAGGCCACTCGGAGTTCCTACCCACACGGAGTCGCCCGAGGGGAACACGGCATACCCCGCACCGCTGTACCCGGGCGCGAGCCGCTCCACGATCATGGAGTCGCTGACGCGTACCAGGCCACGAGCAGTGCCGGCGGTGATACGTTCTCCTCTTGCGGCAACCGTGTATACCCGGCTGTCAGGCATTCCACGCCCCTGGTCAACCAGCCGCACCAGCCCTTCCTCCGGGTCGATTCGAGCGAGGCCGAGATCAGTAGCCGCCCACAGCGCCTTGCCCTGGCCGGCCAGCTCGCGCACCTGATTGAACGGGGTCCCCAGCGCCGAGGGACCGGGAATGGTCTCGAATTCCTCGAGCGCAGGATGCACGAAGGTGAACGCGGCGTCTCGGAGAGGGGTTCGGTTGGTGGCCGCGTAAATGCCCCCCGGCCAGCTGAATACCGCGCCCACATCTTCAGAGGGCAACCCGAAGACCAGCCGCTCAGGCAGGGCCGCGCCGTCGGCCAGGTACAGGGTCCCGATTCCCGATGTGCCCAGGTACCATCCGCGGTTATCGAAGGAGCGAGCGGCCGCGGTGTAGCGCACGTTGCGCAACCGGTTGTCGGTCAGGATGGCGGCAGCATTGGCCTGGAGCGACGGATTGCTGCGCATGGCCTGCTCGACGGTGGGCGACGTGACCGGATTTACCGGGGTGCGGGCCGGAATCGGCACTGACCCGCCGCGGGGCAGGAGCTGCCAGCCTCGCCGGCTGCGGAGGTAGAGCCCCGCCGCCGGATCATCCTGGTCGAAGGCGATGGCCACGATCCCTTCCGGCGCCGGACCCTGGTCCCAGAGCTGGATATCGGGCTGGTAATGAACCCATCCGTCCGGCCGGGCCAGCCACAGGGAGTTGTCCAGTGGATCGGCTATGCCGCTAAAGACCCGGGCCAGCAGAGTCCGGTCCGGAGGATCGAACGCGCCCTCCCACCGTTGGAACTGCGGATTCCAGATCAAGACTCCTGCCGTCGCGGTGATGTACACGCGGTCCATCGAAGTGGCCACGGCGTTCACCCGGCTGTAGTCGCCGATGATGGCGCGATCCGCGGGTCGCCAGTCGCGAGTGGCCGATTGAGCCGCGGCCACCGATGCCAGGCACAGGCCGGCGAGCGCCACGAGGGGAGAACGCATGCCAGAATTTACCCCGATCAGAAACTCAGGTCGTCTGGGGGCGGGAAAGTTCGAACATGATCGGGGGTCGCGGTGGGGGAGGCGCGGTTCCGAGCGCTTCCCACTCGCGCCATAGATCCGGCAGGACCTGCACCACGTCCATCGGGCGGAGACTTCGGGCGGTATACCGGCGGGCCGCGAGGTCCCCGGCGCGACCAAGGATCTGGGCGCCCAGCGCCGCGGCAATCTCGGGCTGCTGCCTCATGGCCAGGTTGGTGCCGACCAGCCCGCTGAGCACGTCCCCGCTGCCACCAGTGGCAAGGCCAGGGTTGCCGGCGACCACAGTCAGGAGCCGCTTCGCTGGAGCGGCCACCACGGTCGGCACTCCTTTGAGCAGCACGGTGGCGCCCGTCTCCTCGACGGCGGCGGCAGCTGCTGCCCAGGGATCCATCTCCCGCTTCGCCGCCAGGGCGGGAAACAAGGTGCGAAATTCACCAGGGTGAGGGGTGAGCACGATGCTGCGGCCCACCGCCAGCGGAGCCAGCTCCGAGGCGTTGCCGGCAAACGCCACCAGGGCATCGGCATCGAGGACCACCGCCCGAGCCGCCTCCACCAGCGCGGCGACCAGCTTTCGTCTTCCGTCTCCGCGCCCGAGACCAGGCCCGATGACGACGGCATCCGCGCGCGCCACCAGGTCGAGCAGGGCGCCGGTAGGCGGCTGGTCGAACGGCTGGGCCAGCGTCTGAAGATCGGGCTCGGCCTGGGCCAGAGCCGCCACGGTGTCGGGAGGAGCCACGGCATGGACCAGTCCCGCTCCCGCCGCAAAGGCCGCGCGCGCAGCCATCCGCACGGCGCCGCTCATGCCCGCATCTCCGCCAACCACGACGACTCTGCCACGCTCGCCCTTGTGATCCCGGGCCCTCAACCGCCGGAGCCAACTCGCGGCCTGGAGGTCGGTGACAACCGTCGGCCATTGGGGGTCCGGGGGGGGATGGCCGATATCCACCACGACGATGTCGCCGACTTCGTCGCGCGCGAGGAGGTGGCCGCGCCGGAAACCGCCAAAGGTGACGCTCAGGTCCGCCCGGGTAAGGCCATGAACGTTGCCGGAGAGCAGATCCACTCCAGTCGGCCCGTCGATGGCGAGGACGGGGATCTCGAGGTCCAGCATTCGTCCCAGCAACGCCGCCAGTTCGGGCCGCGGCGCGCCGGCGGCCCCGGTGCCGAGCAGCGCGTCCACCGCGAGACCAACACTGGGCCAGGGGCCGTCGGGCGCCACCTCGCGGACTCCCTCAGCCCGCCCGAGTGCCGCCATCCGGTCTCGCAGGTCGGAGCCCTTCCCGGTGGACGCCACCCAGACCGGGATATCGACCCGGTGAAGCGCGCGAGCCAACACCCATCCATCACCGCCGTTGTTGCCGGGCCCGGCGGCCACCAGCACTCCGGCGCGGAGAAGATGCGGATAGCGAGTGGCCAGCACGGCGGCGGCCGCACGGCCGGCGCTCTCCATGAGGGTGGACAGCTCCACGCCGGCGCTCACGGCAAAGCTGTCCCAGTGATTGGATTGTTCGGGGGTGAGGACGGGGATCATCTCTAGGGTAAGCGGGGAGCGGTGAGCGGTGAGCGGGAAAGAGTGGTCAACACGCTGAAGAGGTCGCTCCCTA
>DASVGF010000256.1:0-2370 GCA_036379675.1 Gemmatimonadales bacterium | reverse complement strand
TGAACAGGCTTGGCGCCGACCCAACCTGTTCACTGTTTACCGTTCACTGTTTACTGTTTCCCGTTCACTATTTACTGTTTTCCGTTCACGCTGTTATCTTCAGCCCTACAAATCTCCTCCCCGGCGTCCACACCAGACCCGGGGCAACCGCGCCGGCGGCTCCGCTGCCGGCCACACGACCGAAGGAAGGTGTCATGACCCGTCAGTACGAGGTGGTCTATATCTTCGATAGTTCCCTCGAAGAGGCCGCCATCAACGAGCGCCTCGCGCGCTTCCATGCTCTCATCCAGAAGGCCGGAGTCGAGCCCCCCCAGGTGAATCACTGGGGCAAGCGGACGCTTGCCTACCCGGTCAAGAAGCATGAGACCGGCTACTACGTCGTGGCCAAGTTCGACGCCGAAGCCACGGCCCTGCCCGAGTTCGAGCGTGCCATCAAGCTCGACGAGGGAGTGCTGCGCTTCCTGGTGGTCGTCAGTGAGGGCGCCCAGCCGGTGCCGGTCACGGCAGGCAAGAGCGACGAGGAGGATGACGAATGAGGCGGCCACAAAAGACCTGCGCCATCTGTGAGTCGGGCGTTCGGGTGGTGGATTTCAAGGACGAGCGCACCCTCTCGCGCTTTCTCACCGAGCGCGGGAAAATTCTCCCGAGCCGCCTGTCGGGCACCTGTGCCCGGCATCAGCGCCAGCTCAGCACCGCGATCAAGCGGGCGCGCATGCTCGCGCTCCTGCCCTACATCAAAGGGTTCGGCGGCTGACGGAGGCGGGGCGGCGGGGTGGGAACCCGCCCACGGGTGGGTGGGCCGCGGGGCCGCCAACCGGCCCCGGGTGGACGTCCGTGGTGGTGCTGGTCGGCTACCTGCTGATGGCGCCACCCGTGCTGCTGTTCGGTCCCCTGGCGGGGCTGCTGCTGCTCAGCCGGCCCCGCAGTGTGCGCGAGTGGCTGTGGGTGTTCGGGGCCGCGGCCTGGACCGTACTCTGGCTCAATCAGTCTGGAGGGCTGGCGGCTCAGTTTGCCCGGGCCGGCGCGGCGCTCCTGACCGGGACCTTTCTGGCGCTCACCGTCTGGCGGCCGTCGGCGCGATTTTCCCGCGCCCTCACGGCCACCGTGTTGGCCGCTGCGGCACTGACCCTCTGGATGTGGCACTTAGGGGTCGGCTGGGGCGAGGTCCAGCGCGCGATAGAGCACAACCTCTGGACCTACAACCGGGAGCTGCTGGCCCGGCTGAGCCAGGCGGCGCCGTCAGGCCCCAACGTCGACTCGCTCATGCAGGAGATGTCGGCGATGGTTCGCACCATCGGCGCACTCTATCCTGCCCTGCTGGCGCTCGCGAGCCTGGGCGGACTGCGGCTGGCCTGGGTTTGGTCCCATCGGATCTCGCGGCATCCGATCGGACCGCCGCCAACGCCCTTCGCGGCCTTTCGCTTCAGCGACCAGCTGATATGGGGCTGGGTCGTGGGGCTCGCGCTCTGCCTCCTCCCGCTCCCGACGATGGCGGGGGTAGTGGGCGCAAACCTGTTGTTGGTGTTGGCCGCGTTGTACGCGGTGCGGGGGCTGGCCGTGTTTGCGGTCGGCTCGGGACGGGTGCCCCGTCCCATGATCGCGGCCCTCACCATTGTCGCCATGTTTCTGTTGCCGTTCGTTGTGGGCGGGCTGACGCTGCTCGGCCTCGCCGACACCTGGCTAGATTTCCGACGCCGCCTCGCCGCGTCGGCAACCTGAGGGAAGATCCATGATCGAAGTGATCCTGCGGGAAGACATCAAGACGCTGGGGCGGGCGGGCGAGATGGTCCGGGTGAAGCCCGGCTATGCCCGGAACTATCTGCTTCCCCAGGGGCTCGCGTTCGAAGCCACTGAGGGGAACAAGAAGCGGATTGCGGCCGAGACCAGGGCCCGCGCCAGCCGGGACCAGGCCGAGCGCGCCGAGGCCGAACGGGTGGCCGCGACGCTGAACGGGGTCAACCTGCCGCTCAAGGGCAAGGCCGGCGAAGAGGGCAAGCTCTTCGGATCGATCACGTCGCAGGACATCGCCGACGCCCTGGCACGGGCCGGGCACACGGTGGACAAGCGACGCATCGAGCTCGCGCACCCGATCAAGACCGTGGGCGAGCACGCGGTCACGGTCCGGCTGCATCCCGAGGTTCATGCTGAGCTGCGCGTCTCCGTCGTCGCGGAGTGATCCACCGGGCATGAAGGTCGGCATAGCGTACGTGGACGGTCCACGGCTCGCTCGTGCCGTCCTCGCCGCCGCCGACTGGGTTGCCGCCGGCCGGGAAGAGATCAATCGCATCAACGTGTTTCCGGTGCCCGATGGAGACACCGGCACCAACTTCAGCCTGACGCTGCGGGCCGTCGCCGACGCTCTTCGCGCGC
>DASVGF010000255.1:0-8899 GCA_036379675.1 Gemmatimonadales bacterium | reverse complement strand
CGGGTCTCCCTGATTATGCTGGCAGCGCACGAGACGTTCTCCGGGTTCATCATGGCCGGGGAGGCGGCAGACTCCACCGCCGCCGTCATGGCCCCGCACAGCCTCCGCCTCGTGGCGCCGGGGACGCTGGTCGAGCGTCGCAACGACTTCGTCCAGGAAATGGGCCGGGGCATGGATTACTGGGCTTGCTGGGCGCCCCTTTCTGTCGACGCGATCCGTTCGCCGGTTCCTCCGCCCGACCTGGGATTGTCGTCTCTCCTGCGCGCGCTCCGGACCCTGCCCATCGGCGCGCGAGCCCATGCGGTGGACGCGCTGCGCCACCTCTGCGCCGACCTGGCTCTGCCCCGCTCGCTGGCGAGTCTGAGCCGGCATGAAACGCGGCGGAGGGGCCTCGACCTGACCGAGGCCACCCGGCAGATCCTCCAGAGCGGGATCGTGGTGCCGGCGTCCGATGCGGCCAGCTGGATCCGGAACTGGACCAGACGCGACGTGCTGGGTTTCCTGGCCCAGACCGGCGTGCGGGCGCCCAAGTCATGGAGCAAGGAGCGGCTGGCCGAGCTGGCCCTGACCGAGTGTGAGCCGGCGGTTCGGGAGCGGATGTTGGAGTCGGGCGCGGTGGAGCTTGCACCGGCCCATGCTGTTGCGGCTCGCCGCCTCTGCGGCTACATCGAGGATGTGAAGGAAACCTGGCGGGTGTGGCTGGGGTTTGGGACGGGCATACAACAGTGAGCGGTAAGCGGTAAGCGGGAAAACAAGACTGCCCTCACGCTGGAGCTAAGGTACAGCTTCTGGCCCGGAACCGACGCAGTCAGCGTCTTATCGTTGGACTACTTAAGTGGAGAAGAAAGCCTAGGTCATAGGCTCAGCTTTCCCGCTCACCGCCACCGCTTACTGCTTACAGCTCCCCGCTCACCGTCAAATAAGCCCGCCCCGCCTCAACTTCCCAATCTGATCGAACCGCTCTTCGTGGGCGGCCAGCACCTCCTCCGGCGAGACGGTGGCAACCCCGGGCTTACCCACTTCCACTCCCGCCGCATAGTTGGCCAGCTGAGCCGCCTCGCGGACCGAGGCGCCCGCGGCGAGCGCAGTGCCCATCCAGGCGGTGACGGTGTCGCCCGCGCCGGAAACGTCATAGATCTGCCGGGCAATGCTGGGAATCTGGGTGAGCCCCCCGTCCTTGGTCACCAGCACCATTCCTTCGGCACCCAGCGTCACCAGCAGGTTGTCCACCTTCAGGCGGGAGAGCACCTGGGGAAGGGCGTCGCCGTTCTGGAGGTCCACCGCCGCGCCGAGGGCCGACTCCAGCTCACGGCGATTCGGTTTGAACACGGTGGCACCGGCATACTCGAAGAACTGACGGTACTTGGGGTCTACCACCACCGGGATGCCTCGCCGCTTGGCCACCTCCATTACCGCCAGGATCAGGTCGGGAGCGAGGGCGCCCTTGTTGTAGTCCTCCAGCAGAAGCGCATCAGCGTCGGCCAGAGCCTCCCGGGCGGCGGCGATGAGGCGGGAGCGGTCGGCCTTGTCGAGCAGGGTGTCCACTTCGTCATCGATCCGGACAATCTGCTGGCCTCGGGCGATGATCCGGGTCTTGGAGGTGGTGGGACGGCCGGCCACCGACAGAACATGCCGGTCTTCCAGCCGCGCTACCGCGAGCTCCTGCCGGATCGCGACGCCGTCCACGTCATCGCCGATAGCTCCCACTAGTAGACAGCGGGCGCCCAGGGCTACGACGTTGGCCGCGACATTAGCGGCGCCCCCCAGCGCGGAGTGGCGCTCCCGCACCGTGACCACCGGCACCGGCGCCTCGGGCGAGAGCCGGTCCGTCTCGCCGATGAGATAGCGATCGAGCATGATGTCACCCACCACCACCACTCGGCTCCCCTTCATCCGCTGGATAAGCTGTACCATGCGGTCCCGGGTGAGGGGTGTCGGCGGCTGTTTCATCGCAATGCTCCTGTCCGGCTCAGCCCGAGCGTCATCTGGAGCCTCCCCTCGAAACGAGTCTTCGTCTGCCCCCGCACGTGGCCGGCATTGACCACGTGGTGGAGGCCCGCATCCGCGAAAAGGTCCAGAACGCCGCTCCGCCCGCTGATGCCCAGGGCGGCGCGGTAGGTCCGCTCGACCACCCCGATGAAAAGCGCCGGCGTGGGCAGTACCCCGTTGGCATCCGGCACCGGATAGGGGTCGTTGATCCGTCCCTCACCCTGGCGGAGGACCGTCAGCTCGGGGGAAAGCAGCCACTGGGTTTGAAAGGGAAGACTCATCCGGAGTGTGAGCTGGTCGTAGTCGCTGAAGTTGCGCCCCAGACCCACCCCGGCGTCGGTGAAGTTCTCGGCCGGATTGAAGGCCCGGAGCGCCAGGCTGGAGACTTGAGTATAGAGCGCGCGCCAGGCAGCGTCCCGGAACAGCGGGCCTCGCGCCCCCACCGTGACACCCCACCGGTCGCGATTGCGCTCCCGGTTATCGACCCAGAGATCATCCAGGGCGAGCTGTGCCTCCAGAGTGGTTCGCCGGAAGGCCCGCCATGTCACATCGGCTCCGAGCATGACGTTGCCCCGATCCCCCAGGCCAAGACTGTTGGCCAGGTAGCTGATCGAGAGCGGATTCCGGTAGCGGGTCTCGAAGTTCCGGCCGTGGCCCGCCACCACCACGCCCTCCCAGGGGGCCACCGAAAGCCGGTCCGAGAGCCGCACGTGCAGCCGGTGGACGAAGTAGTAGCGGTGGATGGTCTGCCCGATGCTGTCAACCTGATCGTTCAGGTCGGTGGCCAGGGCGGACAGCCGGATATCGCGGTTACCGATGTCGATGGCCAGGCCCTGGCGTTCGTAGCCGTAGTTGCTGAGCGGGATGCCAGGAAGGCCCGCGGGTCCCCAATTCCAGTCCACCTGGCCGTAGAGCAGCCGGACATACTTGAACTGGGCGCTGATATACCCGTCGGCAAGGCGGCCGGCCACTTTTACGTCGCGCCGGCCGGGCCAGTCGGGGTCGTCCGTAACCCGGGGCTCGACCGCGGGCCGGGTCACGAGCACCACGTTCCCGAATGAGGCCGCGGCCCGAAGGTCCACATAGGGCTGAACCCCATCGGGACCGGCGGGATGGAGCGCATCTCGGCGCGAGTGGGTATAGGCCTGAACACCCAGCCGTCCGTGCAGGCCCCACCGGTTGCCCGGCAGATCTTCAAAGGCGTCCCGCAAACGATGGATCAGGCTGACTGGGTGCGGCCAGTCGCCGGGTCCGCTATCCGCAGCGGCAAGCACCCGCGCCGCGTCGATCCGGCGAATTGGTCGCACCATGGGCGAGGGATCCGCCACATCCCCGCGGGCAATCAGGTGCTCCAGCAGCGGAAGCCGGGGATCGTCGAGTGGGATGTAGGGGGAGGCCTGAGAGACCGCCCGCGCAGGAAGCACGACGGCCAGAGCCGTCGCGAGCAGCAGGACGCGCAGGGGTGCCGGCATCGGCCCGAAACCTAAAGTCCCCTCGGCAATATTGAAGGGGCGCACCCGTCTCCCTCCTGCTATCTTCTGGCGCTCAACACTCGGCGATTTTACACCGATCAGCGCCGATACGGTCCGAGACGGGGTCTTCTCTGATGATAGGATGATGGCGAAACAGGACAGTCTCGATCCCCAGGCCCGCGATCTCGTGCGGTTCGCCGCTGCCATTGCCCAAGGCTACGAGCCCGAGCTGCGGGAGCGGGTGGGCAACCTGCGCTCCTCGCAGGTGCCAGCGCCCTGGGTCGAGGAGCTTCTGCTGCAGAGCGTTCTCATGGTGGGATATCCCCGCGCTCTCATCGCGTTCTCGATCTGGCGCAAG
Organism: Gemmatimonadales bacterium; assembly: GCA_036379675.1. GTDB lineage: Bacteria > Gemmatimonadota > Gemmatimonadetes > Gemmatimonadales > GWC2-71-9 > CAVVWJ01. The sequence goes on along the minus strand of DASVGF010000255.1, from coordinate 5,080 downwards.
TTCGGTGGTCTCCCTGCTGTGGAGCAGGATCCCGATCAGGACTATGGGCGGGCGGCCGAGTGGACCCGCCGGGGGGAGGAGCTCTGTGCGGTGGTGTACGGCGAAAACTACGGCAAGCTGCGCAACAGTGTACGGGTCCTGCACCCGGCGGTAGACTCCTGGATGATCACCGAAGGGTACGGCCGCACCCTGGCGCGGCCCGGTCTCGACCTCAAGCTGCGGGAGCTCTGCATCATCGCCCAGACCGCCGTGCTGGAGGCACCCCGCCAGCTGCACTCCCATCTGCGTGGCGCCCTCAACGCGGGGGCCACCTTCGGCCAAATCGAAGGCGCGCTTTCCATCGTAAACCCGCTGCTCTCCTTCGATCGCTGGAAGAAGGTCAAGCAGCTCTGGCACACAGTCCGCGACGCCTGGTCTCCGGGGCACTGATGCTGATCGACCGAGCGGTGGTTCGGGTGGTCGCGGGCACCGGCGGATCGGGCGCCAGCTCCTTCGCCCGGTTCAAGTACAAGCCCAAGGGCGGGCCCGACGGGGGTGACGGCGGGCAGGGCGGCAGCGTCTACGTCAAGGGCGACGCCAACCTCTCCACGCTGCTCGACTACCGCTACCGGACGGTGTGGCAGGCGGAGCGGGGCGAGCACGGGCGGGGGAAGACCCAGACGGGCGCGTCGACGCCCGACATCTACCTGCCGGTTCCGCCGGGGACAGTGGTCCTGAACGCTGATACGGGGGAGCTGATCGGCGAGGTGCTCGAGGCGGGCGACGTGCTGCGGGTGGCCCGGGGTGGCCGCGGTGGCCGGGGGAATGCCCGGTTTGCCACCTCCACCCATCAGGCCCCCCGCGAATGGGAGCCGGGAGAGGAGGGAGAAGACCGCCAGATCGAGCTGGTCCTCAAGCTCATCGCCGATGTCGGCCTGGTGGGCGAGCCGAACGCCGGCAAGAGCACGCTCCTTTCCGTCATCTCCGCGGCTCGGCCCAAGATCGCCGACTATCCCTTTACCACACTGGAGCCCAATCTGGGTGTGGTGGGCCTCAGCGGCCATCGTTCATTCGTCGCGGCTGACATACCCGGGATCATCGAAGGTGCCCATCAGGGCAAGGGACTGGGGTTCCGCTTCCTCCAGCATGTGGAGCGTACCCGGGTGCTGGCCTTTTTGGTGCCGCTCGACAGCGAAGACCCGCAAGGCGCCTACGATCGACTTCGGAGCGAAGTCCGGCAGTACAGCGAAGCGCTCGCGGCCAAGAATCACGTGGTCGTGCTCACCAAGCGAGATCTCCTTAAGGCCGATGATCCGCTGCCCCAGCTGCGCGCGCCTGAGGCAGCCGGCGTGCGTGCCATCTCGAGCGCCAGTGGCGCGGGTATCGAGGAGTTGAAGGAATATCTCTGGAAGTTCGTCGAGCACGCCAAGGCCGACGAAGTTGCCAGCCGGGGAGCGGCTTGGGGGGCGGAGGATGATAGCGGATAGCGAGCGCATCGCATACGTGACGCTGACGCAGGTTCCCGGCATGGGACCGGCCCGGCTCCGGACTCTGCTCACCGCCTGCCAGACCGCGATCGGCGCCCATTCGGCGCCGATCGCGTTTTTACGATCCTTGCCGGGTTTTTCGGGCCCCGTCGCGTGTGAGATCAAGGCTACTCCGCTCGAGACCGGCCGGAAGACAATGGAGGCGGCAGCCAAGCTTGGCGCCCAGGTGCTCATCCCCGCCGACGCCGAGTACCCGGCACTCCTGCGCCACCTGCAGGAGCCGCCCCCCGTGCTCTTCATGCTGGGCCGGGTGGCGCTCATGGTCCCCCCTGCGGTTGCAATCGTCGGAAGCCGGGACCACTCGAGCTATGGCGCTGCCGTCTGCCGGAGTATCGCGACGGTTGCGGCCGAGGCCGGGATCGTGGTGGCGAGCGGAATGGCCAGGGGACTGGATGCGGCCGCGCACACGGCGGCACTGGACGCCGGCGGCTCCACCATCGGTGTGCTGGGCAATGGACTTGGCGTGGTATATCCAGCCGCAAACCGGGCCCTCTACGATCGTGTGGCGCGCGAAGGGCTCCTGATCACTGAGTTTCGTCCGGGAGAACGGCCGAACGCCGGCAGCTTTCCACGGCGCAACCGGCTTATCAGTGGGTTGTCTCGTGTCACGGTTGTAGTGGAGGCGGCCGGCGGCTCGGGCGCCCTCATTACCGCGGGAACCGCACTGGATCAGGGAAGGGAAGTCCTGGCTGTGCCCGGTAACATCACCAGCCCGGTATCGGTTGGCACCAACCGTCTCATCCGTGATGGTGCGTGCCCGCTTCTCGAGCCGGCCGATCTTCTCCAATACTTTCCGGAGGTGGCGACGGCCGCAGCCTCCAACCGGCGTACGGCAGCGGAGGTCAGTAGACTGCCGGAGACGCTGTCGGTGGATGAGCGAGAGCTGGCAGGCCTGCTGGGAACAGATTCGGTTCATCCGGACTTACTCGCGGCTCGATCCAGAAGACCGGTTGGCGAGGTGCTCGGGCTTCTTTGCGGGCTGGAGTTGGCGGGAGTCGTAGAACAGGCACCGGGCCGATTGTTTCGTCGGAAGTAGTACGCAGCGTAGTGTGGGACGTTCCGCATACGCCCCCAACCCATCGCAACGGCGGCGCATCCAACCTCTCCGGGACGCTGCAGTGCGCCTCGCAATGTAGATCCGTCAAGGGGTTAAAGGGCGCACTGAGGCGCCCTCCGAGGTCGGTCGCTCCGCCATTGCTCCCCTCGGCTGTTCCCCCAGGGTTGGGTGGAGCAGACGACATGGGCCTGGGTTCGCAGGCAGGCTCCCAGGGGAAGGCCGGTTGTCGAGGAGCCTGCCGGAGGGCCTATGTCCGTGGCGGCTGCGCGGGGAGGGGTGTGCGGCCTCCGCTGGCCGAGCTAATGGGGTGAGTCGCAGGCTATAGATTCCGGCTATGCACTTATACCTACACGTCCCCTTCTGCACCCGCCGGTGCAGCTACTGCGACTTTGCCATCGCCGTTCGCCGGGAGGCGCCATCGGAGACCTACCTGGAGGCCGTGCTGGCGGAGTGGGGCCTTTGGCAGGCTGATCCAGTGTGGGACCAGTATCCTGCTGAAATCCGGACCGTCTACTTCGGCGGCGGAACCCCATCGAAGCTGGCGCCGGCGGCCATCGAGCGCCTCCTCGAGCGAATAGCATCGGACCGCATCATAGCGGCCGGGGCAGAGATTACCCTGGAAGCCAACCCTGAAGATGTAAGCCTTGCAGCTGCGGATGCCTGGCGGGCCGCCGGCGTAAACCGTGTCTCGCTCGGCGCGCAATCGTTCGACCCCGCAGTCCTCAGCTGGATGCATCGGACCCACACCGCCGACCAGGTTCCGCGAGCGGTCGACGCGCTTCGGTGCGCGGGCATCACCGACCTTTCGCTGGATCTCATCTTCGGCCTTCCCGCGGCGTTGGAGCGGGACTGGTCTCGTGATCTGGCCCAGGCCCTGGCGCTCCGGCCGGACCACCTGTCGCTCTACGGGCTCACCATCGAGCCTCACACGCCGCTGGGCCGGTGGACCGGCCGGGGTGAGGTGTCCCCGGTCGGGGACGACGGATACGCCGGGGAGTTTCTCCTGACTCACCGCACCCTCGCCGAGCACGGCTATGAGCATTACGAGGTCTCGAATGCCTCGCTGCCCGGGCACCGCGCCCGGCACAACTCGGCGTACTGGCAGCGGGCTCCGTTCATTGGCCTGGGTCCTGCCGCCCACAGCGGATTCAGCGGTGAGCGGCGGTGGAATGTCCGCGACTGGGCAGCCTATCAACGGCTCCTGCGCGCTGGCAAGTCGCCAGGTGAGGGCCGGGAGGTGCTGGATCAGGTGGCGGTAGATCTGGAAGAGCTCTACCTGGGACTTCGGACCAGTGACGGATTGCCGGGGCACCGGCTTCCGCCGGACGGCGTGCGGGCCTGGGAGGCTGCGGGATGGGCGCGGTGTGATGGGGGGCGAGTCCGGCTCACGGCCGAGGGATGGCTCCGGCTGGATGCGCTGGTCCGATCGGTCGACTCCCGGCTGCTGACTCCCGGCTCCTGACCAGATTCACTTCTCCCCGCTACCGCCTGCCTCTAGATTTCCTCACATGTCGGCCCCAGACCAATTGAGCGAACGTGAGTTACGCGTTCTGGAAGCGGTCGTTCAGACGTATATCGAGACTGCGGAACCTGCAGGCAGCCAGACGATTGCCCGCCGGTTCGGCCTGGGCGTGTCGCCGGCGACCATCCGGAGCACCATGAGTGAGCTGGAGGACAAGGGCTATCTCTTTCACCCCCATACGTCTGCCGGACGAATTCCCACCGATCGCGCTTACCGGATCTACGTCGATGCCATCATGCGGCTGTCGCCCCCGAGTCACGAGGAGCAGAGCACCCTCCGGGCCGAGCTGATCGGAACGCGCACGGCGGTGGACGAGATCCTCCGGCGGGCGGCCCAGGTGTTGGGTGTGCTTACCCAGGAGCTGGGGGTGGCGGTGGCGCCGGCGCTCGATCACATGGTGCTGGAGCGCCTGGAGCTGGTGCAGGTGACGTCCGAACGGCTGCTGCTGGTGTTCAACCTCCGGAGCGGCGTCGTTCGCACCATCTTCGTGGAGGTACCCGGTCTGGTGCCGGCCGCCTCGGTTCAGCAGGTCTCCCAGATTCTCAACGAGCGTCTGTCCGGCCTGACCCTTCAGGAAATTCGCAGCACGGCGCCGGAGCGCCTGCGCGACGCCACCGGCAGCGAGGGTGGACGCGAGCTGCTGAACATCTTCATCGCCGAGCGCGAGGGGCTGTTCGATCTGTCCAGCGAGGACAGCGCGGTGGTGCTGGGCAGCGCCCAGATGCTGGCGGACCAGCCGGAGTTTGCCTCCAATACCCGGATGCGCGAGCTGTTGCGGCTCACCGAGGGCCGTCACCTGCTCAAGCAGGCCCTCGAATCGCGGCGGCAGCACGGGGTGTCCATCACCATCGGGGGAGAGAATCCGGACACCCGGCTCAGCGATTTTACGCTGGTCACCTCCTCGTATGAGGCCGGCGGTCTCAAAGGCGTCATCGGCGTCATGGGGCCCACCCGCATGCCGTATGACAAGATTAT
>DASVGF010000254.1:0-6917 GCA_036379675.1 Gemmatimonadales bacterium | reverse complement strand
CCCAGGTTTGGAAGAACGGCGTCCAGTCGATGAAGGGCACCAGCTGCTCGAGCGGGTAATCGTCCAGCACCCGCACGCCGGTGAAACAGGGCTGCGGCGGCTCGGCCGCTGTCCAGTCTAGCGATAGCCGGTTCTTCCGCGCCTCAGAGAGGGGCTGGTGGCGATCCTCGGCTTTGCGCCCGCCGCGCTGGGTCCGCACGTCCTGATACTCCGACTTGATGCCGGCCACAAAGTCGTCCTTCAGCGCGTCGCTGCGGAGATTCCCGGCTACGCCTACCGCGCGAGAGGCGTCGATCACATGGACCGTGGGACCCTTGTAGTTGGGCTCGATCTTCACCGCGGTGTGCACCCGGGAGGTGGTGGCACCGCCAATGAGCAGCGGAATGGTGAAGCCTTCCCGCTGCATCTCCGAGGCCACGAAGCTCATCTCCTCCAATGAAGGAGTGATGAGTCCGCTGAGTCCGATGATGTCCACCTGTTCCTTCCGGGCGGTCTCCAGGATCCTGGCGCACGGGACCATGACGCCCAGATCGATGACCTCGTAGTTGTTACACTGCAGAACCACGCCCACGATGTTCTTGCCGATATCGTGGACATCGCCCTTGACGGTGGCGAGCAGGACCCGCCCGTTCGACCGGGAAAGATCCTCGCTGTTGAGCGCCAGCTTCTCTGCTTCGATGTACGGAATCAAGTGGGCCACCGCCCGCTTCATCACCCGCGCGCTCTTGACTACCTGGGGCAGAAACATCTTCCCGGCTCCGAACAGGTCGCCCACGATGTTCATGCCGTCCATGAGCGGACCTTCGATCACGTGGATCGGCCGCTCGGCCTGGCGGCGGGCTTCTTCGGTATCCTCGACGATGAAGTCGGCGATTCCTTCCACCAGAGCGTGGGCCAGACGCTCCGCCACCGGGGCGTTGCGCCAGGCCAGGTTGGTGGCCTGGGCTGCGGCAGTCCCGCGGACCGAGTCGGCCACCTCCAGCAAGCGGTCGGTGGCGTCGGGCCGGCGGTTGAGCACCACATCCTCCACCCGCTCGAGCAGATCCGGGGGAATGTCGGAATAGATCGGCAGCTGGCCCGCATTCACGATGCCCATGTCCATGCCGGCTTCGATCGCGTGGTACAGAAAAACCGAGTGAATCGCCTCTCGGACCGGATCGTTACCCCGGAAGGCGAAGGACACGTTGCTCACGCCCCCGCTCACCCAGACGTGGGGCAGGTCGGCCTTGATCTGTTCGGTGGCTCTGATGTAATCCACCGCGTAGTTGTTGTGCTCCTCGATCCCGGTGGCAATCGCGAAGATATTGGGGTCGAAGATGATGTCTTCCGGCGGGAACCCCACCCGCTCGGTGAGGATCCGATAGGCTCGCCGGCAGATCTCCACCTTCCGCTCGGCGGTGTCCGCCTGGCCTTGCTCGTCGAACGCCATCACGATCACGGCCGCCCCATAACGCCGCACCAGGGTCGCATGCTGGACGAACGCCTCCTCCCCTTCCTTCAGGCTGATGGAGTTCACCACACACTTCCCCTGCACGCACTTGAGTCCGGCTTCGATGACCGACCACTTCGACGAGTCGATGACCACCGGCACCCGGCTGATATCGGGCTCCGCCGCGATGAGCTGCAGAAACGTGGTCATCGCCTCCCGGGAGTCTAGCATCCCCTCGTCCATGTTTACGTCGATCATCTGGGCGCCGCTCTCGACCTGCTGGCGCGCCAGCTCGAGCCCGGCGTTGTAATCACCGGCCAGGATGAGCCGGGCAAACTTGCGGGAGCCGGTCACGTTGGTACGCTCGCCGACGTTCACGAAGATGCTGTCGGGCCCGATGGTCAGTGGCTCGAGACCGCTCAGGCGGAGGCGGGGCGGCGGAGAAGCGGGTAGGCGGGGAGGTAAACCAGCCACGGCCTCCGCGATCGCCTTGATGTGCGCGGGCGTGGTGCCGCAGCAGCCTCCCACCAGGTTCACCAGCCCGCTTTCCGCAAACTCCCGGAGAATGCCCGCCATGTACTCCGGGCTCTCGTCGTACTGGCCGAACTCGTTGGGCAGGCCCGCGTTCGGGTGGGTACTCACGAACGCGGGCGATATCCGGGATAGCTCCTGGACGTACTGGCGCAGGGCTTTGGCGCCCAGAGCGCAGTTGAGCCCCACCGTGAGAGGACGAGCGTGGGCCACCGAATTCCAGAATGCTTCGGTCGTCTGCCCGGAGAGGGTCCGGCCGCTCGCGTCCGTGATCGTCCCGGAGATCATGATCGGCACCCGGACGCCAGTAGCCGCGAAATGGGTATCGATGGCGAAGAGCGCGGCCTTCGCGTTGAGCGTGTCGAAGATCGTCTCAACCAGCAGCAGGTCGGCGCCGCCGTCCAGGAGCCCCCGAATCGCCTCGCCGTATGCCGTGACGAGATCGTCGAAGCCCACGTTCCGGAATCCCGGGTCGTTGACGTCGGGGGACAGCGAGGCGGTCCGGTTGGTCGGGCCCAGGACGCCGGCCACGTAGCGGGGCACCTCGGGGGCATGCCGCTCGAACTCGTCGGCAACCTCGCGGGCCAGCCGGGCGGATGCGTGATTCAGCTCGTAGACCAGGTCCTCCATCCCGTAGTCCGCCATCGCGATGGCGGTTGCGTTGAAGGAATTGGTCTCCAGGATGTCCGCGCCGGCCTCCAGATAGGCGGCATGGATGGCTCGGATAATGGCGGGCTGCGTAAGCGAGAGGAGGTCGTTGTTCCCCTTGAGGTCCCGCGTCCAGCCGGCGAACCGTTCCCCCCGGTAGTCCTGTTCGCCGAGACGATAGCTCTGGATCATCGTCCCCATGGCCCCATCGAGCACCAGGATACGCCGGGCCAGGAGCGGCTCGAGCTCTGCCAGCCTGGCTTCCCGGGTGCGGATGCGCCCAGCGGCGGGACGGGGGGCAACGGTAGTCACGGTGGCTCCGAAAACAAGAAACCCTGAAGGCCAAAACGCCTCAGGGCAAGCGTTTTAGCGGTTTATTTAACGTGGCCGCAATCAGCGCAAATCGCCACGGATTCGATTGTTAGACTAGCTGAATAGTAACCCGCCGGGTCGCCAGTCGCCAGTCGCCAAAGCGGTCCCACAGCCAATAGCCAATGGCAGAGACCCGACCTACAACATCCCCAGGACGAACCCACGCACCACGTAGAGGACCAGCCAGGCGACCATGGGGCTGAAATCGAACATCCCGAACGGCGGAAGCAGCCGTCGGATCGGATCGATCAGCCAGTTGGTGAGCGCATAGAAGGGCCGCATCCACTTCCGGTATGGGCCCATACCCAGCCACGATCCGATCACCCTGATGAGAATCGCCGCCATCAGGACTGTAAAGGCGGCGCTCACCAGCACTCTGAGCCATGCCCGCGGGCCGCCCTCCGCCACCGCCACGATGCTCGACGCCGTCCCGATCAGCCAGCCGGTGAGGCTCACCACCAGAAGTCCCGCGCCAATCACGATTCCCACCAGCCAAAGCGGCGCATCCTTGGGGCTGCCTCCGGCCGCAATGATGCGGCGCTCGAGCTTCAGCAGCACCGGATCGCTCACCCGGCGGACGAAACGCGGCCAGGCGCCGAAGGGATTGATTCGGCGGGTCTGAATGGCCCAATGGGTCAGGGCCACGGCCACTGCGTAGGCCAGTGCCAGGACGACGAGGGTGCGGACGGTGAGGTCTAGGATGGAGAGGAACATTGGGCCCGGAAGTCGGACGGTTGGCTAGCGCTCCGGCAGGGCGGAAACCTCCATGGGGCGTTGGGAGCCGGTGCTCGTGGTGCACATGAGCGTAAAACGTCCGCCATTCAGGGAGGCATCCTCGAGGGCCTGACTGTCTCCCCGGCAGGATACGATCTCCCGCCCCGCGTTCTTCCGAAACGCCACTGTAACGACCGGCTCCCGCTGGACGTTCACCACCCGCCGAACAGTGGTCGGGGTCAGGCTCTCGATACCCATTTGGGTGATGGTGGCGGCGGGCCTGCCCCGATGGGACGACCGGTACGCGATGGCCCGGTCCAGCAGCTCAAAGACTTCGCGGCCGAGCACGTGGGCATCGCGCTGATCCGGCGGAAGCTGCTCTTCGGCTTCACTCGACCGTGAGCCGGCGTCCGCGTCTGCGCCACACTTGGCGGCGACTGAAGCGAGCGTCAAAGCCAGCAGCCAAGGCAGCCGACCGATCATTCCATTGCAAATTCGCGGTTGAACACGACCTCGAAGCTGAAGGTCTTGCTCTTGCTCCGGGTCTCCATGTGGTCAGCGATACGCTTGAGACGGGCGGGGATGCCGAGGATCTTCTCCTGCGCCTTGCGGCCCAGCTCGTTCAGGCCCTCGATGCTCTCGATCTTCCAGTAACGAATCTGCTCCTGGACGATACGCAGGTAGTCCCGGGGACCGTAAATGCCGGCCCTCCGGATGACATCCGCCAGCTCCTTGAACCCCGGCATGGTCACACCCGGCATGTCGATGGCGGGGAGAATGAACGAAGCCGAGTGGAGGGCCTGGTCCGGATCACGTTTGAGGATCTCTTCGAAGACGGTGCGATAGAAGGTGTAGTGCCGGGCCTCTTCCTTGGCCACCTGGCTCAGGACGACACCCAGGCGGGGCTCATACTCCGCGACGATTTTTCCGGTCTCACTGTGGGAGAACTGGGTGGCCCGTTCCTGCACGGTGGTGTAGGCAAAGACGCGATAGGGATCCCGGTCCCACTGGGGGTGGAACCCCGCCCGCAGGTACTCGAACTGCATTTCCTCGAGCTTCCGCTGCTTGAGCAGGCGGGTGTCGCGAACGTAGTCGTGCAGTACCTGGCCGTGACGGTCTTCTTCCGCGGTCCAGAGGTTGTTCCACGACCGCCAGAAGCTCTCGTCTCCCAGATAGACGGCCAGGAGCCGGTGGAAATGCGGCAGGCCCTCTTCGGTCAGGAGATTGAGCGCCAGCGCCGCGCGGGCGGCATCGGGAATACCGGCGGCCTGAGCCCGCAGCTGCGCGAGGTTCGCATCGGGACACTCGTCTCCGGCCGGCCCCAGGAGGTCGGAGGGGAACCAGAGTTCGCGCTTGCGCTCGTGGATTTCCATGAGCTCCCGGACCTTCTCCTCCAGGTCCTCAAGCACTTCGATCTTCGAGTAGAGTTCGCGCTCGGGGTCGGTAACGATGCCCATGAGTACCTTCGAAACAGCCGGAAGCCTACCAAGTGGACAGGACCAGCCACGAAAGATAGTGTGGCTGGTCCTTGGAGTGCTACTGAGGCTCGGGTGGGGGGATCAGGAGCCCTCGGATCCCAGCGATTTCTCCATCAAAGACCAGGTCCGGCGGCCCAAGTAGCCGGTCCGCACGAAGATGCGATGCCAGCCCAGGGCGCCGAGGAGGCCTTCGGAGCGGTCGTCGTCGGTCCAGAACTCGGCCAGGTGGGCGCCGGATTCGATGGCCCGTTGCTCGAACGCGCCGAGCAGCCGGTGGGCGTGCCCGCGGTGGCGTTCCTGCGGCAGAACCACCACGTCCACCAGGTGGGCCACGCCGCCCCGGAGCCAGTACCGGAGGCCGCCGATCCAATCGCCGATCTCGTTGCTGAGAATGAGGTAGCGTTCATCAAGCGCGCTGGACCACCCGGCGGAGTCTTCCTCCTGGCCGAGGATCTCCGAGAACCATGCCGCGAAGTCCTCGTCCTGCTCCATGTCACGAATCGTCAGCTCGCTCATCTGCCACCGCCTTCCCCGATGGGAGACTCCCATCCCTTCGTCAGCAACACTAATGCCACGGCGAATGTTCCGGTCTGTGAAGGTCGTCACCGCTCGGAAGCGCGTGACAGCACAGGATTAGCCCGGCGACTTACATTTCTCTTGGCCTTCTGCGAGGAGACGTCCCATGGCCAGTACTGCCACAGCCAGCCCCCTCCGTCCGGTCGTAATACAATGTCCTTTCTGCCTGGTGTCCAACCGGGTGGACCTGACGCGACTGGCCGCGGGACCCAGATGCGCGAAGTGTGGGAAGCCTCTCCGGCTGGACCGGCCACAGAAGGTGACCGACAAGGATTTCGAGCGCACCATTCACGGATCCAGCGTCCCGGTGGTCGTTGACTTCTACGCGGACTGGTGCGGCCCCTGTAAGGCTATGGCGCCCACCCTCGATGAGTTTGCCGAGAAACGCGCCGGTGAGGTCCTGGTAGTCAAGCTCGACACCGACGCCAACCCTCTGACCGCCTCCCGTTTCGGCATCCGTGGAATACCGACCCTGATCGCCTTCCAGGGTGGGCAGGAGCGCGGACGCCACGTAGGCATGGCGGACATGAAGATCTTGGAGGGACTGGCCGGACAGGGCACTCCAGCCCCCTCTGGCGGGTGACACCCCGCCGATCATTGCACGCCGATCGCGACAGCAACGGTCAGCGCGACCGCGGCCAGCACCAGAAGACCGGCCCAGAGCGGAAACATGAATCGGAGCCACTCCTCGTAACGTACCCCTGCTGCGGCCAGCATGGCCATCAGCGCGCCATTGGTAGGGGTGATGGCATCGCATAGTCCGGCCCCGTACTGGTAGGCCAGTACCGTCACCTGGCGTGACAGTCCGATCAAATCCGACAGGGGCACCAGGAGCGGCATCGTAAGAACGGCCTGGCTGCTGGTGCTCGGCACCGGGACGTGAATCGCCCCCTGAACGAACATCATCCCTATCGCGGACAGGGTCGGCGGCAAGCCGGCAATGGGAGTGAACAGACCGTGGACGATAGTGTCCACCACCTGGCCTTCGTTCAGCACGACGTAGATGGCCCGCGCAAATCCCACCAAGAGGGCGGCCAGCGTCATCGACCTGAACCCGTCCACAAACGCGTCTGCCGTCCCGGCCACTCCCAGGCGGCCCAGCACCCCAGCCAGTGCGCCGATGATAAAGAATAGCGCCGCCAGCTCGTTGAACTCCCAGCCACGGCGTT
>DASVGF010000253.1:0-15963 GCA_036379675.1 Gemmatimonadales bacterium | reverse complement strand
GACCACCGCCACCCGCTCCTGAATGACCTTGTCCGCAATCGAGCGGGGCACGTGGGGGAACTGGCTGTCGCCCAGCCGGCTCTTCGACATGGAAGGCACCAGCTCGCCGGTGCTCTCGTTCCGGAGGAGGATGGACACCCGATCCACCTTCATGACATCGAAGATCGTCACCACCACGTTGCCGAGCAGTTTGTCGAGGTCGAACTCGCCGGAGAGCTTCTGCGAGATGTCCAGCAGCAGCGAGAGCTTCTTGGCCTGCCGCTCCGCCGCGGTCGCAGCGCTCACCCGGAGCTGCCCCTGGCCGGAGGGCTGGTCGCGGCTGGTGATCCCGGCCGGCCCGGCGCTGACCATCAGCTGGCGGACGATGGTGTCACCCGGGGCTGGGGGGGACGGAAGCGGGAGCCGCTCCGCCGACCGGTCAGCGCCGGTGTTCAGCTCCTTGAGCTGAAAGAGCACCTTACCGAAGGTGATCGAATCGTTGAGGGTGAGCCGTCCACTCGAGACCCGGCTGCCGTTGATGCAGGTCCCGTTGGAGCTCCCGAGGTCTTTCACCTGCACCCCGTCGGGTCCAACCGTCAGCTCGGCATGGCGACGGGAGATGGTGGGATCGTAGATGGCGATGTCGCTGGTAACGCCCCGCCCCACGACCAGACTGCGGCCGTGCTGCAGCTCATAACTCTGCTCGCCATTGGAGCTCACCAGACGGTAGGGCATGGGGGGAAAGATGTGGGGCAGCGGGGCAGCCGGGCAGGGGGGCAGCTTTCTACTGCCCTGCCGCCCCGCGGCCCTGCGGCCTCCCAGCGAGCGCAAGTGCCAAAAGCACTGCACGAGCTTTCGCCTCCGTCTCATGCCACTCCGAATCGGGATCGGAATCGGCCACGATCCCCGCCCCGGCCTGAATCCAGGCGCGGCCGCCTTTCATGACGCAGGTGCGGATGGCTATGGCGGTATCGAGGGTGCGGGCGCCCCACCCCACGTAGCCCACCGCGCCGGCATAGGGTCCCCGCCGGACCGGCTCCAGCTCGTCAATGATCTGCATCGCGCGGACCTTGGGCGCGCCGGAGACGGTGCCGGCCGGAAAGCAGGCGGCCAGCGCGGCGAGCGCGTCGAGCTCGGGGCGGAGCCTGCCCTTCACCTCGCTGACCAGGTGCATGACGTGGGAGTACCGCTCGATGGTCATAAACGCGGTGAGCCGGACCGAGCCGAATTCCGCTACCCGGCCCACGTCGTTGCGCCCCAGGTCCACCAACATGAGATGCTCGGCGCGTTCTTTCGGGTCGGCGGCCAGCTCGGCCGCGAGTGCCACATCCTCATCCGCGGTAGCGCCCCGGCGCCGGGTGCCCGCGATCGGACGCAGCGTTACCTCCGATTCCTCCACCCGGACCAGGATCTCTGGTGAGCTGCCGATGATGTACATCTCGTCGAAGTGCAGGTAGTAGAGATACGGCGCCGGATTGAGGGCCCGGAGGTAGCGATAGGTGAGAAACGGATCGGGGGCCGCCAGGTCCAGGCGGCGGGAGAGCACCGTCTGGAAGGTGTCACCGGCGGCGATGTACTCCTTGATCCGGCGCACATCGTCCCGGAAACGATCATCCCGGTACGGACTGGACGGCTGGGGGAGCGCCGGCAGGGGCTCGATGACGAGCGGCGGGGTCGTGGCCGGGACGGCCAGCCGTTCCAGCCAGCAGGTGATCCGGTCCTCGGCGTCGGCGAAGAGGCGCCGGAGCGCTTCCTCGGTGGCGCCTGCGGGCACCTCGACGTTCGCTATGACGGTTGCCCGATTGAACAGATTGTCGAGCACCAGCAGGGTATCGGTGACCATGAGCAACGCGTCGGGGAGATCCCGGTCGTCCGGAGGCGCGTCCGGCAGGGACTCGATGGTACGAACGATGTCGTAGCCGAGGTAGCCTACCGCGCCGCCGGTGAAGCGAGGCAGTCCGGCCACCTCGACCGGTGGGTGCCGGCGCATGATCCCGCCCAGATGCTCCAGCGGGGCCACGTCGGTTGCAACCACCTCCCAGCCCGTCTTCTCGGTCCAGCAGGAGCACTCCCGGCCACGATAGCGGTAGACTTCGCGCGGGCCGGTGGCCATGAAGGTGTAGCGAGCCCAGCGCTCTCCGCCCTCGAGGGACTCCAGGAGGAACCCGTAGCCGCCCCGATGGAGCTTGACGAAGGCGGTGACGGGGGTGTCGCCATCGAGCACGACCTGCCGGGTTACCGGCACGATGCCGCCCTGCCGGGCTCGGCTGGCAAACACCTCGAAGCTCGATGTCACTGGGGGGCCCCCACGATATAGCTGCCCGGGGCCGGCAGCTCGGCCCGGAGATTGTCGGCGGCGGGCCTGGTCGAGGGGAGCAGCTCGACCTGCGCGTCCGCCAACGGCCGGCCCACCGCAAGCGCCCGCTCGAAGGCGATGTCGCTGCCAAAGACCTGGCGGGCTCGCGCCGGCGCCGAGAAGTATCGGGAGTACTCGAAGACCACGTCGGCCTGTTTCTCCCGCAGCGGAAGGCTGGTGGTGAGGTCCAGACCGTAGATCCCGGGCCTGGGCCGGACCTCCACGCGAACGGTCCCCCCGCTGTCGGCGAAGGCGCCAGGCTCGAATGTCAGCCGGGCAAAGGTGATGTTCTCACCACCGTGGTACATCACGATGGTGCGCCGACTGCCGGTGGTGAAGGTCACCGACGTGTCCGGTGGCGGCGGCCCGGAGGTCTCGAGCACGATGAGACGCGAGAGCGGCACCTGCCGGGAAGCGGTCGGCGCGGCCGGTGTCTCGGGTGACGCCGTGGCCGACCGCCCACAACCCCAGAGCGCGGCCAGCAGCAAAGCGGTTGAAAGCTCCAGCGGCCACCCGGATATTGCGCGCATCCACCCACAAGTGAGAGGTAAGAGGTGAGAAGTAAGAGGGAACTGCCAAAGGTAAGAGGTGAGAAGTGACAGGTAAGAGGGGTGTGCCTAAAGGAAGAGGTGCCCTCGGCCTCCTCCTTCTCACTTCTTACCTCTCACCTCTCACCGCCACCGCCCAGTCCTGGAACTCGGCGCCAACCCTGGCACTGGTGCACCGGGCCGTGGACCGCCGATTGGCGGCGCAGGGCGACTCGGGGCTCCGGAGCTACCGGACTCGAGCCCACGGGTTCCTGTTCTTCCTGGCACAGGTTGGGGAAGGGCTGACGGAGCCACCGCGGCTGGTCAAGGCTGACGAGCTCGACGTGGAAGTGTATTGGCGCGCCCCCAACCGCAGCAAGCAGGTAATCCTCGGATGGCGCGACGGTGCGTTCCTGCCCACCGACATCAGTTATCATCGCGACCACTTGGGGATCGTCACCAACAACTTCGGCAACGTGATCCGGATCGGTGAAGGCGACGAAGTGCGCGACGCCGTTCATCCGCTCTCGCCCGCCGGGCCCGCGTTCTACGATTACGCCCTCACCGACTCGCTGGCCATCCACACGGCCCAGGGCGAAGTCACGGTCCACCAGATTCAGGTCAAGCCCCGCTCCTTTGCCCAGCCACTCGTCGTGGGCATCCTGTACATCGATGTCGCCAGCGCCGAGCTGGTGCGATTCCGATTCAGCTTCACGCCCGCCGCGTATCTCGACCGGCAGCTGGAAGACATCAGCGTGGTGCTGGAGAACGCGCTGTATCAGAACCGTTACTGGCTCCCGCGCCGCCAGGAGATCGAGATCCGGCGGAGGGTCACCTGGCTCGACTTTCCGGCCCGCGGAATCATCCGGGGCCGGTGGGAGGTGGGCGAGTACGAGCTGAACTCAGGGGTGCCGGATGCGGTGTTCGCCGGCCCGGCCATCGGCGGTCTTGTTCGGCCCCGAACATCCGATCCGGCATGGGCCCAGCCCTTGGATAAGGCAATTGCGGGGGTAGCCCAGCCGGTCAACGAGCAGGACATGGAGTCGTTGCGGGGCGAGATCCAGGAACTGGCCGGCTCGCGTGCGCTGGGCGGGCTTCCCGCCAACCGGCTGGCGGCCGGGTCGGTGAGCGATCTGATAAGGGTCAACCGGGTGGAGGGTCTCACGGTGGGATTCGGCGCGGTCGCGGGCCTCAGGAAGAGCAGCTTGCGGCTGCGCCCGGCCCTGGCGTACGGGACGGGGGGAAACCGGGTGACCGGGTCCATCGGGGCGAGCTGGACCAGCGGGGCCACGGAGCTGAGCCTTCTCGCGTCCCGGAAGGTTGCCGATTTCAGCGACCTGCCGGTCATCGCACCGGTGGTCAACTCCCTCCTTTCACAGGAGAGGGGCCACGATTATGGCGACTACGTCCTGCTCCACACCGCAGAAGTGGGCGTCCGACGCCGCCTGGGCGGTCGTATGACCGTGGCGCTCCAGCTGGGAGTGGAGGAGAGCCGGTCAGTGGGCGTGGGTGCTTCGCCCGCCCGCGGGAGCTACCGCCCCAACCCACCACTTGGATCCGGTGATTACCGGATCGCCAGGGTGAGCCTGGAGCGGAGCAGCGGCGGCATCGCAGTACAGCGCGATCTCCAGGGACGGGTGGCGCTGGAGGCGGGCGAGGGGAAAGGCGGATACATCCGGGCGACGCTGGGGGGACGAGCGTCCACCCGGGTGGGCCTCGGCGAGCTTCTGTTCCGCACCTACCTGGGTGCCGGCAGCGATCATCTCCCTCCCCACCGGAGCTTTGCCATCGGCGGCAGGGGTACGCTCGTTGGCGAGCCCTTTCGGGCATATGGCGGCCGAACCGTCGCGCTGGCCCATCTGGAGTGGCGTTTCGAGGCCCCGGCGCCGGCCATTGCCCTGGGCTCGTTCGCCTCCACCGGGCGGCGCCTGACCGTGGCACCCTTCCTGGCGGCCGGTTATGCTGCCCGCCCGATTCCCGGGCTTCCCTGGGCCCGGAGCGAGGGGATCCGTCCTGTAGCCGGCATAGCTCTGGAGTGGCTCATGCGACTGATCCGGCTCGAGGCGGGAGTGGGCCTGCGGGACGGAGACTTGGGGGTCACCGTGGACCTCAATCGGGACTGGTGGGGCCTGCTGTAACCCTTATCTTTCCAGCGGCTTCCCTGATTCCCCGTCGTAGCGTCATCACCAGAGCCAGAATAGTCATGCAGTTCACTGATGAATGGTTGGTGCCTTCCATAGAGAACCTGCTGTCCAGCGAGGCCCTCAAGGAGCTGCGAGCCGAGGAGGGCCCTGATGTCTCCCTGTGGGAAACGCTGGTGCAGCGGAAGCTGGCCAGTGACCAGCAAGTCCTCGGTGCAATTGCCGGCCGTTTCCGCTTTCAGGTGGCCGACCTGGGCAAGCCGGACGTCAAGCTTATCACCGCCGTGCCCGAACAGCTGGCACGGCGGTTCAACGTAGTGCCGGTGCGGCAGACCGATTCTTTCCTCGAAGTCGCCACCGCCAACCCCTTCGACATCGACGCTGAGAAGATGCTCGCCTTCGCGACGGGCCGCGAAGTGCGCATGCTGCTGGGCTCGCCCACGAAGATCCGGGAAAAGCTGGACGAGTTGTACAAGGAGACCGATACCGTGGTGGCCCGGCTGCTCGAAGGCATCAGCGGCGACTTTGAGGTGGAGCAGATCAAGGAGGAAGAGGACGCCATCGCCAGCGCGGAACAGGCGAGCCAGCGTCCGATCCTGCGGCTGGTGGACATGATGATTGCCGACGGCATCCAGAACCGCGCCAGCGACATTCACGTCGAGCCGATCGAGGGCGGCGTCGTGGTCCGCTACCGTATTGACGGCGTGCTCCGGCAGGCCATGAAGATCCCGCGCAGCGCCGGCATCCCGCTGGTTTCCCGCGTCAAGATCATGTCGGGCCTCGACATTGCCGACCGGCTGCGGCCGCAGGACGGCCGGGCCCGGGTGTCCGTTAACGGTGAGGCGGTCGACCTCCGCGTCTCTACCCTCCCCGCCTCCCTCGGCGAGAAGGTGGTCATCCGCATCCTGAACCAGAAATCCACTCAGCTGAGTCTGGATTCACTGGGCATGGCGGAGGACGAGCAGAAGGCCATCAAGCACCTGCTGAGCTTCAAGGAGGGGATTATCCTGGTGACGGGGCCCACCGGCTCGGGTAAGACGACGACCCTCTACTCCGCGTTGCGGGTGGTGCAGGGCGAGGGCATCAACATCGTCACGGTCGAGGATCCGGTGGAATACCGCTTGGGCCAGAACATCGTCCAGGTCCAGACCAACGAGAAGGCCGGACTCACCTTCGCCTCGGCCCTGCGCTCCATTCTGCGCCAGGACCCCGACGTAGTGCTCATCGGTGAGATCCGCGACAAGGAAACGGCGCAGATCGCCCTGCAGGCGTCGCTGACCGGCCACCTGGTACTTTCGACCTTGCACACCAACGATGCGCCCAATGCGGTCACCCGCCTCGTAGACATCGGGATGGAGGCGTTCAAGATTGCGCCGGCATTGCGCGGGGTCATCGCCCAGCGGCTGATGCGCCGGCTGTGCGCGTCCTGCCGTCTGGTGTCTACCGATGCCATCAGCGATCGCATCGCGCGCCATGTGCCTGCCGGGGCCACGCTGTACCAGGCGGTCGGCTGTCCCGAGTGCTCCATGACCGGCTATCGCGGGCGATTCAGCATCGTCGAAGTGTTGACCTCCAACCCGGATCTCGAGCGGCGGATCGCCGAGGGCGCCACGGCGGAGAAGATCGCGGAGGCCGCCCGCGCCGCCGGCATGCGGTCGCTCTTTGCCAGCGGGCTCAGGCACGTCCTGGCCGGTGAATCCACCATCGAGGAGCTGCTGCGGGTTACCGATCCGCCCCAGGATGCCCCCGCCGAGGCCACAGTCGCGCCGCCGGAGGCACGTCCCGGCCGGGGAAGCCGGAACGCGCCGCCAGCTCAGCCTGCCATGCCGACGCCGACGCCGGTGACCCTCGAGTTCTCCATGGATCTGCTCGAGGAGCCTTCCCAGGCCGATGGCCTGGCCGTGGAGGGAAGGGGCCAGGGCGCAACCGTGCTTCTGGTGGAGGATGAGGACCAGCTCCGCCGGGTCATGAAAGACCTGCTGCAGCGCGAGGGGTACACCGTGGCAGAGGCCCGGGACGGCATTCAGGCGCTCGACGAGGTCGACCGCCATGCGCCCGATGTCATCATCCTCGACCTGAACCTGCCGGGTATCGACGGCTACAGCGTACTGGCCCAGCTTCGGTCGCGGCCGGCCACACGGGAAATCCCGGTGATGGTTCTCACGGCCAAGGGCGACGAGGACAACGAAGTACGGGTCTTCGAGCTGGGGGCCGATGACTTCGTCACCAAGCCGTTCCGGGCGCGGGCGCTCACCGCGCGGCTCGAGGCGGTCCTCGGCCGCCACCGCACTTGAGCCGGCGCCCCCCACTACCTGCCAGCAATCCAGCGCACGCTTCACTTCCACTGAGCTCCTCGGACGGGCTGGCGCTGATCAAGCCCGCTGTGCGGGCCCAGCACCCCTACATCCTGGCCGCTCCGCCGACCGAGCGAAAACTCAACCAGAACGAGAGCCCGTTCGACTTTCCGGCCGACCTCAAGCGCCAGGTGTTGCAGCACGTTGCCGACATCGAGTGGCAGCGTTATCCCGAATTCGCGCCCCCCGAGCTGCTTGCCGGGCTGGCCCGGCACTACGGGTGGCGGCCCGACGGTGTACTGGTCGGCAACGGCTCCAACGAGCTGATTCAGGCAACCCTGGCGGTGACGCTGGGTGACGGAGACAGGGTAGTGGCCCCCTCGCCCACCTTCTCCCTGTACCGGTTGCTGACCGCCGTGCTCGGCGGCGCCTACGTTCCCGTGCCCCTGGGCGACCGGTTCGCCTATGATGTGGATGGCCTGATCGAGGTCGCCGTGCGGGAGCAGGCCAAGGTCATCGTGGTCAACTCACCCAACAACCCGACCGGCTCAGCCTTGCCCGACGGAGCGGTGGAGCGGATTCTGAGCCAGACCAGAGCGCTGGTGCTGTGTGACGAGGCCTATCAGGACTTCGGGGGACCGACCGCCATCCCTCTGCTGGCGCGGTGGTCGCGGCTGGTGGTGCTGCGGACGTTTTCGAAGGCGCTCGGCCTGGCAGGCATGCGGTTCGGACTCGCCCTGGCTCATCCCGAGATTGCCCGGGAGATTGCCAAGGGCAAGCTGCCCTACAATGTGAACGTGATGACGCTGACCGCGGCCCGCGTTGCCCTCGAGAATGCGCCGATGCTCATTGCCCGCACCCGCGAGGTGATCGCGACGCGTGAGCGCTTTGTCGGCCAACTGGCCCAGCTGCGGGCGGTGACGGCATTCCCCACCGCGGCCAACTTCGTGCTGGTGCGCTCCCTTGGGATGCCGGCCAAGGAGCTGTTCCGCCGCCTACGCGACGAGCATGGGATTCTGACCCGCGATGTATCCGACGGTCCCGGATTGGCCGAGTGTCTCCGGATTTCGATCGGGACGGACGAAGAAATGGACGCGGTCATCGCTGCGCTGGAGCAGATTCTCGGACGGCGCTGAGCAGCAGGCCCGCTCACCCTCTACCCTTACTCCTATGCCCCGCGTCGCCGAGCTCGCCCGCAAGACCAAGGAAACCGACCTCCACGTCAAGGTAAACCTGGATGGGGCCGGTGAGGCGCGGGTCAAGACCGGAATCGGCTTCTTCGACCACATGCTGGAGGCGCTCGCCCGCCACGGCCTTCTCGACCTGGCGGTCGAAGCCAGGGGAGACCTGCACGTGGATGGCCACCACACCGTGGAAGACACCGGCATCGTGCTCGGCCAGGCGCTGGCTCAGGCGCTGGGTGACCGCGCCGGAATCCGCCGCTACGCCGACGCGATGGTGCCGCTCGATGAGGCCCTGGTGCGGTGTGTGATGGACGTCTCCGGACGTCCCTATCTCTCGTACCAGATCGACATCCCTAAATGGCAGATGCTGGGGGATTACGACGTCTTTCTCACGCCGGAATTCTTTCGTGCCCTGGCGCTCAACGCCGGGCTCACGGTGCACCTCGATCTGATCCGGGGCGACAATCCCCATCACATCGTGGAAGCGGCGTTCAAGGCCTTTGCCCGCGCGCTCGATGCGGCCACCACGCTCGATCCGAGGGTCAAGGGAATTCCGTCTACCAAGGGCAAGCTGTGATCGCGGTCGTGGATTACGGGGTGAACAACCTCGCCAGCGTGGTGCGGGCGCTCGGGGCCGGTGGCCATGCGGCGCAGCTCTCCAACGACCCCGACCAGATCCGGAAGGCGGATCGCGTGCTGGTGCCAGGAGTGGGCAACTTCGGGCAGGGCTCTCGTACCCTCGCCTCCACCGGGCTGGGCGAGGCGGTGCGCGAGGTGGCCGGCGCCGGCCGCCCGGTCATGGGGATCTGCCTCGGCCTCCAGCTTTTCTTCGAGCGGAGCGAGGAGGCGCCGGAGGCGCGGGGAATGGCCCTGCTGCCGGGCCGAGTGCGGCGGTTCACGACCGATCTTCCGGTCCCCCATGTGGGCTGGGCCCGGGTGGACCTGACCGCGCGCGGGCGCGGACATGCCATGCTCGGCCCCGCCTTCGGCGACGCGGCCCAGTTCTTTTACCACGTTCATAGCTACTACCCGGCCGACCTGCCCGACGAAGCGGTGCTCGGGACCGGCGAGTATGGGAGCCTTTTTCCCACTCTGGTGGGAAACGGGTCGGTGATCGGCGCGCAGTTTCACCCCGAGAAATCGCAGCAGGCCGGCATCGAGCTGCTGTCGGCCTTTGCCCGCTGGCGGCCATGACGAGCGTGCGCGTCTCGCTGGTGGACGTCTACGTTTTGCGGGGTGTGGAGCAGGCGCTGGAGTGCCTGGCCCTGCGCCGGGCGGCGGGAGGACGGTGCCCGGGGTCCTGGGAAACGGTGCATGGCCACATCGAGGCAGGGGAGCCGCCGTCCGCCGCCGCCACCCGGGAGCTGGCAGAGGAAACCGGCCTGGCGCCGCTCAGCTTGTACAACCTGAGCCGGGTTGAAACGTTCTACCAGCACCGGGTGGACGAGGTCGCGCTGGTGCCGGTGTTCGCGGCGTTCGTGGCCCGGGACGCCGCTGTGCGGGTGGGACGGGAGCACGACCGCTATGAGTGGCTTCCGGTGGCGGCAGCCGTCGAGCGCTTTGCGTGGCCTCGGGAACGGCGCGCGCTGGAGGACATCGTCACCTTGCTTCGGAGCGGCAGCGCCGGCGCGGTGGACGACGTGCTGCGGGTATGCTAGCCCGGCGCATCATTCCCTGCCTTGATGTGGCTGGTGGGCGGGTGGTGAAGGGGGTGCACTTCCAGTCGTTGCGCGATGCGGGCGATCCGGTGGAGCAGGCGGCCCGCTATGACGCCGAAGGGGCCGACGAGCTGGTCTTCCTGGACATCTCCGCCAGCCCCGACGCGCGGAAGACGACGCTGGAGATGGTCGGCCGCGTGGCGGAATCCATCTTCATCCCCTTCACGGTAGGTGGAGGCATCCGGTCGGTACCCGATGCCGGCGCCGCGCTCCGCGCCGGCGCCGACAAGATCACGGTCAATACCGCGGCGGTGCGGGATCCCTCACTGGTCTCCCGGCTGGCGGAGAGCTTCGGGAGCCAGTGCGTAGTGGCGGCGGTTGACGCCAAGCGGATCGAAGCCCGTTTCACGGTCATGATCAACGGGGGGCGCGAATCCACCGCGCTCGAGGCTGTGGAATGGAGCCGGCGGCTCGAAAGCCTGGGGGCGGGCGAGATTCTGCTCACCTCCATGGACCGCGATGGCACCGGCCTCGGGTACGATCTTCCGCTGCTGCAGGCCGTGTCGAGCGCGGTGGCCATCCCGGTCATCGCCTCGGGCGGTGCGGGTAATCTGGCCCATCTGGCGGAGGCGCTGGAGGCTGGCGCTCACGGCGTGCTGGCCGCCACGATCTTTCATTTCAAGGACACTTCACTCCCCCGGGCTCGTGCCTACCTGCGCGAGCGCGGCTATCCGGTTCGACCATGATGCTCGCGATTCTCACCCTTGCTTCGCTCTCCCTTCCGCTCCAGCCGGCCCAGGCGGGTCAGTGCGTCAGGCCCACCCGCGCCGGTACCCAGGTCCAGGGTGTGGTCCGGATCTGCCCGGGACGCTACCGGATTCCCGACCGCACCGAGCGGGGGGTCATTATCGCGGCGGCCTCCGGTACCCGGATCGACCTCACCGGCGTGGTGCTCGAGAGTGGCGATTCGGTCCCCAGCCGCTACGTCGGCGTGGGTGTGTCCGGCCGCGGAGTGGATGCGATCACGATCACCGGCGGGAACGTCCGCGGATACCGGTATGGGATCAGAGTCGAGGGGGGCCGGGGGCACCGCATCACCGGCACCGATCTGTCCGGCAGCCGGAGTCTGGAGGTTCGGAGCACTCCGGCCCGTCCCGATTCGGCCGACCGACTCGACCGGGCGCGTCCCGACACGTTCGAGCTGTACGGCGGGGGGGTGCTGCTCAAGCGCACGTCCTCGGCCAGCATCACCGGCATCACCGCCCGCAGCGCTCAGAACGGCATTGCTTTGCTCGAGGTACGGAACAGTTATGTGGCCGACAACGACCTCGCGGCCAACAATGGGTGGGGAATCCATCTCTGGCGCTCAGCCGGAAACGTCATCGCAAGGAACCGGATCGATCATACCCGCCGCTGCGAGTCTCAGGTGCCCGCTGCGGACTGTGGAGCCGCCGCCCTGCTGCTGCACGAGGCGAGCGACTCGAACACGGTCGTGGACAACGATCTCACCGCATCCAGTCTGGGGTTCGTGCTCACGGGCGACGCCAGGGGCGCCCGCCAGTCGGTAGGCAATGTGATAGTGCGGAACAACGCTTCATCGGCCCTGAGGACGGCGTTTACGGCGGCGTATGGCTGGGGCAACACGTTCCTGGAGAACCGCGCCGACAGCTCGGCCATCGGCTTTCACCTGGATCACTCGGGCGGAAGTACGCTGCGCTCCAATACCGCGATCGGGTCCCGCTACACTGGTATCGTGAGTGACAACGGGAGCGACAACGCCATACTCGCGAATGTGGTGATCGGAGGCCAGGCCGGTATTCGGGTGGACGCGCCCGACTCGACGGGCGATGCCAGCCGGCGCTACCGCATCGACGACAACGTGCTGGCCCGACTGGAGCAGGGGGTGGTGGTGGCGAGGACCACCCGGGTGCAGCTCAGGGGAAATCTGTTCGACGGAGTGGGCGACGGGCTGGTGCTCGACGGCGCGGGGCACGCCACCGAGGTGACCGGCAACATCTTCCTGCGGGCCAGCCGCTATTTCATCGATGCGCCGGATCTGGCGGCGGGCGGGAATTACTGGGCCACCTCCGACCCATCAGGTGCCACGGCCAAGGTGCGGGGCCGTGTGAGCGTGCTGCCCTGGAAGCCGGCCACCGCGGCCGGTTATTGAAGAATCTCGTTCGCGACCGTTCGCAGGTCCCGGAGATTGAAAGGCTTGGTCACCCGGTGCAGCGGCTCCCCGGCGAGCGGCGCGGGGAGCTGCTCTTCCCCACGGCATGCCACCAGGAGTCTTCCTCGCGCGTGGGGTAGTACGTCCAGCAGGGCGCCGGCGAAGAGCTTGGTGGCTCCCGCCGCCACCCGGGCGTCGGTGATGATCAGGTCGTACTCCCGCTCCCGGGCCAGCCTCAGGCCCTGCTCACCGGTGCGCGCGGCCTCCACCGCGTAGCCCTCCGGGGTGAAGAGCGCGCTCAGGACCCGATGGACCGCCGGGTCCTCATCGACCACCAGAATGCGCCGGGCCGGGGTCTGGCCGTTGGTTTCCTGCGCCCCCACGATGGGCGAGGCCGCGTCCGACTCGAACAGCGGCAACGTCACCTTGAATTCCGCCCCCCCTTGCGGGGATGCCTCGTATTCCAGAACTCCCTCGTGCGCCTTCACCAGCCCATAGCTCAGCGAGAGGCCCAGTCCGGTGCCTTCGCCGGGAGCTTTGGTGGTGAAGAACGGCGTGAAGAGATAGGGAACCAGGTCCTTCGGCACCCCCGGCCCGCTGTCGCGAACCCGGAGCACCACCTCGCCGTCCGAGCGCGTGGTGGAGAGAGTGATGCGCCGCGGCTTGCCGGGCTCCAGCCCGCTGACCGCCTGAACGGCGTTGGTCACCAGATTGAGCAGCACCT
Source organism: Gemmatimonadales bacterium (assembly GCA_036379675.1). Taxonomy (GTDB): domain Bacteria; phylum Gemmatimonadota; class Gemmatimonadetes; order Gemmatimonadales; family GWC2-71-9; genus CAVVWJ01. Next base: position 2,930 of record DASVGF010000253.1, on the reverse strand, counting down.
GCTGCAGCTCGTAGCGGTCGCCGAGGACGATGGGCGCCTCGGGAGCCAGGTCGGACTCCAGCTCGATCCCATGCAGCTGCAGCTCGTAGACAATGAGCAATGAGGTGCGCTCGACAACGTCGTTGAGGTCCACCGCCGTCTTCTCCGGCACCCCTTTGCGCGCAAAGGTGAGGAGGTTGCGCACAATACGCCCGGCGCGGGAGGCCTGGTCGTGGATGACGCGAAGATGCTCGCGGGGCAATTCGAGGTGGGGCGGGCGCTCGAGCAGCAGCTCGGCCAGCCCGGCGATGGAGGTCAACGGGTTGTTGAGCTCGTGGGCGACACCCGACACCAGCTGGCCTATGGATGCCATCTTGTCGCTCTGGATGATCTGGGCCTCGAGGATCCGCTGCTCGGTGACGTCCTCGACCAGAATGACGACGGATCCCGGCTGGGGCCCAGCCAGCGGTGCGGCGGTGAGGCGAAGCACCCGGTGGCTCTCTTCGGGCCGGATCACCAGCGGTGCCGTGCGCTCGCCCCGGTAGGCGGCATGGATCAGCCCGGTGATCGCATCCGACGCCCCGAAGAGGAGCTCGCCGAAGTTCCGGCCGACGATCTCGCGCTCGGGGAGGTCGGCCAGGGCGGCCAGCGCCCGATTGGCCCGCAGCACGTCACCGGTAGGCCCCACCACGGCGATGCCTTCGACCAGCGCATTGAAGGCGGTTTCCCACTCCTCCTGGCTGCGCCGAACCATTTCGTAGAGCCGGCTGTTGGCCAGAACGACCGAGGCGTTGGTGGCCACGGTCGAGAACAACCAGAGGTCCTCGGTGCTGAACGGGCCGCCCCGACGGTCAGCTACGGCGAGCGCCCCCATGGTGATGCCCTGGGCCCGCAACGGGGCCACCGCGGCGGACCGCACCCGCGTATCGCCCAGGAGCAGGACCGCCGGGGTATCCCCGGCCTCGGCCACTTCGATCCGGTCGCGATCGATGGCCAGGCGCACCAGGGACTCGGGCGCGTCACTCACCTGTCCCAGCAGCGGCTCCAGCGTGCCCGAGGCCGCGACCACCCGCAACGCGCGCGACTCGTCATCCACCAGCACCACCAGCGCTCCATCAGCCTGCAGAAAGCGGGCGGCATACTTCGCCACCTGATCTACGATTCGATCCAACTCGATCGATTCTGACAGGACGTAACTGAGCTCCTGGAGGGAGAAGAGCTCGCTGATGCGCCGGTCGACCTGGGTCGCGAGCTGGTCGCACTTGGCCCGGGCCTCACGAAGCGCCCGGCGCGCGCGGCCGGCCGCCAGCGTGACGGTAACCAGCACGGCGCCCAGAGCAGCCACCGCCAGCCCCGGGAGCAGATCCTTCGCCCACCAGGCTACCACAGCCAGCAGCACTGCGGCGGCGGTGTGCAGCCATGGGTCCCATGCCGGTTTCGAGATGGCCAGGAGGAGAATCAGGGCGCCGGTGAGGCCCCCGGCCAGGGTGATCGGAAGCGGGGCCTCAGCCCGGGCCGCGGCCACCACCACGCAGGCCAGGAACGCTCCCGCGGCCACGGCGGCAATGGGAAGCGGGGTAGGGATGAGGCCTGCCCGGGGGGTCAGAGGTCAGGACTCCCGGTGCTGGTGGCGGGCAACCCGCTCGGTCACGTACGCCTCCGGCGGGGCGTTGGGCTTCACCCGGATGGACTTGGCGGGTATGCCCACGTTCACGTGATAGGGCCGCACGTCCTTGGTTGCCACCGCCATCGCCCCCACCATCGCGTTGCGACCCACCAGAACGCCGGCCAGGACCGTGGCGTGGTAGGTAATCCGGACGTCGTCCTCCAGCACGGTACGGGCGTTGGTGACGTCCTTCTGCTCCACGATGCTGTGGGTGTGGCTGTAGATGTTGGCGTAGTCGGAGATGCTCACCCGATTGCCGAGGGTGATGCCCCCGCGGTCATCCAGCAGCACATGCCGGTGGACCACGACATCGTCACCCACCTCGAGGTTGTAGCCGTAGGAAAACTCCACGTGCTGGAATGCTTTGAAGTTCTTGCCGACGCGCGCGAAGATGTGTTGCGCCAGGAGCCGCCGGAATCGCACCCCGAGGTGCACGTTCTGCCCGCCGAGCGGCGACCGGTCGAAGCTGTACCAGAGCCAGAGCAGGGGTTTGACCTTGGCAAAGCGGACCGGATCCACATCGGCGTAATACTCCGGCTCCAGCGTGATGTTCCAGGGATCGAGGGAAAGCAGTGCCACCCGCGTCGTTTCGGGGGTCGCCGGGTTCTGCATCAGGCTTTCGTAGTCGCCCGCCCCCGGGTAGTAGATCTCGAAGAGGAGATCCCGGGTGAGCCGGTACCAGTTGGCGCCGGGAGCAGCCAGCTGACCCTCCAGATCGGCCAGCCACCCGTCGAAGAACTTCTCTGTTGCACTGGGGAGTCGCACTGCGCGGAGGGGCAGGTGGACCATGCAGGGCCTCAGTCGGGACGGGTGTCCGGCACCCGTCCATTTATCGATCTGTCGCGGGGGAAATCACGTTGCCGTCCAATGATGCGTGAACGGTTCCGTTGACACCAGTGCTAATGGGGACTAATTTAGTATTGATTTATAAATAGGAATGATTCTCATTCTCATTCATAGAGGCCCTCCTGCCTCCCCTGCCGCTCGTCCCGCTGGTTCTTCAACTGCTCGTCGCCCACCCCCCCCAGATCTGGGTGGAACGCCAAGCGTACGTCATGGGAACCACCCTGCACGTCGCCGCAGCGGCTCCCAGCCGGGCTGAGGCCATCGCGGCCATCAACGATGCCCTCCAGGCTGTGCAGCGGACCGACAGCCTCCTCAGCACCTGGCGGGACGACAGCGGGATAGCTCGCCTGAACCACGCGGCACCCCATCGTGACGTGTCGCTCTCGCCCGAGCTGTACCTCCTGCTGGAGGAGGCCCAACACTGGAGCCGGGTGGCGGC
>DASVGF010000252.1:0-31759 GCA_036379675.1 Gemmatimonadales bacterium | reverse complement strand
TGCCCCGACGAGGCATTCCTTGATCACCTCGGGCGGCAGCCCGTAAAGCGCGCCTTGAAACGGGTAGCGGGTGTAAACGCCCTTGCTGAAGATCCACGCTTCGCGATCCTGCCAGTGCACATTGTCGCCCAGCAGCATTTGATACATTTCGTGGACGTATGGATCGTTGGAAAACATGATGTGGCCGGCCATATCGAAGGTGAAGCCGTTGTCCTCCACGGACCGGCACCACCCCCCCACTCGATCGGCCTGCTCAACCAACAGGGCCTCCTGCCCCAGATGATAGGCGGCGCTCAACCCCGTCGGGCCCGCGCCGATCACGATGACGGGCGCTCTCTCGATTGGTCCATCCGTGCGCTTAGGTGGCATGCGAAAACCTTGAATCCTTTCTATTGATACGAGCAGAGGACGCTCGGAGTGATGCTGCCAGCAGGTGCTCCATCGCCGAGACCGTCACATCCCATGACGTGCCCGCCAGTACCCTGCGCATTTCGGTAGTCCGCCGGGCGCGTTCTGCCGGGTCGGCGGTCAGCGCGGCCTCGCAGGCCGCGATAAACTCTTCCGGCGTACGGCCGAGGTAGACGATCTCCCCATAGGGCTCAGCGACGTCGGTAATCGGGGTGCTGACGATAGGCAGCTCGGCCGCCATGTATTCCAGGGTTTTGGTGGGGCTGATGAAGCGGGTGGCGTCGTTGCGCGCGAAGGGCAGCAGGCAGACGTCCCATCCCGCCAGATACCGGGGGAGCTCCTGGTAGGTGCGCTGACCCAGGTAGTGGATGTTCGGCCGGCTCGGCAACGTGGCCGGATCGATCTTCACCACCGGGCCCACCAATATCAACTGCCAGTCGGGATGCGCCGCGGCCACCGCGTCCACCAGGCGCAGATCGAGCCGCTCATCGATGACTCCGTAGAAGCCAAGCCGCGGGTGCGGCAGTTCCGCCTGGTCCTCCGCTTCGCTCACCGGCCGGCCCTCGGCATCGGTCAAGCGAAAGTGCGCCGCATCCACGCTGCTGGGGAAGCAATGCACGTTGGGATGCCGTGGCTGCTTGGCCCGAAAAAGACTGGGCCCGCCGGTGAACATGACATCAGCGTACTCCAGCAACTCCGCTTCGCGGGACAAAAGCTCAGGCGGAGCACCCAGGAACAGCGACAGCTCGTCCATGCAGTCGTATACTGCGGCATCGGGTTCCAGCAGCCGTGCCAGCGGAAGGGCCATCGGGGTATACAGCCAGGCAAGCAGCGGCTCCGTCAGCTCCTGCCGCAGCGCGCCGATGAGCGGCTCGAGGGCCGGCAGCTGGTCCGGGTGGAACCCGGGTGCCGGAACCGGGGTTCTGGGCCGCAGAACATGTACGTTGCGTTCGGGGTTGGTTCGTTCCCACCGGGGTGGGCCATTGGGGTCGTGCTCGGGCTCTTCAACAAAAAACACTGGCCGGCGCGCGGCAAGTCGGGACAGCAGGTGCTGGGGGCGTTGGTAAACGAAATTCCACCGGAGGTGCGAAAAGGCGACGACAGTGTACGGAGGATGCATGAAGCGCTCGTGCGTTGGCGAGTAGAACTCAGGCTCGGCGATTAACGTCTCTCGGCGGGCTAGCTCGGGACGATGCGACCTCCTCCGGCGCAGTGCCTGCCCCGGATTTCTCTCGTTCGTGGTAGCAGCCGCTGAATGGTTTCAGCGGTGGGCAATCTGGTAGCTTCACCGCAGGTTTTCGGGGTTGCGCCTCTCGCCAAGGATGTGAGTACGGTCACAGAAGGTTCACGGCGAAAGATCAGTTTCTCATTATAGTCTGGGAGGACACCATGGGATCGAAAACCTTCATTGGCGGCTTGACCGTCGGAGCGGGGCTCGTGTACCTGCTCGATCCCGAGCGGGGCAAACTGCGCCGGGAGCGCCTGCGCGAGACCCTGGAAATTCTGGTGGACGAAGCCCGCGGCCGCGGCGCGGCGCCGGCAGGGTCCGAGGTGGTAGGCACCCTTCACTACGGTTCCCGGCTGGGCGACATCGAGGGGCTCGGCGAAGCCACCCTGGGCTCCCGCCAGCGTCCGGGTGGAGCGGCCGGGACGGCGCTTCGGGTGGCCGGTGCCGTCCTCGCGCTCTACGCGCTCACCAGAGGGGGCAGGGTGGGCTCGTTGCTGAAGACCGTGGGCACTGGTTTGCTGCTGGGCGGCCTCGGCAAGGGAGGGGCGGGAATTCCGGGAGTGGCGCGGGGCGACCGCAGGCGGGCCGTCGACATCCAGAAATCGTTGGTCATCGAGGCGCCGGTGGAGCAGGTCTACGCCTTCTGGAGCAACTACGAGAATTTCCCGCTGTTCATGAGCCACGTGCGGGAAGTGGAAGATCTGGGTGGAGGCCGCTCCCACTGGAGTGTGAGCGGACCGGGCGGCGTGCCCATAGAGTGGGACGCCGTGCTGACCCAACAGTCACCGGGTGAGGCCATCGCCTGGCGCAGCGAGCCGGGCTCGATGCTGGAGAATGCGGGCGTTATCCGGTTCACGCCTACCGACGGCGGGACCCGGGTGGATCTGCGGCTCTGCTACCACCCGCCGGCCGGCGGCGCGGGGCAAGCGGTGGCAGAGCTGATCGGCACCGATCCCCGGGCCAAATTGAACGAGGACCTCGGGCGCATGAAGTCTTTGCTCGAGGCGACCACAAGGAGTGGAGCGCATGGCCAAAAATCTCGGTCGTAAGTACGCGACCATGAGCGAGCACGACCGCAACCGCTTTCGCGTCGAGGAGAGTGAGGGCGTCAGCGACCGGCCGGACGCTCTCGATTTCGAGGAGCCTCGCGAGAAGGAGGGGTCGCAGTTTGCCAGTGTCAAAGCCGAGTTTGCCGATCCGGAGCACCGGGACGGGCTCGGTGCCGTGCTCGATGACGAGGCGCATCGGAAGGCCGTGGAGAAGGAGGCGCGCCGCCAGGGAGTTCCGTCACCGTACCGGGACCCAAGGAAGTGAGGCATCGCAAGCGGCCGTCGCCTGACCAGACCCGGCTGCTGATCGGCGCGGGGCTGGCGCTCCTCGCAGCCCGTAAGCTTCGAGAGCACCGCTACGACCTCGAAGGGAAGAACGTCCTGATCACGGGCGGGTCGCGCGGCCTGGGCTTGGCCCTGGCCCGGGAATTCGGTGCCGCGGGCGCCAGGCTCATCATCTGCGGTCGCGACGCCGAATCGCTCGAGCGGGCGGCCGACTCGTTGACGAAGGCGGGGGTCACGGTCGTCGCCATCACCTGTGATGTGACCGATCAGGCCGCCGTCCGTCTCATGCTGGATCAGGTGCGGCAGCGATGCGGCCCGATCGACGTCCTGGTCAACAATGCCGGCGTGATCGAGGTGGGTCCCGCGGAAACGATGTCCATTGCCGATTACGAGGAGGCGATGGCCACCAACTTCTGGGGAATGCTCTACCCTACGCTGGGGGTTTTGCCGGAAATGCGGGCTCGGGGTGCCGGCCGGGTGGTAAATATCACCTCGATCGGGGGAAAGCTCGGCATTCCGCACCTGCTGCCGTACAGCGCCAGCAAGTTCGCGGCGGTTGGCTTCTCCGAGGGGCTGCGGACCGAGGTCGGCTCCGACGGCATCAAGGTGGTCACCGTGTGTCCCGGCCTCATGCGGACCGGCAGCCCGCGCCACGCCATCTTTCGCGGGCAGCATCGTTCGGAGTATGCCTGGTTCAGCATCAGCGACGCGCTCCCCGGGCTCTCTATCAGCGCGGAGCGCGCCGCCCGTCGGATCGTGGCCGCCTGCCGGCGGGGGGATGCCGAGGTACTGTTTCCCATCACTGCCCGGGCGGCGGCGGTGGCGAATGCACTCGCTCCCGGCGTGACCGCCCGAGTGCTCTCGGTCGTCGACCGGCTCCTCCCGGGGCCCGAGGGTGGCGCGGGAGGGCGCCGGAAGGGAAGCGAAAGCCAGTCTTCGCTCTCCCCCTCATGGCTCACGACGCTGGGTGACCGCGCAGCGCGCGAGTACAACCAGATCGCGCCCTCGACGGGCGCCACATCATAGAGAGGAACACCGATGGGAACCCCCTACAACGGCATCACCCCCAACGAGCGTTGGGACAATCTTCGGCGTCACGACACCGAGTCCCCTGGAACCAGCAGGACCGGCCGCGTCCTCGCCGGGCTGGCCGGGGCCACACTGGTGGCACTGAGCCTCCGGAAGAAGCGCCTTCGTCCCCTGCTGCTGCCGGTCGCCACCGGGCTCATTTCGCGAGCCATCACCGGTAAGCCCGCCGTCAAGCTCGAGAAGCTGGCTCCCGGCGGCGCTCGGGACCGCCGGACCAGCCCGGTGGCCAGCGTGGGTCGTGGCAAGGGAATCAAGGTCGAAGACAGTGTGGTCATCAATCGGCCAGTGGTGGAGCTCTACCGGTTCTGGCGCAACTTCGAGAACCTGCCGCGCTTCATGGATCATCTCGAGTCGGTCACGGTGCTCGATGAGAATACCTCACATTGGGTGGCCAAAGGGCCGGTTGGAACCAGTATCGAGTGGGACGCGGTGATCCACAATGAGATCGACGACGAGCTGATTGCCTGGCGCACGCTGCCCGGGGCCGAGGTGAAAAGTGCCGGCTCGGTCCACTTCAGGCCGGTCGGCGAGGGTGCCACCGAGGTCCGGGTCGTTCTCAGCTATGAGCCCCCGGCCGGGCGGCTGGGCGCGGCGGTGGCCAAGCTGCTGGGTGAGGAACCCTCCCAGCAGGTGGCGGAGGATCTCCGCCGCCTGAAGCAGGTCATGGACGCCGGTGACACCGCTGGAGCGCCGAGATACTCGGCGAGCCGCACATAGGGTCTTCGCCGTACGACTGCATCGTCGTCGGGGCGGGGCCGGCGGGGCTCAGCGCAGCACTCATGCTGGGCCGCTGCCGGCGCACGGTGCTGGTTTGTGAGGCCGGGCCCACCCGCAACGCGCGGGCATCGGCACTCCACGCCTATCTGACGCGCGATGGCACCCCACCGGCGGAGTTCCTCCGGCTGGCGCGGGAGGACGCGCTCAAGTATCCCACAGTTGCCATAGAACAGCTCGAGATCGTGGACGCGCGGCGAGGCCGGAGCGGCTTCACGGTCGTGACCGCCAGCGGGATCGAGCTCAAGTGCCGCAAGCTCCTGCTGGCCACCGGCGTAGTGGACGTCCTCCCGCCGATCGAAGGTCTTTCCGAGCTATACGGGAGCAGCGTGCACCATTGCCCCTACTGCGACGGGTGGGAGTGGCGCGACCAGCCGCTGGCCGTGTATGGCCGTGGCGATGAAGGCTACGGAACGGCGCTGGGGCTCACCGTCTGGAGCAGCGACGTGGTGCTGTGCAGTGACGGTCCCTCCGCACTGTCGAATGACCAAAAAGAGCAGCTGGACAGTCTGGGCATCGAAGTGCTGGAAGGCCCGGTGTCACGGCTCGACGGCCGGAACGGACTGCTCGAGCGCATTCTCTTTGCCGATGGGACATCGCTGACGCGCCGGGCGCTCTTCCTCTGTTTGGGCCAGCACCAGCGCTCCGACCTGGCGGCAAGGCTGGGCTGCCGGTTCAACCCCAAGGGTGCGGTGGACACCGGGAGCTGCGAGGCCACCAACGTGCCCGGGCTCTACGTCGCGGGCGACGCCTCCAAGGAGGCGCAGTTCGTCACCGTGGCGGCGGCGGAGGGAGCCGAGGCGGGGATGGCCATCAATAGGGCACTCCTCAAGGAAGACCTGGCTCAGAACAGAAACTCCACGCCGAGCCGAACCAGCCGCGGCGGGCCGTATGCGAAGAGCGGCTGAGTAAAGTCTCGCGCGGCCGCGAGGTAGAGCGGGAAGAGCTCGCCTCTTCCCTCGATGTACCCATTGCCGTCCGCATCCGCGTAGGCCCGGTAGCGAGCCGATTCGTACGGAATTTCCTCCGGGTGTGCCTGGTAGGCCGCCTCGGCCACCGCCTCGATGCCGGATGGGGTCAGCCCGGGCTCGCCCGTATCACGCCGCACCGCCACGAGGTTCCTGCGATTCAGCAGATTCCGCACGTCCAGGTAAAAACCGCCACGGGTGCGGCCGAGCCGCACCGGCCGGCGCACCAGCAGGTCCACTGTGGTGGTGGCCGGGAGCCTGGCGTCGTTGGGCAGCCCGATGAGGGAATCGCCTGCCGCATTGCTGCGGGAGAACGGTAAGCCCGAGCTGTACCGCACAATCGCCGCACTCTCGAGGCCAGCCAGCGGACGAATGCCCAGGAGTCTGGGCCCGAGGCGCCCGGGCAGGCGGCTCCGAAGTACCAGGGTCGCGGTGTGCCGGCGATCGAAGTCCAGGGGAAACTCGGCCCGTGCGGGCCTGGTCGTGTCGCCGGTAACAGGATCCACCGTGATCAGTCGGTTGAGCAGGAACGCGTCGGTGGCGGTGGCATTGGCCTGTTGCAGGGTGTACGCCAGGCGAACACCGAAGCCCCCTTGTAGCTCACGCTCCAGCAAGAGCTCGAGCCCCTTCACGCTTCCCGCATCCGCATTGCCGAAGATCGTTGAGTCTGGATCGAGCCCCAGCGGCACCGAGGCCACCAGACCGTCGAGACGCTTCACATACACGCCTACCCTGACAGACGTGATCGGCGTCGGGCGCACCCGGAGGCTGAACTCGTACTGGTGGGAGTCCTCGAAGCCGATGTTCGGATTGCCGCGCCGGAACCGGCCGGTCCGGGTGGTGTCGTCGAATGCCGCGTCGGTGAGGTACTGATAGTCGGGCGCCTGGGTAAAACGGCCATAGCTGGCAACGAAGGTGGCTCCCTTGAGCACCGTGGAAACGGCAAAGCGGGGACTGATCCGGCGTTGGGCGCCCCGGGAAACCGACGCCAGCTCGCTCCCGGCACTGAACTGGTCGTACCTGAGTCCGGCGGTGAATGCCAGATCGGAGAGCCGCACCTGGGCCTCGAGGTACCCGGCTGCGCTGCCGGGGGAGAAGGCTGCGGTGGTGGTCGGTGGCACGCTGTCGCCCACCGGCAAGTAGCCCAGGACCCGCTGGAAGGTGCGCACTTGCTGCCGCACGAGCTCCGCTCCGGCGTGGAGATCGACCCGATCGCTGGCCCCAAAGGTCAGATCCAGCTGCCCCCGGGTTTCCCCGAAGCGGCTCCAGGCCAGCTCCCCGCGAGAGCCGGTGCCAAGAAAGAAAGCCGGCACCCCCCACGGGGTGGCGGTGCTCGGCTCCGGCACCTGAAGCCCGGCGATCGGCGCGGAAGAGACGACCTGCGCGCGCGCCATCTCCTCACCCAGGAAATGGAAGCGGCTGCCGGTCAGGGCTCCCAATGCGTAGTCCACGTCGCCGTCCAGCGTGCCCCGGATGAAGTCGCGGCTGAAGCGGCCCACCCGGAGATCCACGATCAACGGCTTTCCGCTGCGTGGGCTGCTCGCGTATTGTGCGTGCCCGGTAAAGAGATTTCCCCGCAGCCGCTGGGCCGGGGCCAGCGCGAGATCGTACTTGTAGGCGGGGTCGTAGAGCAGCCGCTGGTCTTCGGTATGAAGACCGAGCAGGCGCAGTGTCACCTCACTCGTGACCGGCACGGTGATTTTGCCGAGCCCGCTCCACTGCTCGCCGCTGTTGTGGGGCAGCAGCGCGGGCCTGCTGCTGCGGGGATCACGGGGGTCGCCTGTCGCGGGTGCGTTCACCGGATCGGCGTCGAGGCGGCCCGACACGTCTATGGCAGCGAGTGCGCCAATGCCGGCGGCCACCGGGCCGTCGGCCTGAGCCACGAATCGGTCGAGGCCCAGATCCCAACTGCCGCCGAAGGGACGGTCGCTTTCGTATCCCAGGCGTCCTTCCCACTGAGTTCCGGGCTCGCGCGTCACCACGTTGACCAATCCCGAGAGCGCCTGGCCGTAGCGGGCCGAGAATCCGTTGGTCACCAGCGAGGCCTCGCTGAGAGCGTCGGGGGGGATGCGAAGTCCCAGGCTGCCATGGGCCGCGTCGAGCTGGTTCTTGACGCCCAGGCCGTCGAGGATGAAGGACTCTTCCCCCAAGCGGCCGCCCCGGTAGCTCTGGCCCACGCTCCCGGCCGAAAGCGCGAGCGCCTCCTCCAGCGAGCTGACCGGCAGGTCGCGCAGGTCGGCCGAGCTGATCTTCTGCTCGGTGGCGGTGGCCAGGGGGTCGAGCACCGGGTCCACCGGCGCCGTCACTACCAGCGGGTCCAGCTCGAGGGGGTTGGTCTCCAGCGCAAAGTCGAGCGTCACCGTGGCACCACCGCTCACGAAGACACTGTCGCGCACCACACTCCGATAGCCGATCATTCGGGCCGAAACCCGGTGCCAGCCGCTTCGAATTCCGCGCACCCGGTACACGCCGCCCGTATCCGCGATGGCGCGCAGCCGGTCGTCCACCAGCACCTGCGCCTGACCCAGACCCGCTCTGGACCTCGCGTCGTACACTCGGCCGGCCACCGCGCCCTCGGCCTGGGCGAAGGCCGCGGCCGGCAGCCCGACGCCGCCGGCCAGGGCGAGGAGGAGCGACACCCGAGCGGTTTTCATGGCTGGCCGAACAGGTACAAGTCGCTGCGGCGATCCACCGTCGTATCGATCTCCCCGCCGGGGCCGGAGGTCAGGATCAACCGGTAGCCTTCGGCCACCACCGCGGAGCCCGTGGGGGAGATCTGCGGCCGGCGGTAGAGTCCGGTCTGGTCCAGGATCACGTCTCCGCCGGTCTGGAGATCCACCACATGGAGCACCCCGCCGCTGTCCCACGCGGTGGGCCCGAATGCGGGATCCACACCGTAGGCCACCCGCCCGCCCACGACGGCGGCCAGGTTGTTACCGACCACATGGACGTCCCGCGCGGCTCCGGCCGCTCCGAAATCGTGGGCCACGGTGACCGCACCGGTGGAGAGAGTCTGCCGATACACCCGGGGGTCGCCATTCAACGTGTAGTAGATCTCATCCGCACCGGCGCCCACCGACACTCCTGAGGCGAACTCGGTGCCGGCCACCCGCTGCGGCGAGCCCGGCTGGGCAACGTCGAGCCACATGACATCCATGCCGGTGGCCAGGGTATCCCACTCGACGCATCGGTCGCAGCGGATGTGGTAGTCCACCCGTTCCGCCAGATAGATGAGGCGGCTCGCGCTGAGCCAGCGGAGCTGGGATGCGCCTGAGTGAAGCCGTCCGCCGGGAACGGTGTAGGGCAGCGACTGGAGACGGGTGCGGTTGGCCGGGCTGGTGAGGGTGCCAAGGGCTATAGTGCTGCCTGGGGGCGCGATGGCATCGATTCGAGACCCCACAGACACGAACGCCAGGCCTCCGTCTGGAGCAGGAGCGGGGGACTCGACGGCATCGGTGGAATCCCCACCCAGAGGCGAGAGATCACAGGTGAGCTCGCGCTGGGTTCCCCCGGTTGATGGCATAACCGCGAAGCAGACGTCGTGGTCTCTGCGGCCGAGCTGCTGGGCGGAGTAGACGATGCCCGAACCGTCCGGCAGCCATGCCGCTCCCCGGTCGGGCCCCCGATTGAGGGTGAGACGGAGGGGAGGGGTGGGGTCGAAGGGTCCTGGATTGCCCGTCGGGGGTGCGGCGAACGGCTCGGTATGCCCACACCCCGGAAACAGGAGAAAGGCAAGCGGAACGAGTAGTTTTGAGGGGTGCCACGGTACCGCTGACGCTGGTTGTGTCATCGGTGTTTCGAAAGGGTGACGGGCCGACATGGTGACGCTCACCCCGGAGGGGGTCGCACACGGCAGCTTGCTCCGGGCCTGTGGCCAGGAGATCATGGAGCGATGGCGGGCTACTCCAGTCGTACCCTGGCGCAGAAGCTCGGCATCAAGCCGGGCACGAGTATAGTGGTCCTGAGCCCACCGGCGGGTTATGCGTCCTTGCTGGGAGCGCTCCCCCAGGGTGCTACGCTGCATAGCCGGCTGCCCTCCACCTCCGGATTCATCCACAGCTTTCACCGGCGCCGGAAGGATCTGGCGCTGGATTTTCCCTGCCTCGCCCGGGCGCTCGCCGATGATGGGACTCTCTGGATCTCCTGGCCGAAGAAGGCTTCCGGCGTGGAGACCGATTTGACTGAGGACGTGGTGCGGGCCATCGGGCTTGACCAGGGCCTGGTGGATGTGAAGGTGTGCGCGATTGACGAGGTGTGGTCGGGACTGAAGTTCGTTCGCCGGGTGACGAACCGTGGCCGGTAGCATGTTGTTGCGGCGCTTCTACGATCCCAAGCTGGCCCAGGCAAGTTACCTGGTGGGCTGTACCGCCACCGGTGAGGCACTGGTGGTGGATCCCAGCCGCGATCTCGACCCCTACTTCCACGCCGCCGGCGCCGAAGGGCTCACGATCAAGCACGTCACTGAGACCCACATTCATGCGGATTTCGTCTCGGGCGCGCGCGAGCTGGCGCACCGGGCGGAGGCACGGCTCTATCTCTCCGATGCCGGAGGCGCCGACTGGCGCTATGGCTATAGAGGCGAGTCCGGCGCTACTCCACTTCAGGAGGGGTCGTGTTTCCGGGTGGGCGCCCTCGAGATCCGGACCCTGCACGTGCCCGGTCACACCCCGGAGCACCTGGCCTTCCTCGTCACCGATACCACGGCCGCCAGCGAGCCGATGGGAGCCTTCACCGGCGACTTCATCTTCGTGGGCGACGTGGGCCGGCCGGACCTCCTCGAGCGCGCCGTCAACATTCAGGGCTCCATGGAAGAGAGTGCTCGGCAGCTGTTCCGGTCGCTCCAGCGCTTCCGGTCGCTGCCCGACTATCTCCAGATCTGGCCCGGCCATGGTGCCGGGTCCGCCTGCGGCAAGGCGCTGGGGGCCGTGCCCCAGTCCACCCTCGGGTACGAGAAGCGGTTCAACTGGGCCTTCGGCATCGCGGAGGAAGCTGAGTTCGTTCGGATAGTGCTTGCGGGACAGCCCGACCCGCCCCGCTACTTCACCCAGATGAAGCGGATCAACCAGTCCGGCCCCCGGCTGCTTGGAGGGGTCCGGCGGCCCGCCCGGCTCCCGGTTGGCATGCTGGCCGCAAGTCTCGCGAAGGGTGACACGGTCGTGGACACCCGTCCGGCCGCCGAATTCATGCTCGGCGCCGTTCCTGGTACCATCAACATTCCCGTCAGCCGCTCGTTCACGACCTATGCCGGCACGCTGCTGCCATACGACCGTGACTTCTACCTGCTGGTGGACGATCGCCGAGTGCAGACCGTGGACGAGCTGGCCCGCGATCTCGCCGGCATCGGACTGGACCGGATTGCCGGGTATTTCGGCGCCGAAACCCTCGAGGTGTGGCGGACGGCCCAGGGACGCCTTCAGACCATTCCGACGCTCACCCTGGCCGAAGTCACCGCCCAGCGGCGCACCAACCGGGTCACGGTGCTGGACGTGCGCGGGGAAGGGGAGTGGAAGGGGGGGCACATCCCGGGGTCTCTCAACGTGCCGGTCGGCTCGCTGGAGCGGCAACTGGCGGAGATCCCCCGAGACGGGCCGGTCGTCGTGCACTGCCAGACCGGGGCTCGCGCCGCGATTGCGGCGAGTTTCCTCCGGGCTCGCGGCTTCACCGATGTGCGGCTCTTTCCCGGCGGCTTTGCCGAATGGCATGCTGCCGGCCTGGAGGAGGCGCCCTAGCCAGTTTGAATCGAGCGCGGTAGGCTAAGTCTCTGGCCTTAGCCGGGATGACACATCTCCTACGTGGGGAGTCCAAATGTTCAAAGAGTTCAAGGCCTTCGTGATGCGGGGCAACGTGGTGGACCTGGCGGTCGGCATCATCATCGGCGGCGCCTTCGGGGTCATCGTGAAGTCCCTGGTGGATGACGTGATCATGCCGCCGATCGGCCTTCTGCTCGGCGACGTGAACTTCGCTGATCTCATCTTCCTGTTGAAGCCGGGACCCAAAGGCCCGCCCCCATACGCCACGCTGGCGGATGCGAAGGCGGCCGGTGCCGTCACCATCAATTACGGTGTGTTCCTCACGAACGTGTTGACCTTTCTCATCGTGGCATTCGCCGTCTATCTGCTCGTCCGGGCCATCAACCGGCTCCGGGGACCGCAGGAAGTGCCGGTCACCACGAAAGACTGCCCCTACTGTCGCATGCCGGCACCGATCGCAGCCACTCGGTGTCCCCACTGCACGTCCGAGTTGCGGTAGCGGCGCCGAGCGGCCCCCGGGCTGGCTTTACATGACAAAGAACTTGATGAATATCGCCAGCGGGGTTAGAATCAGCCCATGACCATTCCGCGGCCTACTCCCCAGGAGCCCGGCGCCGCCCTGCACGCCCGGGCCATGGACAACCTCTCTTTCATCCGCTCCACGATGGAACGGGCCACCGCCTTTACCGCGGTGCCCGGCTGGGGTGGTGTGGCGATGGGCTGCATGGCCCTCCTGGCGGCGGCCCTGGCCGGTGGCCACGCCACCGACCGCGAATGGCTCACGGTCTGGCTCGTCACCTCCGTTCTGGCGCTCACCGTCGGTGGGTGGGCCATGGCGGTGAAGGCCCGCCGTGCCGGAACCTCGGTGTTCTCCTACTCCGGGCGGCGGTTCGTGTTGAGCTACGTGCCGCCGCTGGCAGTGGGGGCACTGCTCACCCTGGTGCTGGTCCGGGCCAACCTGTACAGCGCGCTGCCGGGGACCTGGCTCCTGCTGTACGGCACCGGGGTGGTCACCGGGGGAGCCTTCTCCGTTCGCATCGTCCCCATCATGGGTCTCTGCTTCATGGTCCTGGGCGTTCTCGCGCTGCTGGCACCGCCCGGCTGGGGTGAATGGCTGATGGTGGTTGGATTCGGGGGACTGCATATCCTGTTCGGCTTGATCATCGCGAGGAGGTATGGTGGCTAAGTCCAACCTCGCCTCGATGCGCCCGGACGGGACCAAGGCGGCGCAGCGGCTCAAGGGCATCCGGGGCGATGCCGCCCGCAATGGCCCCCTCGAGCTCGATCGGCTGATCCACGAACGGATGCGGCTCGCCATCGTGAGCGCTCTGGCGGTAAACCGGAGTCTGAGCTTCAGTGAGCTCAAGGGGTTGCTCGATACCACGGATGGCAACCTGAGCGTGCACGCCCGAAAGCTGGAGGACGCCCGCTATATCGTCTGCACTAAGTCGTTCGACGGCCGGGTGCCCCGCACCGAGTTCCGGCTGAGCCAGCTGGGCCGGCAGGCGCTGGAACGCTACCTGGACCACATGGAAGCTCTGATCCACAGTACCCGGGAACGCTGAGGGCCGCGGTCTTTTTTTTGAGGTTGTACTTTATGGCGCAAAGACCTTCACAACTCTCGAAGCCGGATGGGATGCACGTCGGCATCATCATGGATGGGAACGGCCGCTGGGCCACCGCGCGGGGACTGCCGCGGCCGGCCGGACATCGGGCCGGCGCCGACGCCGTGCGGCGGGTGGTCGAGGCGGCCCCCGAGGCGGGGGTTGGCGTCCTGACCCTCTTCGCATTTTCCGCCGACAACTGGCGCCGGCCGGCCACGGAGGTCGCGTGGCTCATGCGCCTGTTTCGCGACTACCTCCGCCTGGAGACCGCTCGCTGTGTGTCCACCGGGGTGCGCCTCGAGATCATCGGCCGCCGAGACCGCCTCGGCACCGCGCTGCTCCGCGCCATCGAGGCGGCCGAGGTCGCGACGTCCTCCGGCTCGAAGCTCTGGCTCAGAGTGGCGGTGGACTACTCATCCCGGGACGCCATCCTGCGCGCCGCCCAGTGCCTCAGGTCCGGTGCAGTCTCGAGGGAATCCTTCGGCCGTCTGATCGGAATCGTGGATCACGGGTCACCACTGCCGGAGCTGGACCTGCTGATCCGGACCGGCGGGGAGCGGCGTCTCAGCGACTTCCTGCTGTGGGAGGCTGCGTATGCCGAGTTGTACTTCACCCCGGTCATGTGGCCCGACTTCGGCCCCGACGACTTGCGGGCGGCGTTGCGGGACTTCAGCGGGAGAGAACGGCGGTTTGGAGGGGTGCCAGGAGTCGCGGCGGGGTAAGCTCCCAGAAGGCCTCTGCAACCAGGAAAACATGAACACGCGAAAACACGAGAGGGCTTGGTCCTCGCTGTCTCGTTTCGTGCTTTCGTGATTGTTGTTTTGTAGGTAGACTTGCCAGTCCAGACCTGCCGCCCTCAGACCTATGCCACTGTATCGCCTTGCTTTCCTCGCGCTGTTCCTCCTCGCCTGCCAGGCCGGCGGTGCTCCCACCCGCGCCAACCCCGAGCTCGAAGCGTACCTCGCCAACTATTCGCGGGAGTACCAGCGTCTCAGCTACGCCAGCGCGCTGGCGGAGTGGGCGTCCAACACCCGGATCGTCGAGGGTGACTCGACCAATGCGGTTCGTACCCGGCAGGCCAACGAGGCGCTCGCGAAGTTCGTCGGCAGCAATGAGAACATCGAGAAGATCCGCGGCTTCCTGAAGACCAGAGACCGCCTCAGCCCGCTCCAGGTGCGGGAGCTCGAGATGATGCTCTACTTCGCCGCCGAGAAGCCGGAAACGGCCGGAGACGTGGTGGCCAAGCGCATAGCCGCGGAGACCGCGCAGACCGAGAAGCTCTATGGCTTTCAGTTCAAGCTTCGGGGCAGGCCGATCACGCCTAACGGGATCGACGACTCGCTCCGGACGAGCCGCATGCTGCCCACCCGGCTCGCCGTATGGGAGGCGTCGAAAGAGGTTGGTCCCGTCCTGAAGCCGGGTCTGCTCCGCCTGCGCGACCTCAGGAACCAGGTGGTGCAGAGCCTGGGTTACCCCGATTACTTCAACTACCAGGTATCCGACTACGGGATGTCCGCCGACGAGATGCTCCGGTTCAACGACGAGCTGAACCGCGAGCTCCGGCCGATTTACCGCGAGCTGCACACCTGGGCGAGGCACGAGCTGGCCAGGCGCTACGGCGTGCCGGTGCCGGAGCAGCTCCCGGCCCACTGGCTCCCCAACCGGTGGGGGCAGGACTGGGCTGCGCTCACCGAGGTGGAGGGCCTGGACCTCCAGGGCGCGCTCGGCAAACACTCGGCCGAATGGGTCGTGCGCCAGGGCGAGCAGTTCTACCGGAGCCTTGGCTTCGACTCCCTGCCGGCCACCTTCTGGACCAGGTCGTCGCTCTACCCGCTGCCGGCGGATGCGCCCTATAAGAAGAACACTCATGCCTCGGCCTGGCACATGGATCTGGACCGCGATGTGCGCTCGCTCATGAGTGTGGAGCCCAACCGCGACTGGTACGAGACCTCGCACCACGAGCTGGGGCACATCTACTACTATATGAGCTACAGCCGACCGGAGGTGCCCCTGGTGCTGCGGCAGGGGGCCAATCGCGCGTACCACGAGGGAATCGGGTCGATGATCGGCCTGGCCGCGTTGCAGCAGCGCTTCCTGGCCGGGCGGGGTCTGGTGCCGGCCGACGCCAGGGTGGACAGCATGGCGCAGCTCCTCCAGGAGGCGCTGTCGTACGTGGTGTTTATTCCCTTTGCCGCCGGGACCATGACCCGGTTCGAGCACGCACTGTATACCGGGAAGCTGCCGGCCGACAGCTTCAACTCCAGGTGGTGGGAGCTGGCGCGGAAGTACCAGGGCATCGTGCCGCCCGGGCCGCGGGATGAGCGGTGGGCCGATGCCCTCACCAAGACGCACATCAACGACGATCCGGCCCAGTATTACGACTATGCCATGTCGTACGCGCTCCTGTTCCAGCTGCACGATCACATCGCCCGGCAGATTCTCCACCAGGATCCGCACAACTCTGATTACTACGGCAGTCGCGAGGTAGGTGACTTCCTCCGCCGTCTCATGGCGCCCGGTGCCAGCCGGCCCTGGCGTGAGACACTGAAGGAAACCACCGGACAGGAGTTGAACGGCAAGGCGATGGCGCAGTACTTCGACCCGCTTTACCGCTGGCTCCAGCAGCAGAACCGTGGCCGCAAGGCAACCCTGCCGGAGCTCTAGCCCAGGGGGTCCTCCATGGGGGGAGATGAGACGAAGCTGAGCGGACCTGACCTCCAGGCTGGAGTGCTGGTCGCCGACGTTCCCGAAGGCGGCATGCTGGGGGGGCACGCCGGCGGCAAGCCGGTGCTGCTGGCGCGGGCGGACTCGGGGTGGTATGCCATCGACGCCGCGTGCACCCACTACAGCGGACCTCTAGCGGAAGGGCTCCTGGTGGGCGACACAGTCCGGTGCCCCTGGCACCACGCCTGCTTCAGCCTCAGAACCGGCGAGGCACTGCGGGCCCCGGCGCTGCATGACCTCTCGTGCTGGCGAGTGGAGCAGCGGGGCGACCGGGTCTACGTCACCGGCAAGGTGGAGAAGCCGGCACCAACCACCCGCTCCGCCCCACCCAAGGTCCCCCAATCGGTCGTCATCGTGGGCGCAGGCGCGGCGGGCGAGAGCGCGGCCGAGACCCTCCGCCGAGAGGGCTACGCCGGGCCGATCACGCTGTATGATCCCGATCCGGGTGCCCCTTACGACCGGCCCAACCTGTCCAAGGATTACCTGGCGGGGACCGCATCCGAAGACTGGATCCCGCTCCACCCGCCCGAGTTTTTTCGGGATCAGGCAATCGAGATTGTCCGCGGCCACCGGGTTGCCGCCCTCGAGCCCAAGGCCCGGCGCATCCGGCTGGACGGCGGTGACACCCGCGAGTTCGGCGCGCTGCTGCTGGCCACTGGCGCGTCTCCCGTGCGCCTCCCGCCCGCCATGGAGCGAGGGGGCACGCCGGTCCACTACCTCAGGAGCCTGGCCGACAGCAAGGCGATCATCGCCGCTGCCGAAGGCGCCAGGCGGGTTGTGGTGCTGGGGGCGAGTTTCATCGGCCTCGAGGTGGCCGCCGCCTTGCGCGCGCGAAAGCTGGAAGTGCATGTGGTGGCTCCAGACGCCTTGCCGCTGGAGCGTGTCATGGGCGCCGAGCTGGGACAATTCATCCGGCGGCTCCATGAGGAGAAGGGCGTGACCTTCCACCTGTCGCAGAAAGCACGGGAGATCGGACGGGGGACGGTCACGCTTGAAAGTGGCGAGCGGCTGGCTGCCGACCTGGTGATTGCCGGCATCGGCGTCCACCCCAACACGGAGCTGGCCGGGGCCGCCGGCTTGGCTCTGGATCGGGGTGTGCTGGTGAATGAATACCTCGAGACGACCGCTCCCGGCGTCTTCGCTGCCGGCGACATTGCCCGGTGGCCCGATCCCCACACCGGCGATCGCATTCGGGTCGAGCACTGGGTGGTGGCGCAACGGCAGGGGCAGGCGGCAGCCAGGAACATTCTGGGACGGCGTGAGCAGTTTGCCGCGGTTCCGTTCTTCTGGAGCCAGCACTACGACGTGCCCATCAACTACGTGGGTCATGCTGAGCAGTGGGACCGAACCGAGGTCGAGGGGAGCGCGGAGGGGAGAGATTTCGCCGTTCGCTTTCTCCGGGGAGGCCGGACGCTGGCGGTGGCCACCATCTATCGCGACCGCGAGAGCCTGGAGGCCGAAGTGGCGATGGAGCAGGGCGAATTGCCCGGCGCGGTGGGCTCGGTGGCCCAGCCCCGGTCGAGTGGCCCGGTTTAACTCCCACGCTCGCGGTTACTTAGAGTAGGGCGGCCGCCGGCGCTCATCGGCACAGCGGTTGCTTCGGCTGAGGGGCGCAATGGCAAAGTCCACTCGCGCCCACCGGCCCAGGCCACTCAGGCCCAGTCCCCGGGACGGAGCCTTCCTCCGAGCCTTCGCGGTGACGTTCATCGGGCTGCTGGCCGGCATTGCAGCGCTGGTCCGCATTACCGATCCGCTCGCCGTCTTCGGGTCTGCCGTGGTACCGCCGATCGTCAGTGCCGACCGCGACTACAAGGCCGCGCTGTACCGGGCCCGCGTCCCCAGCCCTGAAGTCGTGCTGCTGGGCTCCTCGCGGGTGAAGACGCTCCGGCCCGAATGCGTCACGGCGCTCACCGGCAGCTCCGCCTTCAATTTCGGTGTCAACGCCGGCGTGGCCGAGGACTTCCTCGCCATCTTCCGGTTCATGCGGGCGGAGCCCGGATTCAGGCTGCGCCAGATTCTGCTCGGTGCCGAGCCCGAGGCGTTCACCGGGGAGGCTGGGGTGGGGCGCGCGCTGGCGCAGTCGCGTGTCCTGAGCCGCTTCACGGCCCAGGCTCCTGTGGATCCGGATCGGTTGTGGAGCGATCTGCTGAGCCAGGCGAGCCTCACGGCTGCGCTTCGGTCGGCTTGGCACTACGGCTTCGATCGGGAGGCGCTGCCGCAGGAGGCGTTGGGCTCCGATGGTCTTCAGGTGCGGCCGCTCTGGGACGATGCGATTCGACGCGGCCGATTTCCTCAGCAGTCCATGGTGCTCCGCACCAGCCGCACCGTCCGCTCCCGGTACCTCCAAGAGACCCGCCTCTCGGCGGGACGCGTGGCCCAGCTGCACCAGCTCCTGCGGGAAGCGCGGAACGCCGGCGTGCTGGTCACCGCGTTTGTGCCCCCGGTCCATCCCGCCCTCATCCGTGACGCGGCCGGTACCTCCTTTGAGCGGCTGACCGAGGACCTGGTGCGGGTGCTTCGCGCCGCCCAAAGCGACGGGCTGCTGCAGTATGTGGAGACCCGCTCCTTACATGACTTTGCCGGCGACTCCACGCTCTACTACGACGCCATCCACATGACCGCCGGCAATGCCGACCGGCTGCTGGCCGCGCTGTACCGGGCCCCGGGGCACTGTGCTGTTCAATAGCTACACCTTCGTGCTGGTCTTTCTCCCCCTGGCGCTGCTCGGTTGGTGGGGGCTCCGGACCCACCAGGCGCGGCTGCTTTTCCTGACCCTCGCCAGCTACCTGTTCTATGCCTGGTGGGATTTTCGCTTCGTTCCGCTGATGGTGCTCTCCACCTCGGCCGATTACGCGGCCGGCCGGGTGATCGCCGCGGCCCGTTCGAGCTCGCGCCGGACGGCGGCATTGATTCTCCTCCTCGCATTCAATCTCGGCATCCTGGCGGTTTTCAAGTATTACGACTTCTTCGTGGGGTCACTGGAGGGACTGGCCCGGCTGCTCGGGTCCCAACCCGAGTGGCCCCTGCTCCAGGTGGTACTCCCGGTGGGGATCTCCTTTTACACCTTCAACTCCATCAGCTACACCATCGATGTCTACCGGGGCAAGTTGCAGCCGGCCCGGAGCTTCCTCGAGTTCTCGGCCTTCGTGGCCATGTTCCCCCACCTCGTAGCGGGACCGATCGTCCGCTACGCCGACATGGCGAGGCAGTTCGAGGATCTCGAGGACCGTCCCCGGCCGGCCGGCTGGGTCACCGGGCTTTGGATGTTCGGTCTCGGGATGGCCAAGAAGGTGCTCGTGGCCGACGTGGTGGCGCGCGGGCTGGTCGATCCACTGTGGGACCAGGCCACCGGCCTTGGCTCGGGCGAGGCCTGGCTGGCCGCGCTGGGCTACACGGTGCAGATCTATTTCGACTTCTCGGGCTACAGCGACATGGCGGTCGGCCTGGCCCTGCTGCTCGGCTTCCGGTTCCCCCAGAACTTCGATTCGCCTTACCAGGCATCGAGCATCGCCGACTTCTGGCGGCGCTGGCACATGTCGCTCTCGTTCTGGCTGCGTGACTATCTGTACATTCCGCTGGGAGGCTCCCGCGCGAGCGCCGCGCTGGTGGGGAGAAATCTCCTCCTCACCATGTTTCTCGGTGGGCTGTGGCACGGCGCGGCGTGGACCTTCGTCGTCTGGGGCCTCTACCACGGAATGTTGCTCGCGTTCCACGCGGCGCTCCGGCGCCGGGGATGGGTGCCGCGTTCTCAGGTTCTGTCGGTCGCGGCCACGTTTCTGGCCGTCGTGGTCGGCTGGGTCATCTTCCGGGCCCGGTCCATCGGCGAGGCGCTGGCGGTACTTGGCGCCATGACCGGCCTGCGCGCGCCAGAAGGCGGCTTCATGCACCTGATCGATTCGCCCTGGTCGCTGGTGTTGACGGGCGCCGCGTTGGGTGTGTGCTTTCTGGCGCCCAACACATGGGTCATCCGGTTTCCCCGCACTCGTCTGGCCGCCGCTCTGCTCGCCGCGCTCCTGGTAGCCTGCATTCTCCGCTTCGCCCAGCCGGCCCCCTTCGTGTACTTCCAGTTCTGAGTCACCACAGACCGGTGGCCGGGACTTGGCTAGCTTCCCCCCGATGCGAATCAGTCGGCGACATTTTCTGACCGCCGCGGGCGCCGCGGGCGCGGTGGTGGCGGGAGATGCATTCGGCTTCGAGGCCCATCGGGTCCAGCTGAGCCGTCACGACGTCACCATCCCTGGTCTCCCGTCCGGTCTGGATGGGCTCCGCCTGGCCCAGATCTCTGACGTGCACTTCCCCGGAAATCAGATCGCCGCCCGCGCGGCGCTGGAGCATCTGGGCCGCGAGCGGCCCGACATCGTGTTGCTCACGGGTGACATGACCGAGACGGCGCGCGCACTGGATGATGTCCGTCGCTTTGCCGGCGAGGCGCGCGGCCGGCTGGCGACGATAGCGCTATTGGGAAACTGGGAGCATCGGGCCGGTGTCACCGCGGCCGTCGCCCGAGAAGCCTACCGGTCAGCGGGGGTGGATCTTCTGGTGAACGAGGGTAAGACGGTAGATGTGGCCGGGGTGCCGCTGACACTCGTGGGCCTGGACGATGGGGTCATGGGGCGGGCTGACGTGGCAGCCGCGCGGCGGGATGTCGTCCCCGGCTCTACCGAGATATGGATGGTCCATGCGCCCGGCTTCGCCGAGACTCCGCCGCCGGATGTGGCCGCCCGGCCGGCCCTGCTGATTGCGGGTCATACCCATGGCGGGCAGATTCGCATCCCACTGCTGCCGCCGGTGAAGCCGGTGGGAGCCGGGCGATTTCTCGAGGGTTGGTACTACGACACGTACGCCCCGCTGTATGTATCGCGAGGCGTTGGCACCACCGGCGTTCCCGCACGGTTTCGCTGTCCGGCTGAACTCCCCCTCTTCACCCTACGAGCGGGGTGAGTGCCTCCGGGCTCCTCCCGGAGGCAGGGCATCATCCGGGAACGCGGCATCCAGGAAATGCCCTGCCGTTGCGAGTAGAGCGCACCACCCGCGGCCCAGGAGATCGAGCGTGCGATCTCGGAGCGTACCCCACCGACTCTGCCACGGTCCTACGGAATAGGATCGTGTCGTCCACGTGAGATCGGTCACCGGTATTGTTCCTGAATAGGATGCTTGGGGGGCCTTGATCCTAAGGGGAGTGGCCCTGAGATGTCAATCGGGCAACTGCTGGCAGAGCCTCATCCGGCGGTCTCAGGGATCCGCTGACCGCCTGGCCTCCACCTGCTCCGCAAGATCCTCCGGCCACGTCCCCAGCAGAGTCCCGGTGGGACTGACGTAGATCTCGGCCCCGTCCCGGCCGAATCCGGCGGCCTGAGGATACGCGAGTATCCAGCCCCGTGGCTTACCCGGCAGCACAGGGATCCCCTGGAACGCGAATTCAGCCGTCAACGGTCCCAGTTGAGGACTCGGCCCGACCACCTTGCCGGCAGTGAGCCGGGCTCCCGCGTACGATGCGCCCGCCAAGCCTGCGACGATCACAAGAAGCAGAAAGAGTGCTCGCATGCAGTCCCCCCTTGAGCTAGACGCCGAACTGCCGCAGATGGTGGTCGATGTGCCGGTACGTGAGACGTCCCCATTCCCAGTTCGGCAGTGGTCCGAACGCCGGGTGCGGGCTCCAGTTTGGGGCCGGGTCACGCCCTCGCGCGACGAACCGGCTGAGTGCGGACCCCCAGTCCTGACAATCCCGGTCCCACTCACCCGGTTTGGTCTGCTGAAACTCCCGCATGGTAGGCAGCTTACCCTTGGGCCAGGGTAGCAGGTGGACGAAGACGAGTCTCATGGGGAGCCACCGGAGCGGCGACGGCCTGGGCGTGGCCGAGCTCTCGCCGAGCGCGAGCCGGAAGCTATCCGCCAGATGGCAGAGCATCTGGGCAGCACTCATGCGGCCCCACCGGGCGGGGGAGTCTGGCGCCAACCTGGCCACCCGGCCTCTCGTTGCGGCCTCAACCCGGGGATCAAAGATCGAGGGCAACGTGGGCTCCGTACCGCTCCTCCAGTACGCCCAGGTGGTGGGATACGTGCCCCACCATGATGTACGCCAGAGCCCGGGCACTGATCGTCCGGCCGCTCGCCTGACCTCTCCGATCCCACGCCTCCGCCGGCAGGTTTTCAACCAGCGCCATCGTGCTCAACCGGAGGGCACGAAACTCCTCAACCAGGCTGCGCACGCTGCGGCTGTCGAACGAAGCGGGTGGTACGTAAGCCTTCTCATCGAAGCCGGGCAGCGGCGTGGTGTCGGACCGCGCAATGCGCAATAGCCGGTACGCAAAGATGCGCTCGGCGTCGGTGAGATGCCCGAGAACTTCCTTGATGCTCCACTTCCCGGGAGCGTACCGAAACCGCCCGGTGGCGTCATCCATGCCTCGGAACAGGAGCTCGACCCGGTTTAGCTGCTCAGTCAGCTGCCGGCCGATATCCTCACCGGTGACTCGGTCGATATAGCCGTGATAGAACGGCGCGGCCTCTTCCTGTTCGGGGCGGGGAATGGTGACCCCAGTCATAGTCCTTGCACCTGATCAGTTCCGCCGGCGCTGGGCCAAGAGCCACTCCGTCATCTTGGGCGACGCGTACGTGGGGTCCCACGAATTGTGGTCGGTCCCGGCGAGCTCCAGGTACTGCACCGGCGCGCCGACGGCCTTCAACGCGGCGAATGCCTGCCGGGACTGCTCCACCGGAAGGACATCGTCTATCTCGCCGTGCACAATCCAGGTCGGGATGTGGCGCAGTCTGCGCGCCAAAGCGGCGTAGGGCTCCCCGCTGTCGGCAGGAACCGCCGGCTCGGCCGTGACACCCCATTTCTTTTCCGGGACAACCCAGGCGCAAATCGGCATCAAGGCGGCGAAGCGCGCCGGATGGCGGTACGCCAGGTACCAGGTTCCGTTGCCGCCAATGGACAGGCCGGTGAGATAGACGCGGTCCGGGTCCGTCCGGAACTCCTCGGCCGTGCGGTCCAGCGCGGCCATGGCCACCCGGGCAGCAGTGCCGGTCCAAAACGAGTCTGATGGCGCTTGAGGGAAGACGACGATAGCCGGGAAGCGCGCCGGCCGTTTCCGGAGCGCTGCTCCCAGTCCCACCTGAGTCTGCAGCAGGCCATCGTCCCCCCGCTCGCCACCCCCGTGCAGGAAGAGAATGACCGGCCACCGCTGCGACGGGCTATATGAGGATGGGATGTAAACCTGATACCGGTAGCCCCGGCCTCCAACGCTGATGCTGCGGTTTAGGAAACCGGTCTCCCCGGCCTGCGCCACCACGGCGGGGGGAACGGTTATCAGGAAAAGCGCGACGACAAGACCGCAAGTACCGGGTCGCTTGACTTCGCCCCAGCCCGGCCTGGCGCCGCTATCTCGCCTTCTGGCCATCGGTTATTTCCTCCCCCCCGGATACCATGCAGCGCCGCATACAGGGAATAAAGGAAGTCGCGGTTAACTATGCCAGCAACGCTTCGATCGGGGCTTCGAGTTGGTCGGGCTTGACGGTGGGAGCAAATCGCTCGACCACCGTCCCGTCACGAGCCACCAGGAACTTGGTGAAGTTCCACTTGATGGCTTTGATCCCCAGGGCGCCCGGGCGCGCCTGCTTGAGGTGACGGTAGAGGGGGTGCTCCCCGGGACCATTCACGTCGATCTTGGCGAAGAGCGGGAAGCTCACCCCGAAGTTTCGCTCACAGAAGGCACGGATCTGGTCGGCGGCCCCCGGTTCCTGGCCGCCAAACTGGTTGCAGGGGAACCCGAGCACCGCCAGGCCCCGGGGCTGATAGCGGCGATGCAGCGCTTCGAGTCCGGCGTACTGGGGCGTGAAGCCGCACTCGCTGGCAACGTTGACGATGAGGAGCACCTGGCCGCGGAAGGGAGCCAGGGTGGTCGCCTCCCCGGCGAGAGTCGTCAGCGGAATGTCGTAGATGGCCACGACTACTCTACCCCCGCGAGGTTGTACATGGCGCGCCAGGCCCGGAACACCTCCTGGTAGTCGTCAGCGGTATAGCTGAGGGTACGTCCGGAGGTCCGGATGGACCCGGGCACCAGCTCGGCCATGTCCGCCATCTGGGTGAGCGCGAAGTCGACCTCCAGGTGAATCGGTGGCTTGAGCACCAGCGGTGTGTGGCGGCGGCTGAGCGCCCTGGCGGCGCCGTCGCGAATCCGCTGGCAGGCTACGGACGGCGCCAGACTTCGGGCGGCAAACCGGCCCACCGCCTGCTTAACAACCACGGTCTCTACCCCGTCTCCCAGCAGGGTGCGAGCTTCGGCGGCAAGCGACTGATCCCCGCTCACCAACACCACCGGGACGCCGAAGACGCCGGCCATGGCGGCGTTGATGGCGAGCTCGCCGACGGGCTGGCTGTTGAGCCGGGCTTCGTACACGCGGCTGGTATAGGTGTGATCGATCGTGGCGTTCCGCGTGCCCGCTCGGGCATGATACCCGATGAACATTGCTGCATCGAAGCCGCCATCGATGCCTTCGACCATCGAGAGACGCCGGGGACCCCCGCTCAGCAGCTCCGCGGCCGGGTTGAGCTCTTCGGCAAGAAGATTGCGCATCAGCCAGTGACTGTCGTTCACCAGGACAACTTCTGCACTCGCTTCGAGTGCGCCGGCGATTGCAGCATTGGCCTCGTTGGTCATCAGGCGGCGAAACCTGTTATACTCTGCTGCATGGCGGGGATCGGTCGGGTCGGTCTGGTCTTCGTGCGCCACACCGGCAATCCCTTCCATGTCGACCGAGATATAAACCCGCATGATGTCTCCAGTGGCGGCCATTCGGCGCCAGGAATATAGAGGACCCGTGATAGACGCACGCAGATGGGGACTGGCGATCGCACTGGCGGCGTTGGCCTGCGCTCCCCCCACAGAGCGGCCCGATGGCCAGTTCGTCCAGCAAGGGCGGATGTATACCGCGTGGCTTTATGGCAGCGAGTACAACAAGCTGTGGGATCGCTTCTCTCCCGAGATGCGCCAGACCTTTGGCAGCGTCACCGATCTCGCCAGCTTTGCCGGCCGCGCCGTCAAACAGCTCGGCGGCGAGCGCAATGTGGTGGATGAGCGAGTCGAGAAGGCCGATCCCTACCTGGTATACACCCGTTCCGCGTCGTTCAACAAGACGCCCCGTCCCATGCTGATCGAGTGGAGTCTGGCTCACGACGGAGAGGTGACGGGGCTGGTGGTACGTCCGGCGCCGTAGAAACAGCAAGAAGTGAGAGGTAAGAAGTAAGAAGTAAGAGGGAAGAGGGAAGGGGTAGGTGGTAATCGGCGGTTCCCCGTCTTCTCACTTCTCACCTCTCACCTAGTACACTCGCCCTCCCAGCGGTACCTCCCGCTCTACCTGCAGCAGGACGACTTCACCCGCGCCGTTGGGTACGCCCAGAACCAGCACCTCCGACATGAAACCGGCGATATTGCGGGTGCCCAAATTCACCGCCGCAATGACCAGCCGGCCGGGGAGATCCCCGGCCCGGTACAGCGCGGTGAGCTGCGCGCTGGACGTCTTCTCTCCCAGCGGCCCCAAATCGATCCAGAGCTTGTAGGATGGTTTGCGGGCCCGGTCGTTTGGCTCGGCCCGGAGGATACGCCCGACCCGGAGATCCAGAGTCTCGAATGCCTCGACCGGATTCATCGGCCAGTCAGTGCAGCAGCTCTCCCCGAAGCACGGTGACCGCGTGACCTCCAAGATGCACGCGGTCGCCGTCCACCCGCACCCGCACGGTTCCACCCCGCGGGGACGCCTGGTAGCCGGTCAGGTCGGTTTTGCCCAGCCGGGCGGCCCAGAAGGGACCGAGCCCGCAATGGGCTGAACCGGTCACGGGATCCTCCGGGACTCCGGCAGCCGGGGCGAAGAAGCGGGAGAGGAAGTCGTGCTCCGGGCTGTCGGAGAGTGCAGTGACGATCACCCCCCGCACCGGCAGCCGGGCCAGGGCACCGAGGTCCGGCGTTATGGCCCGGAGCGCAGCGGCCGATTCCACCTCGACCAGGTAGTCGAAGGCCGTGCGGCCCATGTACCGGATCCCGATACCCAAGGTCGTTTGCATTTCGGCTGATCCGCCGGCCTCGCGTTCGGGGGTGGAGGGGAAGTCGAGCCAGATCAGGCCACCCTGCTGGGTGGCCCTGAGCTCACCACTACGGGTAAAGAAGGTGGCAACTTGCCCTGGCTGGAGATGGCCATCCTCCCAGAGGACGTGGGCGCTGGCGAGGGTGGCGTGACCGCAGAGATCTACCTCGACCGCGGGTGTGAACCAGCGCAGATCGTACCCGCCTGGGGACGGCACCAGAAATGCCGTCTCGGCCAGGTTCATCTCCCGGGCAACCTGCTGCATCCAGGTTTCCGAACGAGCAGCCGGCAGAACGCACACGGCCGCCGGATTGCCGGCGAAGGCCCGCTCGGTAAATGCGTCCACCTGAGTAAATCGCTGGAGGGCGCTCATCCCAGTACGGCGTCCGCCTCGATCTCGATCAGCATCTCGGGGGCGATGAGGCGCTTCACTTCGACCATGGTGGAGGCCGGGCGCACGCTGCCGAAAAATTCCCCGTGCGCGCGGCCGATTGCGCTCCACTGGTCGATGTCAATCACGTACATGCGGGTGCGAACGACGTCGGAGAGGGATGCGCCTGCCGCGCGGAGCGCCCGATCGATGTTGCGGATTGCCTGGACCGTTTGGGCGTACGGATCGCCTTCACCCACGACCCGTCCATTGGTGTCCGTCGCAGTGGTGCCGGAGACGTGGACCCAGTTGCCGATGCGGACCGCGCGGGAGTATCCGACGATCGACTCCCAGGGAGCCCCGCTCGAGATGAGCTGCCGGTCCATGGCGGACCTACGTCAATGGGGAAGGGCTGAACGACTCTCGTCGAGGTTTTTCAGGTCGGGCAGGACGGCGGTGGCGATCCGCACCGAGGCCGCCTCGGTGTCGTAAAACTGATCCTGCAAACGCTCGAGTATCAGGCGGAGCCGGCTGGGCTCGACTGTTGCTGTAGGGGTTGGCGTTTTCTGGGAATTCGCCACGTAGACCTTTCGGAACCTGGGCGCGCAGCGCCGGCTAGTGACTGGCTTACCGCTGAGTTTTCGGCCCGCCGAGCCCGAATCTTGATGGAGCCGGACACCGCATAGTAACCAGAAATCCCGGTGACGGCCAACCCCCCGGCCCCACCTCAAGAAACCCTCCGGAACAGCCGATCCTTCAGTCGAGTTTCTCTGCCAAGGACATCCATGCAGCCGGTCACCGTACCCGATCGCATCCTGGTTGTCGACGATGAGCCGAAGGCCCGCAAGGCCGTCGAAGCTCATCTGACCCAACGCGGCTATGAGGTGCTGACGGCATCGTCGGGCGAGGAAGCCCTCGGCATCCTGGTCCGCCAGAGAATCGCGTGCATGATCGCGGAGGCGCGGGTGTTCGGCACCGTCAAGGGCGAGCTCCTGTCCCGATCGCTGACGAAGGATCCCCACCTGGCCGTCATCGTGCTGAGCTCGCTCCCCGATGTCACCGACGCCGTGCGGTACCTCCAGTACGGCGCCATGGACTACCTGCCCAAGCCGCTCGATCTGTCGCACGTCGAGGCCGCCGTGCAGCGCTGCCTGCGCCGCCGCCAGGAGCTCATGCGCGAGCGGGGTGCCAGCCGTCTCCTGAAGGAGGAGGTAGTCCGGCTCGGTGCCGAGATCGCGAGGGAGCGCAGCAAGGTCGAGGGCCTGAGCGTCGCCACCCTCGAGGCTCTCGTGTGCGTCGTAGAAGCCCGCGATCCCTGGTTTGCCGGGCACTCGCTGAGAGTGGCTCAGTTGTCGGCATCGATCGCCGCGGAGCTGGGTCGAAGCGATGAGGAAGTGGAGATCGTCCGCAAAGCCGGGCTGCTGCATGACATCGGCATGATCTCGGTGCCGGAGGAGCTCCTGGCCAAGGAGGGGCCGCTGACGCCCGAGCAGTTCGAGCAGGTCAAGCGCCACGCCATTGTCGGATCCCAGATCCTGGCGCCGCTGCCGCACCTCAGCCATGTCGGCAGGTTCGTCCGCAGCCACCACGAGCGCTGGGACGGCCAGGGATATCCCGACGGCCTCGCCGGCGATGCCATTCCCTGGGGCGCGCGCATGATCGGGGCCGCTGAGGTGTACGACGCCTTTACCACGGCCCGTCCCTATCGCGAGCAGCTCAGCCCGGAAATGGCCGTGGAACGGATGCGGAGCCTGACCGGGACCGTGCTTGCGCCGGAGGTCCACCGGGCGCTCGGAGCCGTAGTCGAGCGCGGGGGGGCCCTGGTGTTTGTGGATGAGCAGCGGGGGAGGGAACCCGGCCTGGAAGGGCCCGCCATCCGCGTCGCCAGCTGATCCTGCAACTTGCCGATAACCTTGGCCGTTTCGGGGTGGTCCGGGCCCCGGCGGCTGCTCTGCTCATAGATCAGGCCGCGCCGCCCCACCCGACCCGCCCCGCTCGCTAGACCATAAGTACAAGCAGGACAACGTGCTCGTCCGACTGGGCGGGAAACCGGCAGCTCCGGCCTCACCCCTGACCCAGAGTGGTACAGCCGTTGCCTTTATCCGCCGCGAATCCGCGGGGTCGCTTCCCCAGCCTGCCAACCGGCTGAGTCGCTCACAGCCCCCCGCTTCCGACGACACTCCAGGATGGACGTCATGCTGCTTTTCGCGAAGCGCGCCGGGAGACCCGTGTGACCGCGGTTCCCATGCCTGAAGCCGAAGCCCGGACCGACGTGCTCTGGGCCCGCTACCGGTCCGCAGGGGACCCCGAGGCGCGAGCCCAGCTGCTTACGCGCCATCTCGGCCTGGTGCATCATGTCGCCCGGGAAGTCTCGCGGCGCATTCCATCGATCGAGATCGGCGAGCTGGTGAGCGCCGGGGCCCTCGGTCTCATGAAGGCGCTGGACAGCTTCGACCTGTCGCGCGGCCTTGCGTTCAGCACCTACGCGGTTCTGCGAATTCGCGGTGCCATCCTCGACGATCTCAGAAGCCGGGACTCGACGCCTCGGTCAGTGCGCATGAAGCGGCGCCGCATCGAGGCGGTAGCGGCCGCGCTGGAAGCGGAGCTCGGACGCGCGCCCACCGCAAAGGAGACCGCGGAGCGTCTCAACGTAGACCTGGAAACATTCTGGAAGTGGCGGGACACCGTCGGCAGCTATTCTGAAACGGAGAATCCGCCCTCCAAGGGTGCGCGCCCGTCACGCGACGCCGAGAACCACGCGGACCCCTCCATCCCGTTACCATCCCAACAGCTGGTGGACTCGGAGCATGTGGAGCACCTGCGAGGCCTGATCTCCCGCCTCCCCGAACAGCAGCGCAAGGTCCTCGCGCTCTACTACTACGAGGAATTGAATCTCCGGCAGGTCGGCGAGGTTCTGAAGGTGAGTGAGTCGCGGGTATCGCAGATCCGAAGCCAGGCCCTGCGTCGGCTCAAGGCCGAGCTCACGGCGGCATCGCGCGCTTCCTGAGAGGCGCCTGAGAAACCGCCCGGGGCCGTGAGGTCCCGGGCGGTTTGTTGTTACAGCTCAGAGCTCGTCGTCGGCCCCCGGGTCGGGATCCACCCGTTGCTTCAGCTTGCCGGCCGCCTGCTGTGCCTTGCCCTTGATCTCCTGGCCTTTACCCTTGAACTGCTCTCCGGTATTGCCGGTGGCCCCACCGACCGCGTTGCGGATCCTGCCTTCGACTTCCTTGGCGGCGCCTTTGATGCGGTCCTTGGTGCCTTCGGTAGCGAGATCTTTATCCTTCATGTTCCGACCCTCCAATGGGGGTGAACCGGTGGTCTCGGGAGGGCCAAACATGGTTTCTGCAGGGGCGCTCGACCGTGAGCACGGTCACCAGGCTCAGGCTGCCCCGGCCTCACTCGGGGTGGGTGTGCTCTCGGCGTAGTGACAGGCGGCCACCGTGCCCCCGATCGGGCGCAGCGGAGGCACCTCGGTGCGGCACCGGGCGTTCTTCATGGGGTGAAAGCACCGGGTGTGGAAGGGACACCCGGGCGGAGGATTGGCGGGGCTTGGCAGGTCGCCGCTCAGCACGATGCGGCTCTTGCGGGCGGCGGGATCGGGCTCGGGAACCGCGGACAGCAGTGCCACCGTGTAGGGATGGCGAGGGTTGGACAGGATCTCGTCGGTGGGACCTTCCTCGACGATGCGGCCCAGGTACATGACGGCAATCCGGTGGGCGACCTGGCGAACCACCGCGAGGTCATGGGCGATGAACAGGTAGGAGAGGCCGCGTTGCCGTTGCAGATCGGCGAGCAGGTTGAGTACCTGGGCCTGCACCGATACGTCGAGTGCCGAGACCGGCTCATCGCACACAATGAACGAAGGCTGCACCGCCAGAGCGCGCGCGATGCCGATGCGCTGGCGCTGACCGCCGGAGAACTCGTGCGGGTACCGCCTGGCATAGCCCGGATCCAGGCCGACCTCTTCGAGCAGTGCCGCCACCCTGCCCGGAATTTCGGCGCGAGGCGCCAGCCGGTGGATCTCCAGTCCCTCGGCCACAGCCGCCCCGATCGTCATCCGGGGGTTGAGCGAGCTGTAAGGGTCCTGGAAGATGATCTGCATGTGCCGGCGCTGCTCTCGCAGGGTATTCCGGTCGAGCGAGAAGATATCCACACCGTCGTAGAGCGCCACACCGCTGGTCGGCTCCTGCAGCCGCAGGAGCGTGCGTCCCACCGATGATTTGCCGCAGCCCGACTCGCCCACCAGCGCGAGCGTCTCGCCTCTCCCTACGTCAAATGACACACCGTCTACCGCGCGCACCGGTGGCGCTGCCCGGCCGAATAGACCACCGGACTGGTAGTACTTCACCAGGTTTCGGATAGAGAGCAGTGGACTCATCGATTCGTCAGGCCAATCAAAAGACTAGCCACGGATGAACACGGAAACAGACTGGATCGCCGCTGCCACAATGGTGCTCTTGCCCGCCTTCAGAGGCATTTTGTTCAACTGCACACCAGTGGTGTTCGCGTTGGAAACTCGCAGGTGTGCCGTTGACCAAAGGGGCTGTTTCCGTGTTCATCCGTGGCTGCCTTTTGTGACGGTCTGATCTGCCAGCCAGCAACGCATGTTGTGCTCTGGCTCGATCGCCAGCATTGGCGGCTCCAGCTCGCTCTTGTCGAATGCCTGGGGACAGCGCGGCCGGAAACGGCAGCCTGAGGGCCAGGCAGACGGGGCGGGCACGCTGCCCCGGATCGGATTCAGCCGTTTGATGGGGCCCCGGATCCGCGGCACCGAGGCAAAGAGGCCCTGGGTGTACGGGTGCGACGGCCGGGCAAAGAGTCGAGCAGTAGGCGCCTCTTCCACGATCTGCCCGGCGTACATGACCGCCACCCGGTCAGCCCGGCCGGCGACGATGCCCAGATCGTGCGTGATGAGGAGGACCGCCATCCCCCGGCGGGCGCGCAGCTGATCTAGGACCTCCAGAATCTGGGCCTGGACCGTCACATCGAGCGCGGTGGTCGGCTCGTCAGCCACCAGGATCTCCGGCTCGGCCGCCAGCGCGATCGCGATCATGACCCGCTGGCGCATGCCGCCGCTGAGCTGATGCGGGTACGCCTGGAGCCGCTCCACCGGATCGGGAATGCCCACCTCCTGCAACAATCGCAGCGCGCGCTCGCGGGCTTCCGCGGCAGCCACCTTGTAGTGCGCCCGGATTCCCTCGGTGATCTGGGTCTCGACGGTAAACACGGGATTCAGCGAAGTCATGGGATCCTGGAAGATCATGCCAACCCTGCGACCGCGGATCCGTCGCAGCGCTTCGCCCTGGAGGCTGAGAACCTCGAGGTCGCCCAGTCGGATGCTGCTGCCGGGTTCGACGCGCCCGGGCGGGGGAACCAGCTGCAGGAGGGCCAGGCTGGTGAGGCTCTTGCCGCAGCCTGATTCCCCCACCA
>DASVGF010000251.1:0-2010 GCA_036379675.1 Gemmatimonadales bacterium | reverse complement strand
ACGTTGGGGATCGCGTCGCGCTTGAGGTCGATCACGACCCGCATGCCGTCCTTGTCGGACTCGTCGTTCACCCCGCTGATGCCCTCGATCTTCTTCTCCATCGCCAGCTCGGCGATGGCCTTCACCAGGTTTTCCTTGTTGACCTGGTAGGGGATCTCGGTCACCACGATCTGGGAGCGGCCGGAGGACTCCTTCTCCTCGATCTGGGCCCGGGCCCGCATGACCCCGCGGCCGCGGCCGGTCTCGTAGGCCTCCTTGATCCCCTCCCGGCCGTAGATGAAGGCGCCGGTCGGGAAGTCGGGCCCCTTGATCGCCTTGCGGAGCTCGGCGATGGACGCGTCGGGATTGTCCACCAGCAGCTCGACCGCCTTCGCCACCTCCCGGAGGTTGTGGGGCGGGATGTTGGTGGCCATGCCGACGGCGATGCCGCTGGAGCCGTTGACCAGGAGGTTGGGAATCTTGCTGGGGAGGACGGTCGGCTCCTGCAGCCGATCGTCGAAGTTGGACTGGAAGTCGACGGTGTTCTTGTCGATGTCCTCCAGCATCGCCAGGGCGACCCGGGTGAGCCGGGCCTCGGTGTAGCGGTAGGCCGCGGCCGGGTCGCCGTCCACCGAGCCGAAGTTGCCCTGCCCGTCGATCAGCGGATAGCGGAGCGAGAACTCCTGGACCATCCGGACCAGCGCGTCGTAGACCGAGGTGTCACCGTGCGGGTGATACTTGCCGAGCACATCGCCCACCACCGTCGCCGACTTCTTGTACGGCCGCCCCGGCACCAGCCCCAGCTCGTTCATCGCGTACAGGATCCGACGGTGCACCGGCTTGAGGCCGTCCCGCACGTCCGGCAAGGCCCGGGAGACGATGACGCTCATCGAGTAGTTGATGAACGACTGCTGCATCTCCTCTTCGATGAGACGGGGCAGAATCCGTTCGCGCGAGTTCGGTGCGGTCATAGCCGTCGGGTGCTAAGGGAGGACAGGGGGCAGCGGCACTGCTGGTGGAACCCTGGAAATATACCCGGGGTCCGCCGCCCGACGCAACTGGCCATAGTGTCTGGAAACTCTGGTCCTACAAAGAGTTACAACGGACACGGAGGGGGGATTTTGAGTTGGGGAAGGTGGGTCGGAAACGACAGCTGCTGTCATCCCGAGTGAAGCGAGGGATGACAGGGTCGGCTCGGGCCGCCTGACCGCCCGTCCGCCTATTGCTGGCAGGGCGCGTTCGGATCCGGCTTCGGCTTGTCCACCACCAGGCGGTGATCCAGGTTCGCCACCCGCTCCGCCACCGCCCGGACGAAGCTCGTCACCCGCGCATACTTGTCGAAGTCCAGGTACTCGATCTCGTCCGTCACCTGGTGGTAATCCCGGTGCCCGCCGGTGCTGAAGAAGGCGATCGGGATCCCGTAGCGGGCGTACATGTAGTGATCCGACCGGCAGTAGAAGTTGTCCGGATGCCCGTTGGCGTCGTAGCTGTAGTCGAACGAGAGGTCGAATCCACCGTCCCGGTTTACCGCCTCCGCCAGGTCGCCCAGCTCGGTGGAGACCCGGCGGGAGCCGATCACCTGGATATACGCCGGGTCTCGGCGGGCCTCGTCGTCGGGGCCGCCCCGCGCGATCATGTCGCTGTTGATCTGGGCGACGATGGAGTCGCGCGGGACCGTCGGATTGTCGGTGAACCAGCGCGAGCCCTGGAGCCCCGATTCCTCCCCCGTATGCCACACGAAGAGCAGCGAACGCTTCGGCCGCACGCTGCTCCGGATCACGGCTTCGGCGATCTCCAGCAGGGCCATGGAGCCCGAGCCGTCGTCGTCCGCGCCGTTCACGATCGAGTCCAGCCGGGCGGGCCCCAGCTTCCGCATGCTGTCCACCATCGCCTTGATCCGGGCCGCCTGCTCCGCGTTCGGCTCCCCCGGGGGGTCGTTGGCCCCTCGGGGCCGCATGACCGTGTTGTAAGCCCGGATCGAGTCGTGGTCCACCGGCGGAACGATCCCGATGGCGTCGTTGTGCGCGCCGA
>DASVGF010000250.1:0-18063 GCA_036379675.1 Gemmatimonadales bacterium | reverse complement strand
ACCAGCGGCGCCACCTCACCTGCTGGGAGAACAGCAGGGCGGCGTAGAGAAGCGCCAGGGCAGTCCAGCCGGTGACGACCTGATGCCAGTACAACCAGGCGCGGTTGGTCGTCACCAGGAAACTGGTGATTGCCAGTACCCGTAAGAAGTAGAGTCCCCACGCCACTGCCCACCAGCCGAAGTACGGCTTGCGGTATCGAGAGTAGAGGAAGGCGCAGAGGACGGCCAGCGCCGCCGTAATCGCCGCCTGCAGCAGGGCCGCATCGAGCTCCAGGGTGGCGGCCGGCGTGGGAGTGGCTTGCATGCTCCAAACAAACGAGAAGAATCCGGACGGCGCAACAGCTTCGACACCTACGGAGGCACCAATGATGTCCCGCTGGTCTCGCTTCCTCTTTGCCGGCGCTCTCATGCTGGTATCGGGATGTACCGCCGATGATTCCGCCGATTCCGGCCGGGACTGGGACCGCTTCGTCTCCGGCTTCATCGAGACGTACTTTCAGGCCGAGCCGCTTTTCGCGGTGTACCAGGGCCGGCATGAGTACGATGGCAAGTTCCCCGACTGGAGCCGGGCCGGGCTCACCCGCTGGAGCCAGCGCCTGCACCAGCTGCGCGACAGCGCCAGCGCCTTCCCGATCGCGACCTCGGATACAGCCCGCAGCGTGGAGCGGGACTATCTCGTGGCGGCGATCGATCGTGATCTCTTCTGGCAGGAGCGGGCCGAGTGGCCCTATCGGAACCCCGAGTACTACACCGGAGGGCTCGATCCCAACGTCTACGTTGCGCGGGAGTATGCTCCGCTCGACCAGCGGATGCGAGCATTCACCCGTTACGCGGCCCACCTACCACGGGCGCTGGCAGCAATCCGCGCCAACCTGCGGACGCCCATGCCCAGGAGTTACGCCAGTATCGGCCAGGGGCGAATCGGCGGTCTGGCCACCTACCTCGAGCAGAATGTGCCCGGGGTATTCGCCCCGGTGAAGGACAGCGCGCTCCAGCAGGAGTTCAAGGCAGCCAATGCGGAAGCCGTGAAGTCGCTGAAGGAAACGGCCGCCTGGTTTGGAGACCAGCTCAAGACCGGGACCGACAGGTATGCCCTCGGCCCGGAGCTGTTCGGCGAGATGCTCCGCATGACGGAGGGAGTGGAGCTGTCGCTCGAGGCACTGGAGGCCAGAGGCAAGGCGGATATGGAGCGAAACCTGGCCGCGCTGCGCGACGCCTGCGGCAAGTTCGCTCCCGGCCAGACGATCCTCCGGTGCATGGAACGGGTCAACGATCGAAAGCCCGCGGGTGGGCCGGTCAAGGCTGCCGAGGCCCAGCTCGACACGCTGGGGCGCTTCCTCAGGGAGCAGGATCTCGTCTCCATCCCGGGCACCGAGCAGGCGCTGGTGCGGGAATCTCCGCCCCATCAGCGGTTCAACTCGGCGTACATCGACATTCCGGGGCCCTACGAGAAGGGGCTGGCTTCCATTTATTACATCTCACCCCCCGACCCGAGCTGGTCGGCCAGTGAGCGCGCGGCCTACATCCCCGGCACCGCGGATCTCCTCTTTACCAGCGTGCACGAGGTATGGCCCGGCCACTTCCTCAACTTCCTGCACTCAAACCGCGCCAAATCCAAATTCGGCCAGGTGTTCGTTGGATACGCATTCGCCGAGGGCTGGGCCCATTACACCGAAGAGATGATGTGGGAGGCCGGGCTGGGGGCGGGCGACCCGGAAATTCACGTGGGCCAGCTCTCCAACGCGCTGCTGCGCAATGCCCGCTACCTCTCCGCCATCGGCTTGCACACCAAGGGAATGACCATCGACCAATCGGAGCGGCTGTTCCGTGAGGCCTACCAGGATCCCGGCAACGCCCGCCAGCAGGCGGCACGAGGCACCTACGATCCCGCATACCTGAACTATACGTTGGGCAAGCTGATGATCCGGAAGCTCAGGGACGATTGGACGGCGAGCCGCGGCGGGCGGAAGGCCTGGAAGGAGTTCCACGACGAGTTTCTATCCTATGGCGGCCCCCCCATCCCCCTGGTACGACGGGCAATGATGGGAGGCAAGGAAGGTCCCGCTCTCTAATCGACGGTAGCCGGGTAGTCGTAGGCGTAATACGGCTTCCCGAACCGCTCCGTCACCCCGTCGGGATCGTTCAGCACCGCACCCAGAACCCGTCCGCCGGCGGCCGCCACCCGCTGGCGGGCGATCTCGGCGGCACCGCGATCGGTCTGTCCCGCCCGGATCACCATGATCACACCGTCCGCGGACGCCGCGAGCGTTGCCGCATCCGCGCTCACCAGCACCGGGGGGGTGTCCAGCAGGATCACGTCGAATTCCGTCCGCAGATCGTGCAATAGCCCACCGAGTGTGGCCGGCTCCAGCAGCTCGGGGGTGCTCTGCGCGTCCGCGCCGCACGGCAGAAAGGAAAGCCGGTCGATGGGCGTGCGCCGCACCGCCGCCAGACGGTGGCTCACCGTGGTGCGCACATCCGAGGGCACCCCGGTCAGCCGCAGCAGGTCCATCAAGCCGGGCGCCCGGGTGGTGTGGAAGACCCGGTGCAGCCGGGGCCGGTGAATGTCGCAATCCACCAGTAGAACGCGGGCACCGCCGCGGGCGAATGTCGCGGCCAGGTTGGTGGCGATCAGCGTCTTTCCCTCCTGCGGGGCGGCACTGGTCACCACCAGCGTGCAGGGCTTCTCACCCCAGGAAAATGCCAGACTGATGCGGAGCATCCGAAACGCTTCCGCTTCGGCCGAGAGTGCGCCGGTGGCGCCGAACAGCACTTCGGAAGCCTGGCCATTGCCGTTCTCCACCTTGCCTTTGAGCAGGAGCCGGGAGCCGCTATGGCCGTTGAGCTGCGTGATCCTCGGGATCACCGCCAGCTCGATGGCGCCGCCCAGGGTGCTCAACTCCTCCGGCCGCCGGACGGAGCGGTTGGCTGCTTCGGCCAGCAAGGCGGCCCCGCCGCCCAGCAGCAATCCGATCAGGAGCCCCAGGGCAACCTGGACCGCGCGGGGGATACCTGCGGGCCGGTAGGGGAGAGACGCCGGGTCGAGAATCTCAATGTCTGCGGCCCCCAGCGCCTCCGAGATCCGTGCCTTCTGATACTCCTGCCGAAGCGCGTCGGTGGTGTTGCGCAGCACTTCCACCCGCCGGTCGAGCCCCGCCTCGGCAGCCTGCTGAGCCGGCAGGCTCTGCATCAACTGGGCTCCCCGGGCTCGCTCGTTGGCCAGAATCTGAATTCGCGCATCAATCGAAGTGAGCCTGGCCTTGACCGCCTGAAGCAGCTCCGCCTGGGTAGACTCCACCAGCGTGCTGAGCTGAACCACGTCCGGGTTGGTGGCAATGCTCCGCCAGGGGCCGGTGGTGAGTGAGTCGAGCCGGGTGCGATAGGAGACCAGACGCTGCTGGAGCTGCCCCAGCACGGGGTCCGAGGCCACCTCGGGCGAGTACGCGAGTGCCTGGAACGCCGCTTCGGATGCCGGCGAGCCGTTTTTCACCCGCTCGAGCAGCGCGGCAAACACTCGTCGGTCGGCCATCAGGTCCGACTTCCTTGCCTGCAGCGCCGAAGCGGTGGCCTGCTCGGCGGACAGGTTGTCCCGCGAGCTGGCCATATCCTGCCGGCTGCGGAACGCGCTGAGGGTCGCTTCCGCCTTGAGCAGCAGGGAGTCCGTCACCCGGAGCTGCTCACCCAGGAACTCACGCCGCCGGCGGGCCTGCT
This sequence comes from Gemmatimonadales bacterium, assembly GCA_036379675.1. GTDB lineage: Bacteria > Gemmatimonadota > Gemmatimonadetes > Gemmatimonadales > GWC2-71-9 > CAVVWJ01. The sequence continues at coordinate 14,352 of DASVGF010000250.1, read as the reverse complement.
GCTGGGCCGAGTGGCCGTTGGCCGACTGGAACAGTCGCGCCAGGTGATTGACGAAGCGTTGGGCCGTCTCGGGGTCGCCGGCGGTATACCGTACGTCGATGACATCGGTGCCGGGCCGGGGAACCACTTTCAGTCTCCGAATGGCCCCGTCGATGGTGACATCGAGCGGCTGCACCACCGCCATCGTGTAGCCTACCGGCGGGGGCTCTGGCACGGTGAGCTGCACGGCCCCCAGCCGGAGGATCTCACCAAAGGCTGCCTCGGAGCTTCCTCCCTGGGACTGGGCGACGACCCCGGTGGGCGTGAAGCGGAGGAGCATGGTATCCACCGGGCTGCCGGGAACCACTGCCACGTTCCGCAGGGTGCCTGGCGGGAGGCGCCGGCCGAACAGGGGGAGACCGGGATGGAACGGGGCGATCGGCTGCAGCCTGAGTCCCAAGGTGTCCACCACCGCCCCCACCAGGGTACGGCTGGTGAGCACCTGGACCGCCGACAGCAGGGGATCTACCGGACGGTCCAATGTCTGCGGTGCGTCCTCTACCCCGCTGGTGAGGGTGCGGCGCTCGCTCGCCATTCTGATGGCGGCCCTGGCGGTGTACTGCGACGTCGAGCCGGCCACAAGGAGCACCGTGACGGCCAGAGTAGCCCCGGCGACCACCAGGAAAAGCGGCAGGTTCCCTCGCAGGGCCCGGAACAGGAAGTCGGCGGTTACCCCGTCACCCTGTAAGGCCGCATCCCCAGTCGGGACGGCATTGACGGGCTGCGAGTTGCGGACGGACGAGCCGGAGCGGCGGTCAAACATGATGGTGGCTCACGCGGAGGACGGGAGATGTCGGTCCAATCCCACAACAGTGGGGAACGCCATGCGGAGCCGCGGCAACATTCCAACTGCAAGACTCTGCACTCTGGCGTTCCTACCCCAGGAGAGGGCGCGACCGTGATGGCCTTCAGGCTATGCGCGGGTGCAATAGCATCGCTTGTGCCGCTGATGGGGTGTTCCGGCCCTCCGCCGGCCTCGTTTTCGAGGGCGGCTGCCGCTGTCGTTCCCGGGCCCCGGACGGCGACGCCGGCGGCGCCGGCTGCCTCGACCATCAGGGTGTCGATGCGTTACTACGTGGATCCGAACGGCTCCGATGCCGGTCCCGGCACGCCGGCGGCACCGTTCCGGACCATGCAGAAGGGCGCCGACACCGCGGCGCCGGGAGACACAGTCTTCGTCCGGCCCGGCGTCTATACCGGCGGCAACAGACTGGTGGAGCTCGAGCGGGGGGGCGCTCCGGGCGCGTGGGTCACCTTCCGTGCGGACCCGCCGGGGGGCGCGATCCTGGACGGAAACCGGGGGGCGAGTGCCGAGGCATGGTATTTCGGCCGAAACGTGGGGTACGTGCGGGTGGAAGGTTTCGAGATTCGGAACTTCCAGGAGCACGGATTCAATTTTTACGGTGGCGGCGTGCACGACATCGTGATTGCACGAAACCGGGTGCATCACATCGGCCGCAACTGTACCGACACGGACAACGGCCGGACGGGGGCATCACTCGGAGCCGGCGCGCACCGGGTGATCTTTGACGGGAACACCTGGCACGACATCGGGAGGTTGCAACCGGGGGAAGAGGGCTGCACTCCCCGCAACCACAATTACCAGAATCACGATCATGGCGTCTACGTGGCGGATGCCGACGCGATCACGATCCGGAACAACGTGTTCTTTGCGTTCGGCGGTGGCTGGGCGGTTCACCGCTACTCGTCACGCGGATTCGAGACCCGGGGGCTCGTCATCGTCAACAACACGTTCCTGGGACCCAATCCCTACCGTGCGGGCCAGGTCATTCTGGCGACGGCCACGGCGGAACTCCGGGTCGAGAACAACATTTTCCACGCACCGAACGAGGCGGGGCTCTACTTCGAGAATCTGAGATTTCCTGGCGCCGTCATCCGGAACAACCTGGTCTACCGGGGCGTGATGAAGGTGGGAAGACCGCGCGGCGCGACGTTTGCCCGTAACCGGGAGAACACCGATCCGCGGCTGGAGGGTGCGACCGCGACAAGGCCGGCGGCGGGGAGTCCCGCCATAGATACGGGCCTGCCGCTCGCCGATGTGACCCACGATGCCGCCGGGGTACCCCGGCCCCAAGGCGCCGGCTACGATCTCGGCGCCTACGAACGCTAGGACACTCCGAAGCTCCGCATCCACATCTCCAGCGCCAGGACCCGGAACAATCCTCCGTACGCTTCGGTGTTTGCGGTTTTCGCCGCCGGCGAGCGGTACCAGGCCCTGAGCGGCGCCGGATCGACGAAGCGGGCGCATCGGAGGTCCCCCTCGATAAGCTCGGTGACCTGGGGGCGCAGGTCGCCATCCAGCCACCGCCGGTCGGCCCCGGCAAATCCGAGTTTCGTGCGCCGCAGCCGCACCGTCTCCGGCATCAGGCCCCGGGTGGCCTCGCGCACGGCAAACTTGCTGAAGCCGCCCTTGATCTTGAGATGATCCGGCAGCGACAGGCCGTACTCCACCAACTTGTGGTCCAGCAGCGGTACTCTGGCTTCGATGGAGAAGGCCATCGAGGATCGGTCTTCCATTCGCAGAATGAACGGAAGCGTATCGACCAGGATGTCTTCCACCTGAACCGCCTGCATCGTGGTCCAGGCGGAATCGCCTGCCTTCCCGGCGGCGTGCCGCCACCAGCGGGTGGCCGGCGTGCTCTCGTCGCCCACGGCGCTGTCCCAGTCGGCGCGAAGGATGTTCTGCAGCAGCGAGTCCACCCCGAAGAGCCGCCGGAGACGGTTGGGGAGATAGCGGTATCCCTTCCGCAGGTCGAGGATGTAGCTGTCCCGCTGGAGCACGCTGGCCCAACCCTCGCTGGCGAGGGTGCCCAGCTGGCCGCTCCGCAGCAGTGAGGCCAGATAGGCGTAGCGGAACTTGGCGTATCCCCCGAAGACCTCGTCGCCCCCCTGTCCGTCCAGCAACACCTTCACCCCCGTCTCGCGGGCGGCGCGCATGACCCGCCACTGGGCGTAGAAGCTCATCCCCGAGAACGGCATGTCCTGGTGCCAGGCCATTTTCCCGAACACATCCCAGAAGTCCGGCGCGGAAGGAAACACCAGGTGCGAAGTAGCGCCGATCGAGTTCGCCACCTCGAGCGCGTACTGGCGCTCGTCCAGCTCGGGATACTCGTAGCAGGAGGTGAAGGTGTTGAACTGATCGCCGATGGCGGTGGCGTCGCCCGGTTGCTCGTGCCAGATCTTCCCGATCAGGCCGACCACGGCGGAGGAGTCGAGGCCACCGCTCAGGCAGCTGCCGGCGCGCACATCGCTGACCAGGTGCGACCGGGTGGTGGAGATCAGCAGCTCACGCAGCCGCTCGATCCGCTCGCCGTCGTCGAGGCCGTCCCAGGCGCTCGATGGGGAGGGCTGCCAGTAGCACCAGCGGTTCACCCGCCGGGTGGCCAGATCGAGCGTCAGCGCGTGCGCCGCGGGAAGTGAGGTGACGTTCCGGAAGATGGTGCGCTCCCGGTAGTCGCAGTTCCCATGAATGAGGAACCCCAGGACCGCATCGTCGTCGGCCGCGGCCGCCAGGCCGGGAAACGACAGCAGCCCCTTGATCTCCGAGGCAAAGATGAAGTGGTCCTGCGGCATGGCGTAGTAGAACGGCTTGATGCCCAGCCGATCGCGGGCGCAGAAAAGCCGGCCTCGGGCGGCGTCCCAGATGGCAAAGGCGAACATTCCCTCCAGCCGCCGGAGACAGTCCTCGCCCCATTCGAGGTAACTCTGGAGCAGGACCTCCGTGTCAGTGCGGGTCTCGAAGCAGCGGCCTCGCGCCGCCAGCTCGCTCCGCAGCTCGAGATGATTGTAGATCTCGCCGTTGAACACGATCCAGGCGCCGCTGTCCGCCGCCGTCATGGGCTGCAGTCCGCGTTCCGACAGATCCAGGATGGCAAGCCGGCGGTGCCCCAGGCCCACCCGGGCGGGCGGAGTGCCGCGGCCCTGGTTGGTGTGCCGGAGAAAGGCGGAGCAGAAGCCCTGCGAGCCGGGCCACGCTACCATGAATCCTTCGCCGTCCGGGCCTCGGTGTGCCTGCACGTCGTTCATGCGCTGCAGCGCGCCGAGGTCCACCGGCCGGCCGTTGAGGGCCACGATCCCTGTGATGCCGCACATCCGCTTAGGGCTCCCTGCTCAGGATGCGTGCGCGAGGTTGCGCTCGAAGGCCGCGGCCTTCGGGGTCGGCACCACCGAGCGGTAGATGTCGATCAGTCGGAGGGTGAGCAGGCGCTCGTCCAGATTCTCCACCGCCCTGCGACCCTTGCTCCTGCCGCCCCGCCGGAGCACCCGCTCCAGCCCCGCGGCGATGGTCTCGACCCGGTCGTTGGCGCAGAGCTCGCACCCCTCTACCCCACCGATGCGGAGCGGCACATCCCCCACCGGCACCGACACCACTGGCAGGTTACAGGCCATGGCTTCCTTGACGGCATTGGGCGAGCCCTCCTGCATCGAGGTACAGACCAGCGCGTCGCAGGCGTTCATCATCGCAACGATTTCCTGATGGGTCTTCTCCCAGCCAATGACCAGCCGGGCGGGAATGGTCCGGCTCACCAGCTCGACCGCCTGCTGCGCCAGGGCGTAGCGCTTGCGCGCCAGGTGGGGATTGCCGACGAAGAGCACCAGGCGCTCTCCGGCCGGCAGGCCGAGCCGGCGACGCACCTCGTCCTGCGGCTCAGGACGGAAAAGGTCGAGGTCGAGGCCGGACGGGAGCACGTGGGCATTTACCGAGCGGGGGAGGTGCTGCTTCATGTGCTCGGCAACCACGATCGATGCATCGGCCTGCCGGGCGACGGTCCGGGAGATCATCCGGAGCAGCCAGCCGGCCGGCACGTAGCGGCCCTTCTCGCCGATGATGCCTTCGAGGTCGTCGCCCCGGAACGTGACCACCAGGGGCACCCGCTTGGGCAGGGCGGTGAGTCCGCTCTGGCCGAACTGGGCGTGGACCAGGTCGTACGATCCCCGGTCGAGCCGGTGCTGCACCTCCTGCCAGGCGTTGGCATAGTTCGCGGGGTTTCGTGCTCCGCGAAAGGGAAAGAGGTCTACCTCCACTCCTTCGCGCCGGAGAAACTCCGCCTGCCGGGCAATGAAGACCGCGGGTCCGCCCCAGCTGTTCCACAGCCAGTCGCTGGTGACCATCAACACCCGGAGGCCCGTCCCCGTTCGCTGTTCCTGGAGTAAGTGCACCATAGTCCCGGTTACCGTGAAAGGCTCATGTCCCGGGCCGGTGCGGTCCGGGTAAGCAGGTGGTCGTAGATGCCGCGAAGGAACCCGGCGCCGTAGCTGAAGTGCAAGGTCGGGAACACTGCGGCGAGAGCGAGTGCGCAGCCCAGGCCCTCGGTCCGCGAGGTGCTGGCGCAGCAGGTCAGGACAGCTCCGGCGTACATCATGGCGATGAGGATGAATGCGGTAGCCGCGGCCGGGAGCCACAGCCCCAGTGCGGCGGTCACAGCCAGGCTTGCCACCAGCATGGCCGGTATCAGCTGACGCACCGTCATCACCCGTCCCACCTTCCGAGCCACCAGCGGCTTGAAGTAGCCGTACTGGTAGAACATCCGGGCGAGCTGCGGGAGCGAGCGGCGGGCGAAGTAGCGGCAGGAGACGCCCGGCAGCAGCAGCACCCTGCCGCCGCGCCGAATCAGCCGGAAGTTGAATTCGTCGTCCTGGTTGCGGACCAGCTCCTCGTCGAAGAAGCCGACCCGGTCGAAGACGGTCCGGCGGTAGCAGCCGAACGGCACCGTATCTACCTCCCGGCGCTCGCCTACGCCGGTGCGGAAGTACGAGTTGCCCACCCCGAATGGATGCGACAGCCCGATGGCAATGGCCCGGGCCTGGGGCGTATCCTCAGACGGCACCGTCTCGAGTACGCCCCCGACATTGTCGGCTCCGCTCTCCTCCAGCCCCTCGACCAGGCGGCGCACGTAGTCGGCCGGATAGAGGACGTGGGCATCCATTCTCACCACGATGTCGCCGGTCGCCGCGCGAATGGCCCGGTTGAGGGCAGCCGGTGTGGTGCCCGCCGGATTGTCCAGCAGAATGATTGAAGGGTGCTGGGCAGCATAGGCGATCAGCAGGCGGCGGGTGCCGTCGGTGCTTTGCCCGTCGGCCACCAGCACTTCGAGCCGGTCGCGGGGGTAATCACTGGCCAGAATGGAATCGAGGCAGGCGCCGATATACGCTTCCTCGTTGCGGCAGGGGATGACGATGGACACCCGGGGCAGCGGACGGCTTACCATGTGAGCCTCTGATCTCGCATCCAGAGCTCCAGTGCCAGGAGCATGAAGACCCGCAGGTAGAGGCCTTCACGGCTGATGTTACCGCCGGACCCCCCGTGCGCGGCGCCTCTGAACCGGTCGAGCCAGCTCCGGACCAGCGGCCGGTTCACAAAGCCTGCGGTGCGGGAATCCGGCGCCCCCAGGAGATCCTGCAGCCCGGCGTGGAAGTCCCCTCGTACCATCACGTCGAGCGGGATGGTAAAGCCGTGCTTGGGATGTCCCGCCACTTCCGGAGGCAGCCAATCCCGGGCAACATCCCGCAGGACCAGCTTGCCGGTCCGCCCGTCGGTCTTCATCCGGTGGGTCAGCGAAAGGGCGAGGCCCACCAGCTCCTCGTCGAGCATCGGGACCCGCACTTCGATGCCGGCCTGCATGCTCATCATGTCCACCTTGCGCAGCATGTCCGAGGGAAGGCTCACCTCGAAATGCCGTGCCGTCAGCTGGGCGGAGAGGGACTCGATGTCAGCGGCCCGCACTCCGGCGCCGCCGAAGTGGCGATACACGGCGTGCAGGTCCTCCCGGGCGGCGGGCTGAACCAGCTCTTCCTTCTCGGCCTCGGTGAGATAGTTGAACAGGCCGGCCAGCAGGGCCGAGCTGCGCGTGCGTCCCGCCTCGGCCAGCTGCACCGCCTTGGCCACCTGCCGGCCGGCATCGCGGGTCCAGCCGGCCAACGGCCGGGCGATCCCACCCGCGGTGGCCAGCATCCAGCTCGGTGTGGCGGCGAGCCGGGAGAGACGTTCGGCCCGCCAGAACTCCGAGTAGCCGCCGAAGGATTCGTCACCGCCATCGCCCGTGAGGGTGCAGATGATGCCGTGGTCCCGGACTGCCCGCGCCACCCGGTACATGGGCACCAGGCTCGGATCCGCGAACGGCTGGTCGAAATGGCGGAGCAACCCGAACACCGAGTCGGCCGTGATGTCCGCCTCGCCGATGCGGATGGTGTGGTGATCGGTGCCGTACCGCCGGGCGGCCGCCAGCGCGATGGCCGTTTCGTCGTGGGCGCGGTCCGGGAAACTCACGTTGAAGGTGGTGATGGGGCGGTCGCTCGCTTTGGCGTGCGCGGCAACCACCAGCGAGGAGTCAATGCCGCCACTGAGCAATGCGGCCACCGGCACGTCGGCCACCGCCTGACGCTTGACCGAGCTCAGCAGCAGGTCGGCCGCCCGCTCGGCGCGCTGGGCCCGCGAGCCCGACGGGTCGGGCTGGGCCTTCAGCTCGGCGAAGGCGGCGCTGCGGGAACCTCTCTCGTCCAGGGTGAGCGTCGTGCCCTTGGGGAGCGCAAAGATGTTGGCAAACCCGGTGGCCGGTTCCGGGATGTAGCTGAGGCCGAGATAGTCGTAGCAGGCCTGCCGGTCGAGCTCCGGGCGGAAGCCGCGGAGGGCGAGGAGTGCCTTGATCTCGCTGGCGAAGGCCCACTGGCCATCATGGACGGTGCAGAACAGCGGCTTGATGCCGAAGCGGTCGCGCGCCAGCAGCAGCCGGTTCCGTGAGCGGTCCAGAACGGCAAAAGCGAACATGCCACGCAGCCGCGAAGCCAGGTCCGGTCCATGCTCCTCGTAGAGGTGCACCAGCACCTCCGTGTCCGAGCTGCCCCGGAAGGTGTGGCCGCGGCTCCGGAGCTCGCGCCTCAGCTCCTCGTGGTTGTAGATCTCCCCGTTGAAGACGACCAGCACGCTGCCGTCTTCGTTGGGCATCGGCTGCGCTCCGGTGGGCGACAGATCGAGCAGGGCGAGCCGTCGATGCACCAGCTCACAGCGCTCGTCGGCGTAGTGACCCCGCCCATCGGGACCCCGATGAGCCAGCAGCTTGTCCGCGCGGTGGCGCCACTCCGGGTCGGGTGGGAGCGCCACTGGATGGTACCGTCCGGCCAGGCCGCACATGGTCAGCGACCTCCCGCGGTGGCAAGGATGCCGCGCCGGCTCGGGCGCACCGAAGGCGGCTGGGGGGCGGCCCGCCACAGCCCGCTCGCAAAGGCATACGCGAGCGTGAACCAGAGCAGCTTCGAGGCCAGCCAGTCGCCGCTCATGTTGGCGAGCAGGAGAGTCGCCAGCAGGGCGAGCGGCAGAACGCCGTGCTCGCCGTGACGCGCCCGCCAGGCGCTGCGGGCCGCCAGCCCGACCCCGACCAGGAATGGAATGGCGCCCGCGAGGCCGGTGGACGTCAGCAGCTCGAGCACGATGTTGTGCGATGCCCGCCGGGGGCGGTCGCGCTGGCCGACCCGAAGCGCCAATTCGTAGGTGTTCGCGATGGGGCCCCACCCGAGGACCGGCTGCTCGAGGAACATGGTCCACAGAGCCGGGTAAAGCTGCTCCCGTCCCGCCAGGTTGCCGTGGGCCACACTGTCCACCAGCCGATTCTTCATCATGGGGACCTGAAGAACCGCCAGCGACAGCAGCGTGACGGCGCTCAACGCGATTCCTCCGTTGCGAAGCCGCTGTTGCCAGGTGTGGGCAGCGAGCGCAAATACCATGACGCCGCCAATCAGCGCCACCAGGCCCCCGCGCGAGCCGGTTTCCAGGATCGCGAGGCCCATCAGCGTGGCTACCACGCCGGTTACCCCGAAGTAGGCGGCGCTCTTCCTCCGGCGCATCAAGCTGAGACCGATCAGGGCCACCAGGCCGGCGGCCAGAATCATCGCGGCGCTATTGGCGTTCTGTCCCAGAGCCGAGACGCGTTCCCCACCGGTCCAGACCACGTCGCTGGTGCGGCCCAGCCCGACGAACGGGAGCGCCGCCCGGACGGTGCAGGCGGCCGTCAGTGTGACCAGCGCGCGCCAGGCCACTTGCCTGTCCAGCATGAGATTGGTGGCGGCCAGTAGCACCAGGACGCCCTGGAGCACCACCACAAACTCCGAGACAGCTTCTGCGGCGTAGTCCCCACCGCTCGCCACCAGGGCCAGCCAGAACACGATCAGGTAGGCCCCGAACCAGAGCACCGGCGACGGGATCCGTCCGTAGCAGCGCCGCGGATGGAGCAGTGTGGCCAGCAGGAACACCGCTCCCGTGAGCGTGGGTATCTCGAGGGGGATGGTGCGCCCGGGGTATTCAAACGGGATCGAGGCCACGAGCAGGTAGAGCCCGCCCTGAAGCAGGAGGTCGGTCCGGAGCCGGTTCATCAGCGGCCCCCAGCCTGGCGGCGGGCGATTTCGAAAATCCGGCCGCCAATGGCCGCCCGAAGACCGTCCGGCAGGCCCAGGGCGGTGGCGAGAGCCCCCGCCGACACGAAGGTCACCGCCACCGCCACTGCCCAGTCAGCCCACCCCTCCAGCAGCACGTATTGGCTTCCGTAGCAGGCTGCCGCAAAGAGCGTCACCATCACCATCAGTGGGCGCACCAGCCAAAGCATGGAGAGTCCCGGGCTCCGGGCCAGACAGTCCCGCACTAGCAGCGGGTAGGCGATGGTCTGGGTGGCGCGCCCGGCGAGGATGCCGAGGCAGAGCCCCACCATGCCCGCCCAGTGGGTCAGGGCGATCGAGAGCAGCAGCGTCAGGATGCCGGCGGCAATTCCCACTCGCACGCGGCGGGCAGGCTGGAGCGCCGCATCGATCAGGTAAGCGTCACAGCGGATGAACGCCGACTGGGCCGCGATGAGCACCAGCAGGAGATTGGTCCAGGCGCCGGCGTAGTTCTCGGTCCCGACCCAGAGATGAACGAACGAGCGGTTCCACAGCAGAATTGTCGTTCCGACCGCGGTGACGAAGACGCCGGTAATGGCCAGCATCTCGCGCCGGAGCAGCGCGGCGCGCTCGAAGCGCTTCTCGCCGATGACGCCGGCCACTCCCGGCATCACGGCCTCGGCGGAGAGGGAATGGAGATTGAGCGCCAGCCGGGTGGCATATCCGGTGAGGACGTACGTGGTCACCACCGAGGCGGACAGCACCATTCCAAGCACCAGGACGTCGCTGGCCAACAGCTTGGACACCACATCGCCGAGCGTAATCCAGACGCTCATTCCCAGGAGCGATCCAACTTCCGCGCGGGTGGGCTGCTCGGCGCCGAACCACGAGACCTGGCGCCGTACCACCACCAAGAAACAGAGGCCCGTCAGCGCGGCGATTATGATCCCTGCGGCCGCCACACCGACGAGTCCAGTGCCGGCATAGATCGCCGCCGCCAACAGAGCTCCGCCGATGAGGGACAGCCCGGCCTGAAGTCCCATCCGCTTGTAGCCGAGATTCATCCCTCGAAGTACCGCCTCAGGGAGCGACGCCAGGCCCGCCACCAGCACTGCCACCATCATCAGCCCACAGGCGGCCCGGACCGTAGCATGGAGTTCTGCCGGCACCTTGGTGACCGCAGGAGTGAGCCAGATGAGCAGGATGCCGGAGACGGCCCAGAGCGGGAGAAAGCAGACCCATACCATCAAGGCGCTTCCCACCCAGCGGCGCTTCGCGGTGCCGTCGTTGGAGGCCTGCTGGTTGGAGATGACCAGGCGCAGGGCCTGGGTGGAGCGGCCATCGGCCGACTCGATGTAGCCCACCAGGCGGCCCAGCATTTCCCACACCCCATAAAGCGTCCGGCCCAGCCCGGTCACCAGGATGGGGACGATCACGAGCCCGACCGCAAGCTTGACGCTGTAGTCGAGCAGCGACTGGAGGACATTGAGCGAGGCCCTCCCGGTCAGCGAACGCTCCTGCTGGTGGGGCTCGGGCCCGGCGCGATCGGCCGGCGGCGCGGCAGCCAGCGTATCAACCGACATGACGCTGTTCGTTCAAGGCCCGGGACAGCTGTGCCGCGATGCGCTCGGTCGAACCTTCCGCGGAAAGGCGCACAACCAGTGGCCCGCCTTCGCGGTCCATCTGGAGGAGCACCCACTCCAGGGCTTCCCGGAAGCGTCCCATCCAGCGGGCGATCTCCAGGTCCGGCAGCTCTTTGACTTCATGCGGGTGTGCCCGGGCCCGGATCCGCTGAGCCAGGATGTGATCGGGCGCGTCGAGCACCACCACGGTGTCGAGGAGAGTAGCCCATTCGCGTATAGCCGAGCGCCACCAGTCGGCGGAGGGCTGCTCGCGCAGCGTTTCATGTCCGAAGCCGCGGAGCCAGGCCATGGCAAAGACCGGCCCTTCGTCGAAGATCACCAGCTCCTCCGGCCCCGAGCGCGGGCGCTGAAGAGCGCGGCGCAAGGTGCGGAGCCGGACCATGTGCCGCGTCTCACCCCAGAGCGGCGAAGCTGCATGCAGCCAGAGCCCGCTGAAGGTTGGGATCAGCTGCAGGCCATTGGCGAGCAACGGAAGAACCGGCAGCCCCCAGATCGTGCCGGGAGTGGCGTCGAGCCGTCCCATGAGGGCCCGGGCCAGCGTGCTCTTGCCGGCACCCGCCGGCCCGACCAGCTCCATGAGCGGCCGCCGGCGCATGGCGGGGGCAGCGCTGAGATATCTCACAGCGCCGCCCATACCAAGGACTTGAGATCTTTGAGCACTTCCGGCAGCGGCCGGCTGGTGTCGGTGCACCGGGCCGCGGTGCCGGTCCAATCGGTTTCCCACACGGCCCGGCCCCGGGCGCGCACGTAGTCGGCCGGCTCGTCCGGTTTCCGAAGCACGGCGAGCTCGGGGTCCAGACGCAGGACCAGCAGGGCGTCGGGCGGCAGAATCCTGCGGTAGTACTCCGCCTCCATGGTCTCCAGCTTCCGGGCAAACCAGGTCGGGTCGGCCGGCAGCAGGGCAGGTATGCAGGGGCCCACGTGTGACCGCACCTGCGCAACCGGGTAGCGCTCGCAGATAGCTACCCCGCCGTCGGCAGTGAATCGGCGAAGCCGCTCATGAAGCAGGTAGCAGTCCCTGGCGGTGCACATGTAGCGGAGCAGCTCGAGCTGGCTTGCCGACCCCGGGGTCCGGCCCAGCAGCCGGTGCAACGCCTGCTCCACTTTCAGCAGTCCGCCGACGGCCAGAGTGAACAGGGAGCGTGGGGGGTTGCCCAGATGCCCGCGGGCAGTGGCGAAATCGATACCCAGCCACTCCGAGAGCTCGGTTGCCGCGGTGGATTTCCCGGCTCCGTCTCCCCCAACAAGGGCAATGATGCTGCCGCCCGCCGCGGGCCGCATGCGATCGTCCGCGAACATCCGGCGCACCTCCACCGGCAGGAGCTTGTCCGCGGCTGCCGCCAGCACTGAAGCCATCGGTGCCCGCCGCGCGTAGGGACGCAGCTTGAGGTGCAGCAGGTCGGGAAGCAGGGCCCGCTCGATCGGGTCGGCTTTCCCCCGCAGCGAAGCGACGCAGCGCTCGAAGAAGGGCAGATCCAGAGCCGGCAGATGACGGCTCAGCACGGTGGCCAGCGCCTGCCGCTCGGTGAGCGTCTCCAGATTGTCGAGCTGGATCTGAATGCCCCGGCGCCACCGCCCGCCCAGAGCGAGCATCGGCCGCCCGCACTGCAGGAGCATCATGCGAAGCACGAAGACGATGTACTGAAACGTCGGGTCCGGCACCCGGAAGAGTGTTCCCGGACCGGAGGCCTCGAGCAAGGCCTGCTCGATGGGAATCCGGTAGGTGGTCTTCCAGTAATCCCCGATGACGAGGCGGTAGTGCACGTGAAGATGCAGCAGCCTCGGCACGGCCGGGTCGAAGCCGAAGTAGCTCTCGATGCCCGGGATCTGCCGTGTCCCGGGCGGGAGCGCCGGCTTGAAGCCCAGCTCGCCCACCAGCCGGCGGAATGCTACGCTCGAGTCGTGATCCACCAGCAGGTCCACGTCTCCCCGCCCGGCAGCCCACCGGTGGGCGGTCCAATGTCCCTTCCACTGGCAATACCGTATGTGATGCTGCTCGAGCGTCTGGGCCAGCCGCTCGAGCAGGCTCGGCTCCGGGCCGGCGCCGGCAGCGGCATCAGCCAGTGTCATGGACCGCTCGAGGACCAGGGACGGGGCGCGCATGCCTAGTGACATGTGCCTGTACCGGTGTCGGTGAACTGGCCTGGCGTCACCGGAATGAACTCCCAGCTATAGGCACCGTAATCCAGGGTGAGCTCGAGAACGCCGTAGGCATCGGTCAGCGCCTGGCTGTGCTCCGCAATGGCGACGGGCATTGCGGTGCTCTCGCCCCCAGTGCCCGCGTTGAACTGGCGAATGCCCTTGGCGTCGTCCCGGGCGCCGGCGGGATTGAGGAGTGGGAAGCGCTCATAGTGGTGCTGGTGGCCGTTCACGACGACGTCCACGCCGGCTGCGTACAGGTGCTCCCAAATTGGTTTGATGTACACACTGCTGGTCCACCCCGGCGTATCGGAGGAGAAGAACCTCGGACTGTGCCACATGGCCAGGGTGCATTGCTTCTGGTTGGCCGCCAGATCGGCCTTGAGCCAGCGCTCCTGCTGGGTGCCCGTGAACGGGACCAGTGAATCCACCGTAAAGTCGTTCACGTTGAGCATGATGATGTGCCAGTTGCCCAGCTCGAAGCTGTAGTATCCCAGGTCCCGCGGGCCCACCCGATCGCCGAAGTAGTCGAACGACCCGGTGGCTCCGCCGGTGTTGTATTCGTGGTTGCCCAGTGCGGCATAGGTTCGCGCCTTGTGCCGGCCCCAGGTCGGCTCATAGCAGTTGGCATAGGCCTCAGCCGACCCGTCGGGAAAGGCGATGTCGCCCAGGACGAAGATGGTTCCCGCCAGGTTGTCGAGGAGCGAGGCAGTGGCGTCGTCCCCCGTGGTCGTGCACTTGGCGATGTTGCCTGCGGCCAGAACGACCTCCGCCGGCAGCGGCGGTGGCGGGGGCGGCGGCTCCGGCGGAGCGGTGGACGCGCCGCCACCGCAGGCGGCGATTGACAAGGCGAGTGCCGTCGGCCAGGACGGCTTCGAGCGCAGCCAAGCAGGCATGAATCCTTCCTTCCCTGCAAATGGGAGACGCATCACCCCTCCGCTACCCTGCCCAGGGTCGCGACAGACATGCGACCGATCAGTCCGGCGATCCTGCCTGCGCTGCGCAGGTCGTCGAGTTCCAGGTTCTCCATCGGCAAGCTGAGGCCGAAGCGGTCCTCCAGCCCGGCGAGCAGTTTGATCTCCCTCTTCATGCCGAGGAGCCCTCAGGTGCTGCACGATAGCGGCCTGCTGACCGCCATTTACGCTGT
>DASVGF010000249.1:0-4067 GCA_036379675.1 Gemmatimonadales bacterium | reverse complement strand
CCGGGCCGCGATCACCTCCACCGTGGTAGACATACCCACGGCGTCGGCTCCCATCCGCTCGAACATCCGGATCTCCGCCGGAGTTTCGTAACTCGGCCCTAAAACCTGAACGTAGACGCCCTCGCTAAGCGGCACGCGCTTGTCGAGGGCCGCCGTGCGGGCTACGGCACGGAGGGCCGAGTCGTAGGGGTCGGACATGTCGGGGAACCGCTCCTCGCCCGGCAGGACCGGTCCGATCAGCGGATTCCGGAACGTCAGGTTGATGTGATCGGCGATCAGCATGACGGTTCCGCTGGCAAAGTTCCGCCGGATACCGCCGGCCGCGTTGGTCAGGATGAGGGTCTCCACCCCGAGCTCGGCAAACGTCCGCACCGCAACCGTGGCGACGTTCGCGTCGTGGCCCTCGTAGAGGTGGAACCTCCCGCTCTGCGCCAGGATCTCCTTGCCGCCGATTTTCCCGGCGACCAGCTCCCCTCCATGGCCAATCACGGTGGTGGGAGGAAACCCGGGGATCTCGGCGTAAGGAATCGTGACCGTGTCGGTCATCCGCTGGGTGAAGAACCCGAGTCCGGAGCCCAGCACCACGGCAACCTTCGGCTGCCGTTTGCCCAGCCTCCGCCGAATCGCCTCTGCGGCCTCTTCGACCAGCCCTTCGGGCCTCCTCACCGTATCCTGCCCCGCCTTCACAGCAGAATCCCCGCGATTGTGGCCGACAGAAAGTTCGCCAGCGTGCCGGCGAGCATCGCGCGGATACCGAGCTTGGCGAGGTCGCGCTTCCGCTCCGGTACCAGCGCGCCGATGCCGCCGAGCTGGATGCCTACCGAGCTGAAGTTGGCGAACCCGGCCAGGGCAAACGACGCGATGATGAAGGACCGCGGATCGAGCTGTCCCTTCAAGGGGGCCAGCTCCGCGTACGCAATGAATTCGTTCAACACCATCCGGGTGCCCAGCAGGCTCCCGATGGTGCCGCTGTCGTGCCAGGGAACGCCCATGACCCACGCGATGGGGCGAAAGATCCAGCCGAGGACCGTCTGCAGGTTGGGCGGGAACCACTCGATGTAGCTGTGAATCGCCCCGAATCCGCCGTTGAGGAGCGCCACCAGCGCCACGAACGCCACCAGCATGGCGATCACGTTGAGCATCAGGTTGAGGCCCTCGCTGGTGCCGCGGGCCGCCGCGTCGAGCAGGTTCACGTCCTGCTTGGGCATGTCGAGCTTCACCTTGCCGTAGGTCTCCGGCACCTCGGTTTCGGGCTCGAAGAGCTTGGCCATCATGATGGTGCCGGGCGCGGTCATGATCACGGCGGTCAGCAGGTGCCGGGCCTCGATCCCGAAGGCGATGTACGCCACCATGATCGAGCCGGAGATGTGGGCCATCCCCGAGGTCATCACCGTCATCAGCTCGGAGCGGGTCATCCGCGGGAGGAAGGGCCGGATGGTGAGCGGCGCTTCCGTCTGACCCATGAAGATGGAAGCCGCCACATTCAGGCTCTCGGCTCCGCTCGCCCCCATCACCCGGCTCATCAGCAGCGCAAACGCCCGCACGATGATCTGCATGATCCCCAGGTAATACATGATGGCGAAGAGGGCGCTGACGAAGATGATGGCGGGTAACAGCTGGAACGCGAAGATGACCCCGAGACTGGAGTTCGGTTTCCCCAGCTCGCCGAAGACGAACTGAGATCCGACGTACGAGTAATTCAGGATGGAAGTGACAAAGTCGCCCAGCGCGCGGAACAGCCGCTGGCCGGCCGGAATCCGCAGGACGAAGATCGCGAACAGCAGTTGGAGCCCGAGGCCCCAGGCCACCACCCGCCAGCGGATGGCTCGCCGGTTGTGCGAGAGGGCGACCGCGATGGCCAGGATGACGACGATGCCGAGCAGGCCGGTGAGACGGGATGCGATCCCCACCGGACCGGGCTCGGGCGCCAGGGTCGAGTCCTGCCGTTGGGCGACCGGCGCCGAATCAGCGGGCCGCTGGGGTACCGCCTGCGCCACCACCCCGTTTACACCCTGCCAGGTGAGTCCCGGGACGACCCAGGAGGCGAACATCGCGGCGGCGAGCAACAGGACAGCGAAGATGCTGAGACGCATCGGTCGTCCTCTTGAGTAGTCGCGAGTCGCG
The DNA here is from genome assembly GCA_036379675.1 of Gemmatimonadales bacterium. GTDB lineage: Bacteria > Gemmatimonadota > Gemmatimonadetes > Gemmatimonadales > GWC2-71-9 > CAVVWJ01. The sequence goes on along the minus strand of DASVGF010000249.1, from coordinate 1,943 downwards.
AGTCGCGAGTCGCGGGCCGGACTTTTCCTTGGGTGATTGGTCGCTACCCAGCAATGCTTCTCGGGACTCGTGACTCGTGACTAAATACCTGCAAGTTCGCTGCGCGCCCGGTCAAGAAGAACCTGCCGCTCCGGCCAGGGCAGAAACGCCCCCTCGAAGGCATTCAGGATCATGCGATCCATCTGCTCCCGGGTGAAGCCGAGCTCGGTGTGCGCCAGCCAATATTCGTCGCTGAGGGAAACTCCCGCCATCAGCCAGCCATCGGTGCAGAGCGTGACGTTAAGGCCCGCGTCGAAGTACGCCCGCACCGGATGCTCCGACGCGCGGCGGACGGCGCGGGTCTGGACGTTGCTGGTGATGTTGGCCTCGATCAATATCCGGCGGTCGCGAATGTAGCCCTGGAGGCCGGGATTCTCGTAGAGCCGGGTGCCATGCCCGATCCGGTTGGCGTGACACAGATGCACCGCATCGGCGATCGACTGCGCGCCGGCCGCCTCGCCCGCATGCACCGTGACCCCGAGGAGTCCCCGGGCCGCGACGTCAAAGGCGGCCCGGTGATTGCCCGGCGGGCGTCCCGCTTCCCCACCGGCCAGATCGAATGCCACGACGCCCTGGTCCCGGTAGGCCACCGAGCACTCCGCGATCTCGACCGACACCGCGGGATCGTAGTGCCGGAGCGAGCAATTGATCACCCGGGCGACAACTCCAAAGTCGCGCTCACCGCGCGCCAGTCCCCGCAGCTCGGCTTGCATGACCTCGTCCAGCGTCATCCCCTGGCGTTGGCTGAGGTGGGGACAGTAGCGCACCTCCAGATATCGCACGTGGTCGCGAGCGGCGTCTTCCACCATCTCGTAGGCCACCCGTTCGACTGCCTCGGGAGTCTGCAGCAGCGGGATGGTGAGATCGAAACGGTCCAGGTAGTCCTGCAGGTCGGCGGCGTCGTCCACCAGCATGAACCGCCGGAGGGGCTCGGGCTCGTAGGATGGCAAGGGCACCCTCGCCTGGCGCGCCAGATCGATCATGGTCTCGGGGCGCAGCGACCCATCGAGGTGCACGTGGAGCTCGGCCTTGGGCAGGCGACCGATCAGCTCACGCGTGAGCATCGGCCGCTCCCCCGCCCCGGCGTGCCCGCACGGCCACCCTGAGAATGGCGCCGCTCGCCAGCGGGGCGGCGCGGTCGACCTCGATGCCCCGGCCGTCTGTCACGTAGGCGGTCCCGCTGACAACCTCCTGATCGAGCGCGGGGTCGAAGGCCCGGAGCGCCTGGCTGACCCGGGCACCGGCGGGCAGGTCGAGCGCCGCAGCATTGACGAATACCCGAATCGTTTCGCTCATCAGCGGGAGAGGAAGCCAGGACGCGCAGTGACATCCGCCGGCTGGGGCAGCCGCCGGAGGTAGGTGACCAGGCCATCCACGTCGAGCAGGGGCGCCGGCTCAGCCGGCAATCCGACCAGCATGGTATATCCCTCCCCGCCGGCGGCGAGAAAGTCGTCGGCCGCCAGCGTGTATCGGCCTTCCCGGCGGAACTTTCGGCCCAGCAGCTCGATGCCCTGGACCCGCTGTCCCGGGCGCCGCTGCGGATCGTAACGCACCCGGGCGCCGGCGATGTGCGCCGACGGCTTGCCGCCCTCGAGAGCGTGCTCCAGCAGCTCTTTCAGCTGCGACCCGCTGACCGTCAGCTTGACCAGCCGATTCTGCGAGGGGTGCACTTCAAAGAGCTGGCCGTACGTAATCCGGCCTCCGGGGAGATCGGCCCGGATACTGCTGTTGGTGACCAGTCCCAGCTCAGTCCGAAGCACATTCCGCCTTGCCTCGGCGATCATCGAGCCCAGCCGGTGCTGGTCGCCCGTGCGAGCCAGAGGAAGTTTGAGAGACGCTACGACGCGGCCGGTCAGAGAATCGGCCCGGCGGCGGAACGCTTCCACCAGGCCGGCCATGGCGGC
>DASVGF010000248.1:0-24090 GCA_036379675.1 Gemmatimonadales bacterium | reverse complement strand
TGTCCGTGGCGGCTGCGCGGGGCTGGGGATCGCGCAGACGCCCCCGTCGCTGCCGGCCACGAGCACGGACCCCAGGCTGCACTGGGCGACGATGTACCTGATATTTCTCATGGTTCGTTCCCTTCTATGCATTCGGTGACCGAGCTTCTGATGACTGTCAGTCTACGGCTCAGCGCCGAGCGCCGCACCCCGATTCTTGCTCTCAAACTCGAGTACGCTTCATGCCATGTACTTCTTTGATCGTCTCCCTGATCGCGCTCGCACTTCCCTTCGTGCGTCCTTCGATTCTGCACTGGCAGTCGACCTCACCGTGCCGGCCGTTGGATGACGGCGGCCTGGCAACTCTCATTGGGTGCGTACGACCGCCACGAGCACAGATTCGAGCGCGATCATTTCACGTATAAACCTTCAAATTCCAAAGGTAGCCGCGAGTAAAGTTTCGTACGTGACGGACCCCAGACTATGTCAGCAGGCGGTAAACGCGTTGTCTACCGCTGCCGGTGTATCGGCTGCGGGAAGGTCAGTCTATTTGGTCAAGGTCGGAACAATCTATGTGATCAAGGATCCCACAGTTTTTGCGGGTGAGTGGTGGTACAGCATCACGGCAGATAGCAAGTTTAGAGTCCTGGTAAAATTTACAGGTTGATCGACTAGCAGTTTCGGGTTCACTCCTCCTCCGGCCTCCCGAACATCAGCTGGATGATGGGCCGGTCCTCCGGGCTCGCGATCACGTGCACGTGGTCGCCCGCCTGGAGCGTGGTGCCCGGCACCGGCGGCACCAGCTCGTCGCCCCGGATGATCAACGCCACCGCCGACCCCTCGGGGAACGGCAGCTCCTCCAGCGGCACCCCGGTCACCAGCAGCGGGTCGTCTATATAGAAGGACATCAGCTCGCCCTTAAGCGGCTTGCGCGACTCGATGGCCAGCACCGCCTGCGGCGCCGGCTGCTCCCGGCTCTGGAGCCCGAGCTTCTGGGTCACCCACGCCACCGTGGCGCCAGGTACCAGCGCGTTAGCCACCACGATGAAGAACACCAGATCGAAGAGGCGCTCGGCCCCGGGCGCGCCGGCCAATACCGGGAACGTGGCCAGCACGATCGGCACCGCTCCCCGGAGTCCCACCCACCCGATGTAGAGCACCTCCCGCCGGGGATATCGAAACGGCAGCAGGCACAGCCAGACCACCAGCGGCCGCACCACAAACGCCCGCAGCAAGGCTATGGTAAGCCCGATCCCGGCCACACTCACGAGGTGCGAGGGATAGATCAGCAGGCCGAGGATGAGGAACATGCCGACCTGGCTGAGCCAGGCCAGGGCGTCGTGCACCCGGAGCAGGCCGCCGCGATAGGGCAGCGGCCCGTTGCCGAGCAGGAGTCCCGCCACGTACACGGCGAGGAAGCCGCTTCCGTGGGCCAGGGTTGCCAGGCCGAACGAGACAAGGCCGAGCGATAGAGTCATGACCGGGTAGAGCCCGCCGCTGTGGAGGGTGAGGCGGGCGAGCAGATAGCGCCCGCCGTATCCGATGCCGGTGCCCACCAGGCCGCCCATCACCAGCTGCACCAGGATCTCCACCGGGATCCGCCAGCCCTCGGCCGCGCCGGGAACCAGCAGGTTCAGCGTGAGCACCGTGGTGAGGATGACGGCCACGGCATCGTTGAGGCCGGACTCGACCTCGAGGGTGACGCCCACCCGCCGCTTGAGCTGAAGGCCGCTGCCCCTGAGCACGGCGAATACGGCCGCGGCATCGGTGGAGGACACCACCGCACCGAGCAGCAGCGCCTCGCCCCAGCCGAGCCCCAGGTAATTCGCGCCCGCGGCCACCAGCACCGCCGTCCCCGCTACTCCCAGGGTGGCGAGAATGCCGGCCGGGGCCGCGGCGCGCCGCACCGCGCTCAGCGGCGTGTTGAGGCCGCCATCGAACAGGATGAGCGCCAGCGCCAGGACGCCGATGCGAAAAGCGAAGTGATAGTCGTCGAACTGAATACCGCCGATGCCCTCGGAGCCGGCCAGCATGCCGACGCCCAGGAAGAGCAGCGCGATGGGAAATCCGAAGCGCTGCGACGCGCGGCTGAACACCACGCTGACGGCCAGCAGCACGCCGCAGGTGGCCAGCAGCAGCGCTGTGGCCTCGGGTTCGTTGGTGACCATGTGCGAGGTTAGCGCGGGCGCCGGCGATTGGCTACTGGTTGGATTGTCAGGGATCCTTCGCTGCACCCAGGATGACAGCTAATAGCCAATAGCCAAGAGCCTCTCCATAATTCATCCATGTTCAGCGAATTCGAATCCGCGCTGGCGCTGATCGGCATCGTCATTCTGGTGGCGTCGCTTCTGTCCGGGATCATCGAGCGGAGCGGACTGCCGCAGGTCGGCATTTTCCTCCTCCTGGGTGCGGCGCTGGGACCGGCCGGGCTGGGCCTGATCAACCTGGAGCTTCAGTCGCCCACCCTGCAGGTCATCGCCACGGTGGCTCTCGTGCTCGTGCTCTTCAGCGATTCGATCGCGATCGACATGGGCGAGGTCAAGCGCCGGAGCAAGCTCGCCCTCCTGGTGCTCGGACCCGGTACCCTGATCCCGGCGGGGCTCATCGGTATCGCAGGTTCGCTGCTGCTCGGGCTCTCCCCCGCCGAATCCGCCATTCTCGGCGCCGCGCTCGCCTCCACCGATCCGGTGCTGCTGCGCAATCTGCTCCGGCGTCCCAGCCTGCCCGGCACCGCCCGGGTGGCGCTCCGGCTCGAGAGCGGGATGAACGACGCCGTCCTCCTGCCGATCGTGGTGCTGGCCATGCTCGCGATTCAGTCCGGCCACGGCCTGACCCCCGGCGAGTTCAGCCGCCACTCCGTGGGTCTGTTCATCCTGGGTCCCGCGCTGGGCGCTCTCATCGGCTACACCGCCATCAGGCTGCTGGAGCAGGTGCGGAGCCGATGGGGCGTGCGGCGCGACTATGAGTCGCTCTATGCCCTGGGCGTGGCGTTCACCGCGTTTGCCGCGGCCGAGTCGGTGGACGGGAGCGGATTCCTGGCGGCGTTCGCGGCCGGACTGGTGGTGGCGGCGTTGGACGTGGAGCTGTGCGACTGCTTCCTCGACTACGGCCAGGCCACGGCGGAGATGTTTCTGCTGTTCACCTTCGTGGCCTTCGGCGCTTGGCTCATCTGGAGCGGCTTCTACGTGGCCGACGCACGCACCCTCCTGTTCTCATTCATCGCGCTCGGCGTACGGACGGCGGTGCTCCTGCCGGTGCTCGCGAAGGCCGGCGTGGATCCACAGAGCCGCCGCCTGATAGCCTGGTTCGGGCCCCGGGGGTTGAGCTCGCTGCTGCTGATTCTGCTGCCGGTGTTCGCCGGCATGCCCGGGAGCGAGCGCCTGTTCTCGATCACCTGTCTGGTCGTACTGCTCTCCGTCTTCCTGCACGGCGCCGGCATTGCGTTATTCCTGCGGAGGGACACCGGCCCGGTCCCGATGGGTGCGGCAGTGGCCGCGCCACCGGCACAGGCCGTCACGGTGACGTCGGATCCCGTACCCGAGCGCATCACCCTCGACGAGGTGCGGGAGCTTCAGGCGGAAGGAAAGCGGTACGTGCTGGCCGACGTGAGGACCGACCGCACCTATGAGAGCGAAAGCACCAAGGCGAAGGACGCGGTCCGCCTGCCGCCGGATGACGCCGTGCGCACCGCCCGCGAGCTGGGGCTCGATCACCACGGCACGATCGTGCTCTACTGTGCGTGAAAGGAGGAAGCCACAAGCGCCCGGGTGGCGCGACAGCTTCGAGAGGCCGGCTGGCCCAAGGCTCGGGCCCTGGTAGGCGGCTGGGCCGCCTGGAAGGAGGCCGCCCTGCCGGTGGAGCCGAAATGATGCAACTCTTGGCATAGCGGTTGCCTTAACTCCCGCCCAACGGGGGGCCGTCAGCCCTGCGCGACGGCCCTCACCCGAATTCAAGCTGTACACCCCCAAGCACTTACCGGCTTGCAACCGGCGGCCTCTCCCCGCGGCTGGCCCGGTAGCGCCCAGATGACGGAGGCAGATCTCATGCACGTCCTGCATTTAGCCAAGCGCTCTTTCCTCACGGTGACCGCCGCGTGCCTGGTGCTCGCGGGCTGCGGCGACTCGGGCCCCGACGTGCCGTTCAATCCGGCCGGCACCACCGGCGACATCGAGGCGCTGAACTCCAGCTTTGAGTCCTCGACCTTTGCCAGCTTCTCCACTTTCAGCCTGATGTTCGATGCGGCGCTGGCACCGGCCGCCCCGGTGGTCTCAGCCTCGGCAGCGGCGCTCGACATCCGTGGGGCCACGAAGGAAGGAATACGGGCGGCGGCGGTGCGGAGCGCCAAGCGGCTGGCGTCGGTGCTGACCGCGGGATCGAAGAGCGGCCTGAATGCTTCGATCGCGATGGTGCCGGCCGAGGTGGCGGGCAAGACGTTCGTCTATAGCGGCGGGGCCTACGTGGTGTCGGATCTGACCGGCGCGCCGGCGAACGGCGTGCGCTTCCTGCTCTACGCCGTGGACCCGGTAACCTTTGCGCCGGTGGAGCCACTGGTCGAGACCGGTTACGTGGACCTGATCGATCTGAGCTCCGGCACCACCAGCGCGGCGCGGGTGCGGGTGTTCTCGGGTACAACGGAGTATCTCAACTACACCGTCAGCGTAAGCAATACCTCGTCGGGCGGGCGGATCAACGTCATCGGCTACGTGACCGATGGCACCCACCAGGCCAACATCAGCCTGCGCGCCGCCCTCACGTTCGCCGGGGGGCTCACGCTGACGTACGGCGTGGATGTTCCCACCCGCGACTTCTCGATCGACCTCACGCTCACGATGAACGGCACCGCCCCCGAGAGCGCGACGATCGGTGTAAATCTCGATGTCCGGGGCGGGAACGGCTGGATCCAGATGACGGGTCAGTTCGATCAGACCGGCGGTACTCTCAACGTCAGCGTCAGCGGCCACCACTTTGCCACGATCACACAGGTTGGCGGTGGCGCTCCTACCATCACCGGAGCCGATGGCCAGCCGCTGACGGACGACGACATCGCGGCACTGGAAGGGATTTTCTATATCACGAACGGCGCGTTCACTTCGTTCGATCAGCTCTTCCTGCCGGTGGGTGGGTTTTTGGACCCCTCTGCATGAGCGGAGCGGATAAGCTGGGAAGAGAGTAACTCGGGGTTCAGAAGAAACCTCATCCCGAGAGGGCGATAGCTGCGCTCGGGATGAGGTGTCTTCTCTGCTTTCCACTCTTTTTACTTACCCGCTACTACCCTAACCATCCTTTACCCGCCACCAGCTCCTTCACCAGGTCTTCGCTCGTCCGGTCGGCCGCCTCGGCCGCGAAGTTGGTGACCAGCCGATGCCGCAGGACGGAGGGAGCCACCGCCCGCACGTCGTCCAGGTCGGCCATCGGCCGGCCGGCGATGGCCGCCCGCGCCTTGGCGCCGAGCACCAGATACTGCGACGCGCGGGGGCCGGCACCCCACTCCACAAACTCCTTCATGAAGGCCGGGGCCTCGCTGTCGCCCGGGCGGGTCATGCGGGCCAGGGTCACCGCCGAGCGGATCAGCCCCCGCGACACCGGAATCCGGCGGACCAGCGCCTGCATGGCCAGCACCGACTGGGCGTCGAGCACCGGATGCATGGGGGCCTTGGCGCTGCCGGTGGTCTGCTCCACGATCGCCTCTTCCTCGGACCGGCTGGGATAGCTCACCCGAAGCTCGAGCATGAACCGGTCGAGCTGCGCTTCAGGCAGCGGGTAGGTGCCCTCCTGCTCGATGGGGTTCTGGGTCGCCAGCACGAAGAAGGGATCGGGCAGGTGATAGGTGGTGCCGCCGGCGGTCACCTGATGTTCCTGCATGGCCTGAAGCAGCGCCGCCTGGGTCTTGGGCGGGGTCCGGTTGATCTCGTCGGCCAGCACCACGTTGGCGAAGATGGGTCCCTGGACGAAGCGAAACGCGCGGTGGCCGGTGGTCAGGTCCTCTTCGATGATATCGGTGCCGGTGATGTCGCTCGGCATCAGGTCGGGCGTAAACTGGACCCGGTTGAAGCTCAGGTGAAGCGCCTCCGCCACCGTCTGCACCATCAGGGTCTTGGCGAGCCCCGGCACGCCGATGAGCAGCGCATGCCCTCCGGCCAGCACGGCCGTGAGAATCCCATCCACCACTTCTTCCTGGCCCACGATGCGCTGCGCCACCTGAGTCTTGAGGCGGCCGACGGCGCCTACCAAGCGCTCGAGCTGCTGGACGTCGTCCTGGGGGGCGGGGGTCGGGGCGGCCTGGGTGGCGGTCATGATCTCTCGAATAAGGGCGAAGGTTTGGAGATTACCCGGGTGGGGACATGGGCGCCAGTTTGGGGTTCCAGGCGCCAGGCCTAAGGGTTCGCCACGAATCGGCTATAGAGGGAAGGTGTGCAGTGACACTACATCCCCAACTTGGCTGCGCTTCGGGGAGGGTTCGGTACATCGGAGGGATCCGTCCATTTTCCGTGTTCATCCGTGGCAAATCTTTTCGTTGCTGCTCGCTTGCGAAATATTTCACAAGCGGGTAGGTTAGCGCCGTGAAGACCCCAGATCCGGGTCGGAAACCGGGGCCGGGACCCATGAAGTACGCGGGCCTCGGCGTTCAGCTCGCGGTAAGCCTGCTGGCGTTCGTGTGGATCGGGCAGTGGGCCGATCGCAGGCTGGGCACCGGAGGATTGCTGACCGTCGTGGGCGCGTTCCTGGGGTTCGGTGGTACCATGTACTGGCTCATTCGGTCGCTCAAGCAGAAGGACGGCGACGAGTGACGGCGGGCAGGTGGTATTTGGCCGGCCTGGCGGCGGTGGGACTGGTGGCCCTGATCCTCACCCGTCTGCTCGGGCCCGAACACCGGGACGCGGCCGGCTACGGGATCCTCATCGGCCTCGTCGTGCAGGCCCCGCTCGGCTGGTGGACCATACGGAGTATCGGGACCGAACGTTTCCAGCTGGCGTGGGTGGCCGGGATGGTGATACGGCTGATGGTGGTGGTGCTGGCGGCGGTAGTGCTGGCGCCGGAATACGGCTGGAACACCGGGGCCACCCTGGCGGGACTGGTCTCCACTCTGCTGGTGCTGCTGCTGGTGGAAGTGCTGATCGCGGTACGGGAACAATCGGGGATCACGTCACGATGAAGCGTATCGGTCTCTCCATAGTAGTGGCGCTGGCCCTGGGCTCCGGGGCCGGGTCGCCTGTTTTCGCCCAGGACCATCAGGAGCCTGCGGCCGAGGTGGCGCGCGACGCCGTCGCCCCGCCGAGCCAGCACGAGGCCAACAAGAACGAGATCGACATCGCGCACCACATCGGGAACTCGCACGAGCTGGAGACCCCGTTCGGCGTGGTTCACCTGCCGGACAACTGGAAGATTCCGCTCGGCACCGATTCGCACGGCCAGTCCCGCTACATCGATCTCTCGCCCACCAAGCACCTGGTCTACATGCTGCTGGCCGCCACGATCGTCACCCTGGTTCTGACGCTGAGCGCCCGGGCCGCGGCCAGCGCTCAGACCCGGAACCGCCCGCCCAAGGGGTTTGCCGGGGCGATGGAGGCGATGGTGCTCTGGATCCGGCAGGAAGTGGTGCTGCCCAACGTGGGCCACCACGGCGAGGGCTACGCGCCGTTCCTGATCACCATCTTCTTCTTCATCCTGGTGATGAACCTGCTGGGTCTCCTCCCCTGGGGCGCCACCGCCACGGGCAACATCGCCGTCACCGCGGCGCTGGCGATCATGGCGTTCGTGGTCATCGAGGGCACCGGGATGCGGACGCTCGGCTTCAAGGGCTACATGAAGACGATCTTCTACCTGCCCTCGGGTCTCCCCGGCGGCGTGGGCGGGGCGATCCTCAAGGTGCTGCTGCTGGCCGTCATGACGCCGATCGAGATCATCGGTAAGCTGGCCAAGCCTTTCGCCCTGGCCGTGCGACTCTTTGCCAACATGACCTCGGGCCACGTGCTGGTGCTGGCCCTGCTCGGCCTCATCTTCCTGTTCCAGAGCTGGGCGGTGGGATTCGCGGCGGCCACGCTGGCCACCGGCGTGATGGTGCTCGAGGTGTTCGTGGCGTTTTTGCAGGCGTTCGTGTTCACCCTGCTGACGTCGGTGTTTATCGGATTGATGAGGGCGGAGCACTAGGGGAGCTATCAGCTAACCACCTTCAGTCGTCGTGCGCTCGCGCCGGCTGAACCAGTAGTCCGCCGAATGGCGGACGATGCCCGCTGTTCCCGGACGTGGGAACGCCGGCGGGTTGCCAGGGCAGGGCCGTTTCGGGAGAGTCGGCCCACGCATGGCGAGCGCGGTTGGCATCGAGTCTCCCGCTCACGATACGGAGTCACCATGCTGTACATGCTCGCTCTGCTTCAGGAAGCTGCCGCCGCGTCTGCCGCCAGCGGCAAGGGCCTGGGCCTCATCGGCGCCGGCCTCGCCGCCGGTCTCGCGGTGCTCGGCGCCGGCGTCGGCATCGGCCGCATCGGCGGCTCGGCCACGGAGGGCATTGCCCGCCAGCCGGATGCCACCGCCCGAATCCAGACGGCGATGATTATTGCGGCGGCGCTGGTCGAAGGCGTCGCGTTGTTCGTCGCGGTCATCGCGTTCCTGATTCAGGGGAAGATTACGTTCTAGTCGGGTGCGGGGAGTCGGGAGTCGGGAGAGACTCCTGACTCCCGACTCCAGACCCAGATAGGAAACCCATGTTCGTAACCACACTCGCCCCACTCCAGGAACAGCACGCCGCCTCGGGTCCGCTCTCGGTGGATCCGGGTCTGATGATCTGGACCGTGTTCGTGTTCCTGTTGCTGCTGCTGATCCTGAAGAAGTTCGCCTACCCGGCCCTGCTGGGTGCGGTCGAGGCGCGGGAGAAGGCGCTGGAGGAGCAGATCGCGGCGGCGGAGCGCGCCCGCACCGAAGCTGAAGCCATCCTGGCCGAGCACAAGAAGCTGCTGGCGGAGGGCCGGACGTCGGCGCATCAGCTGCTGGTCGAGGCGCGGACCACGGCGGAGAAGGAGCGGGCGCTGGCGCTGGAGAAGACGCGGCAGGAGCAGGAGGAGCTGCTGGCCCGGGCCCGGCGCGACATCGGCGCCGAGCGCGACCGGGCGCTGGCCGACCTGCGGCGTGAGGCGGTGGAGCTGTCGCTGGCGGCGGCCTCCAAGCTGATCGGCGAGCGGCTCAACTCCGACACCGACCGCAAGCTGGTGGAGCAGTATCTGGCCGGGCTGGAAGGCCGCCGGTGAGAACGGAGACGATCGCCCGCAACTACGCCGAGGCGCTCTTCGAGCTGGGGCAGAAGAGCGGCCAGCCGGAGCGGTACGCCGATCTGGTCGATGCGGTGGCGGCGGCGATCGAGACCACGCCCAAGGTCCAGGCGGTGCTGATGTCGCCCCGGGTGCCCAAGGCGGAGAAGTCGCGGTTCCTGGGCGAGGCGCTGCAGAGCGTGCCGCGCGAGTTCGTGCTGTGGCTCCAGGCGGTGGTGAAGCGGGGCCGGCAGGGCATCCTGCGCGACATCGCCACCGAGTATCTGGCGCTGCTCGACGCCAAGCTGAACCGGATCAGGGCGTCGGTGACGCTGGCCCGGCAGCCGGACGAGAAGCTGAAGCAGATGATCGAGGAAAGGCTCGGCCGCCAGCTCAAGAAGCAGGTGATCGCGGCCTACCTGGTGGACCCCGAGATCCTCGGCGGCGCGATCGTGCGGGTGGAGGACCGGGTGCTGGACGGCTCGGTGCGGCGGCGGATGACGAAGCTCCGGCGGCACTTGTTGATGCGGTAGGGCGCATCCGTGCGCGAATGAAGACGTGAGCCCCCAAGCACTGGCCCCACCCATACGGGTGGGGCTCTTTCGTATTCTCCCGGGGTGAATCATACGGTGTCCCCCACCCTTACGGGTGGGGCTCTCATTTTGGCGCCGTCCTCCGGACCGCGGACGTCCCCAACGATCTTTGGGTCCCACTCGCTCTGCCCAACCCTCCCGGTGATGTCCGCGTCCGGAATTCCCGACCCTTGCGGGTGGGCTGTCATTTTGGCGCGGTCCTCCGGGCGGCGGACGTTCCCTGCACATTCGATCTCCCTCGGTTCATCAAGATGCGCGGAGCGTGATCCGACACGGAGCATCCGCGGTCCGGAGGACCGCGCCAATTGATAGCCCGGCCCGTAAGGGCCGGGCTGGCCGGCCGAATCCAAATCAGGATTGGGCCGGCCCACGGGGCCGGCCGCGGCCTTAATCGAGGGCGTGAGCCATGTCGTATTCAATTCCGTGAATGTGCAGCAACGACAGATATTCGCCGGTGAAGGGCTTTTCCTTGTGGTGGTGTTCCTGGTTCCGGATGTAGTCTCGAAGGGCTGCATCATCGGCACCGCTGACCGTAAATGCCGCGTAACCATTCTGCCAGCTAAAGTCCCGCCGGTGAGGTACTGTCTTGTGAATCCAGCGAGCCGTGTTGGATTTGATAGCCCCTACCAGCTCCGCGATGGTGATGGTTGCGGGCGGTTCCACGTAGAGATGCACATGATCGCGCGCTCCCCCAGCGCACAGCAGCTTCCCGTCCTTGCGAGCGATGATGACTGCGGCGCACGCAAAGAGTCGTGCTCGCCATTCACGGTCGAGCCATGGTCTTCGACCCTTTGTGGCCCAGACTAGATGAATTCTGAGAGAAAGGTGGGTGTGTGACATTGAAAGCTTGGTGAGCAAAGCCCCCTGGGTCGACTCACACTCTAGCCGCTTGTCTATTGTGGGCGGAACCGTTCGTACGCGGCGTGGTGCCAAATTCGTCAGGCAAGATCTATGTTTGACGGCGACACCTTCGACGCCGCTGAACTTCTGACCTCGAGCCTCCCGTGATCACCCTCGCGCTCTTCCTGCTCCAGCAGCCGTCCGCCGGAGCGTCTCCCGGCACCTACTGGCAGCAGGAGGTGGCTTACGAGATCGAGGCGCGTCTCGATGAGCCGTCGGGAGTCTTAAGCGGCACCGAGCGGATCCGCTACATCAACCGCTCGCCCGACACTCTCACCACCTTTTCGCTGCACCTCTACCTCAACGCGTTCCGTCCCGGCTCCCGCTGGGCCGATGCGGATTCGGTCGAGGGCCGCCGTCGGTTCAATGACCTGCGCGACCCCGATTTCGGGTTCAACCACGTGCGCGACGTGCGGATCATGGGCACGGCAGTGCAGCCGGTCTATCCCTTCGCGCCCGACAGCACCATCGTGCGCTTTGCGCTGCCGGGACCGCTCCCGCCGGGGCAATCGATGGTAGTGGACATGGAGTGGGACGCCCGGCCCTCGACCGTCCCCCGCCGCCAGGGCCGCCAGGGCCGCCGGTTCGATTTCGCCCAGTGGTATCCCAAGGTGGTGGTCTACGACCGCTACGGCTGGAACGAGCGCCCGCTCTATCCGGCAGGTGAGTTCTACGGCGAGTTCGGATCGTTCGTGGTTGATCTCGACCTGCCGGCGGACCAGATCATCGGCGCCACCGGGGTGCCGGTCTGCGGCGATCCCGGCTGGGAGCGGGCCAACCGGGTGCCGTCTCGTCCGGTCGACTACCGGCGCGACTACTACGGGGCACGGACGCCGTCGACAGGTGCCTGTCAGGGCGCCGCCGCCGGCCGCAAGCGGATCCGCTGGTACGCGGAGGACGTGCACCACTTCGCGATGTCGCTCAACCCGGAGTACCGGTACGAGGGCGGGCGGTACCAGGACGTAGGCATCCACGTGCTCTATCAGCCGGGCGACGACAGCACCTGGGGCAACGGCGTAGCGGTGGAGCGCACGGTGACCGCCCTGGGCTGGCTCAACCGGGTGTTCGGCCCGTTCGCCTGGCCCCAGCTCACCAACGTGCACCGGATCGAGGGTGGCGGCACCGAGTTCCCCATGATGGTGATGGACGGCTCGGCCAGCCAGGGGCTCATACTCCACGAGGTGGGCCACAACTATACCATGGGCATCCTGGCGAACAACGAGTGGCGGGAGGGATGGCTGGACGAAGGTTTCACCAGCTTTCAGACCACCTGGTTCTGGGAGACGACGGGCCAGCGCGGTGGGTACGAGAGCGTCGAGGCATCCCTCCTGGACCTCGACCTGGACGGCTACTCCGAGCCGGTGAGCCTCCGGAGCGAGGCATACCGCGACTTCCTCTCCTACAACCTCTCGATCTACAGCCGGGGCGAGCTGTTCTTTCAGCAGCTGCGCTACATCGTCGGCGACGAGACGATGCTCCGCATCATGCAGACGTTCTACCAGCGCTGGAGGCTGAAGCATGTGGACGAGGCGGCGTTTCGCGCCGTCGCCGAAGAGGTCTCCCAGCGGGACCTCTCCACCTTTTTCGCTCAGGGTCTGCATGCGACGGAGCTGTATGACTATTCGATTGGGAAGGTGAAGGCGGAGCGGCGGAGCGGCGGAGCGGCGGACGGAACGGCCGGGTGGACCACGCGGGTGGAGGTGGTGAGGAAGGAGAAGGGACGAATGCCGGTGGAGGTTGCGGTCATTGCGGAGCGGGATACGGCGGTGGCCCGGGTCGAGGGACTGGCTGAGCGGGAATGGGTGCAGGTGGAAACCCGATCGAAGCCGAAGCGAGTGGTGCTGGATCCGCGGGTGCGGTCTCGCGACTGGAACATGCTCAACAACCAGAAGCGGGTCGGCGGCTTCCTGGCGAGCATCTTGGGGCGGTCCGCGACCGGGAAGGCCGAGCACTACTTCCACCCGTATTTCTCGACCCGGTCTCGACGCGATCGGATGACCGTGGGCTGGCAGCCGACGGTCTGGTACAACGATGCCGGTGGTGTCACTCTCGGAGCCAGGACCCGAACCGACTATCTCGGGCGGTTCGAGCAGAATGTCTCGATGATCAGCTTCGGTGGAACGGGATTGGGGTCCGATCTCGACGAGGCGGACGCGGACTTTTACTTCCGGACCAGGAACCCCGTTCAGCTACGGGCCCACAACGCATCGCAAACGCTGGAGGTGTTCAACACCGAAGGGCGCTACGGGGCGGTGGCCAGTCTCGATTGGGTCCGGCGCGAGCATCTCACCTTCGGCCCCACCCGGCATCGGGGCCTCACGCTGGCGTGGGTCGCAACCGACGACATGCGTTACCTGGATCCCGCCCTCTACGACAATGTCGGCACGGTGGAGCTGCAGCTCACCAGCGGCGTGATCACCAGCCATGACGACATCCAGGCCAGCCTTCGGAGCTCCATTGGCGGTGGTCTGGTCTATAACCGGGACGGCCTGGCCGCGAGCGGGCGTTCCGATCTCAACCCCTTCTACTTTCGCTGGACGCTCGAGGGCACCGCTCGCCGCCGGCTGCTGGGCGGGCAAGCCGCGGTCCGCGCGTTTGCCGGGGTGTCCAGGGGCGACGATGCCACCGCCAAGCAGCGGCAGATCTACCTGCAGGGGGCCGATCCGCTGCAACAGCTGAACAACCCGTTTCTCCGCTCGCGCGGCGCGCTGCTGGTGGGCGATGACTTCCGCTATCACGCTCCCGGTGGGGCCAACGTCCGGGGAATCGATCCGCGAATCTCGACCTCCGCGGTGGTGGCAATCAACCTGGAGCTGGAGCGGACGCTGAAAGCGCGGCCGTCTGCCCGGCTCTTCAACCAGGTTGCCGTCGCCGCGTTCACCGACCTTGCGCACGGCATCGGCGGTCCCGATCAACCGTTGACCGGCGAGCGCATCGGCTTCGTGGCCGATGCGGGTCTCGGCCTCAGGGCCGATCACCGCATTGGGGACACCCGCTTCACTACCCGCTTCGACTTTCCCTTCTACCTCAATCGCCCCGCGCTGGCGCAGGACCGCGCGGCGGGGGATCACAACGTCGAGTTTCGCTGGACATTCAGCTTCCAGCCGGCGTTTTGAAGGCGGGCCAGCGGGGCGGCTGGGCAGCGGGGCTGCATGAAGGCGAAAGATTCTCGTTATTGTGCGAATGTCGAAACGTAAGTCGCTGCCCCCACTGCCCATCTGCCCCGCTGCCCCGCCATATTTCATCCACATGATCATGCCTTCCGATCCCACTCGTCGTGGCATGCTGCGCTCGGCGTTGGGCGACTGGCTCGAGCGGCTGATGGCGCGGACCGAGGAGCGCGTGATCAATCGCCGCTACCTCCGCCCCCCCGGCGCGTTACCCGAGATGGGGTTCCTGGCGGCATGCACCCGCTGCGGAGCCTGCGCCGACGCCTGCCCGCCGCACGCCATCGTCTCCGTGCCGCGCGACGGGGGACTGGCCGCCGGCACCCCGTACATCGACATCAACGTCGAGCCCTGCATCGCGTGCCCCACCATGCCGTGCGCGGCCGCCTGTCCCACGTCGGCGCTCACGCTGCCGGAGCAGGGCTGGGCCAACTACCGGATCGCGGCGGTCGAATTCCATCCCGAGCACTGTCTCACCTTCCAGGGCACGCCCTGCCGGGTCTGCGCCGACATCTGCCCGGTGGGCGAGCGCGCGCTCTCGATCGACGAGGCCGGACACCCGGTGCTTCGCTACGAGGGGTGCGTGGGCTGCGGCGCTTGCGTGCACGCCTGCATTTCGACCCCGTCGTCGCTTACCCTGACTTACCTGGAGAACTGAGTGCCCGACGTGCCCTACCGGATCGACAAGCCCTGGGGATACGAGCTGATCTGGGCCCGCACCGACCGCTATGTCGGCAAGATCCTTCACGTGAATGCCGGCCACGTGCTCAGTCTGCAGTACCACAACCGCAAGGACGAGACGATGCACGTGCTCTCGGGTGAGCTGACCCTCCGGGTCCAGAGCGGCGGCCAGCTGGTGGCGCGGCCCTTCCGGCAAGGGGAGACCGTCCACATTCCAGCGAAGCTGATCCACCAGATCGAGGCGGTGGTGGACAGCGACGTTCTCGAGGCCTCCACGCCGGAGCTCGATGACCTGGTGCGCCTCGAAGACCGATACGGAAGAGGCTGACATGCAAGTGATCATCCCGCTCGCGGGGAAGGGCACCCGGCTCAGGCCGCACACCCACCTGGTGCCCAAGCCGCTCCTCAAGGTGGCCGGACGCCCGGTGATGGACTGGGTCATGGACCGGCTCCAGGGGCTGGATGTGACCGAGCTGATCTTCATTACCGGCCACCTCAAGGAGCAGGTTGAGGCATTCGCCCGGGCCCGGTATTCGATCCCGTCCCGCTTCATCGAGCAGAAGGTGCAGGACGGGACGGCCGGCGCGATCAACCTGGCGCGCCCCTACGTGAAGGGCCCGGTGCTGATCATCTTCGTGGACACCGTGTTCGAGGCGGACCTCAGCTTGATCAACCGGACCGACGCCGACGGAATTATCTGGGCCAAGGAGGTCGAGGACTACCAGCGCTTCGGCGTGGTGGTCACCGACGCCAGGGGCTACATGACCCGCATCGTGGAGAAGCCGTCCACCCCGGTCTCCAAGCTGGCGAACATCGGGCTGTACTACATCCGCGCGGTAGACAGTCTCTGGCAGGGCATCGACCACGTGCTCGCCAATCCCGCCAACAAGGGCGAGTGGTATCTCACCGATGCCTTCCAGTGGATGATCGAGCACAAGAAGCGGATTCTTACCGCCGAAGTGGGCGGTTGGTACGACTGCGGCAAGCTCGACACCCTGCTCGAGACCAACGAGATTCTTCTGCGCAACGGCGCCGCGCGCCGGAAGGAGTTTCCCGGCGTCACCATTCACGACCCGGTCTACATCGAAGACGGCGTCACCATCGAGCGCAGCGAGATCGGGCCCAACGTCTCGCTCGAGGCGGGCACCCGAGTCACCGGCAGCCGGATCAGAAACACGATCGTCGGCCGCGATGCCAGGCTCGACGCCGTCCAGCTCGACCGCTCCATGCTCGGCAGCGGCGTGGTGCTCAAAGGGTTTCGGGGCAACACCTCTCTGGGTGATCATTCGGAATTGACCGCGGACTGATTACGTGAGCCGGGAGGGGGAGATCTCGCATACCGCGCCGGTAGTCGATGGTCTGTGTCGGTCGTACCTGGATCTCAAGTACCACTACGATCCGGCGTCGGCCAGCGCCGCCGGCCTGGTGGCGCAGGATTCCCGTCTCGGCAGCTTCGATCTGGAGAGCACCCGCGAGCACGTGGTGGCGCTTCGGTCGCTGGCCGGCGCGGCGGAAGAGCTGGAGCCGGAGGAGGTGCAGGAGGAGATCGACCGCACCGCGTTGCTGGGGGAGATCCGCACCACCATCTACCGGCTCGAATACGAGCTGCCCAACGTCCGCAATCCCGGCCTCTGGCTGTCGCATCTGTTTCAGGCCCTCTATACCCTGGTGACCCGCAACGAGCCCGAGCTGGCCGGGCGCGCGCCGGCCGTCAAAGCGCGGCTGGACGCGACTCCGGCATTCCTCGAGGCCGCGCGGGAGACCATCGAGGCGCCGCCGACGGTGTTCATGGACACGGCCTTCAGCATGCTGGGAGGCGGAGGTCAGCTGATCGCGCAGGTGGTGAGCGTGTTTGCGGGCGCCGCCCCCGACCTGGCGGGCGATCTCCAGGCGTCGGGCGAGGGCGCCCTCCGCGCCCTCGTCGCCTTCGGCGCGGCGCTGCGGGATGAGATCGAGCCCAGCGGCGATCCGCAGGCGTTCGCCATCGGTGAGGAGCAATTCAGCCGGCGGCTGCACTTCGAGCACGCCCTGAATGCAGGACCATCGGAGCTGTGGCGGTATGGTCAGGCCCTGCAGGAAGAGGTCACCGGAGAGATCGTCGCGCTGGCGCGGCGGCTGGATTCGCGGCCCTGGCGCGAGGTGGTGGACCAGCTGCGGAGCGATACGCCGGCGTCCCACGACCTGCTGGGGGCCTACCGGCGGGAGCTGGACCGGGCCCAGGCCTTCGTGAGCGACCACGATCTCGTGGCGATGCCGGAAGCGCCGGTGGAAGTGGTGTCTACGCCGGCCTTTCTCGCCGCCCTGGTACCCTTCGCCGCCTATGAGCCGCCGCCGATCTATCTGTCCGGCCGGGCCGGCCGGTTCTACGTCACTCAACCGGATCCCTCCCTCCCGGCCGCCGCGTACCAGCAGCAGCTGCGCGGTCACTGCGTTCACGCCATCCCCGCCATGGTGGCGCACGAGGCGTACCCGGGACATCACCTGCAGCTGGTCAGGTCGCAGGGGCTGGGCTCCGAGGTTCGCCGGCACATCTGGAGCCCCATCATGGTCGAGGGGTGGGCGCTCTATTCCGAGCAGCTCATGCGCGAATCGGAGTACTACCGCACCGAGCAGGAGCGGATGTTCCAGCTGGTCAATCTGCTCTGGCGCGCGGTCCGGGTGGTGCTGGATGTGGGTCTTCACGTCCGGGGCATGACCCCGGCGGCCGCGGTGGACTACATGGTGGAGCACCTGCCGATCGAGCGCGCGAGTGCGGAAGCCGAAGTGCGCCGCTACTGCGCGTGGCCCACCTACCAGCTCTGCTATGCGGTCGGACGCCGGGAGCTCCTCCGCCTTCGCCAGGCGCGCCGGGCGCGCGACGGGCACCGGTTTCACCCCCGGCGCTTTCACGACGAGGTGATGCAATACGGCGGCTTGCCGGTTTCGCTGGCCAGCTGGGGAATGGGGGTGGGCGAATGAACATCACCGTCCTGACATACCTCGACAGCGAGGACGAAAACTCCAAGGACTACGAGGCCGTGGTTCCGCAGGTTGCCCGCACGCTGCGAGGCCTGGGACACCGGGTCTCGGTGCTCGGGGTTCACCAGGACGTCAAGCGGCTGATTACCGGGCTCTCCCGCCGGAAGCCGCAGCTGGTGTTCAACCTGATGGAGATGATCGGCGACAACGTGTTCGGCGACATCCCCGTCGCCGGCCTGCTCGACCTGCTCGGGCTCAAGTACACCGGCAGCGGTCCGGGCGAGCTCTACCTGAGCCAGGACAAGGGGCTCACCAAGAAGCTGCTCGCCTTCGACGGCATCCTCTATCCCCGGTTCGCGGTGTTCTCCCGCCAGCAGGCGTTCGAGACCGGCGGCAACCTGCGCATGCCGCTGTTCGTGAAGCCGCTCCGGTCCGACTCTTCCCTGGGCATCGGGGGCAAGTCGCTGGTGCACGACACGGTCGCGCTGGTCGAACGGGTCAACTACATCCGCAAGGAGCTTAACGACTCCGCCCTCGCCGAGGAGTTCATCGAGGGGCGCGAGTTCTACGTCGGAGTGCTGGGCAACGGGCAGCCCAAGGCATTGCCGCCGGTCGAGGTGGATTTCACCGGCTTTCCCGAGGGCGTGCCGAAGGTGCTGGACAGCAAGGCCAAGTGGGATGAGCGCAGCAAGGAATACAAGGGCACCAAGTCGGTGATGGCCAACCTGCCCGACGAGCTGCGGGCCCGGCTCCAGAAGGTGGCGGTGGACGCGTATCGCGCCCTGCGGGTGCGGGACTACGGCCGGGTGGATCTCCGGCTCACCGACACCGGCGACATCTACGTACTCGAGGTGAATGCCAGCTGCTACCTCGAGCGTTCCAGCGAGTTCGCGATGTCGGCCGCGGCGGCGGGAATGGATTACCCGCAGCTGATCGAGCGGATCGTGAGCCTCGCGCTCGAGCGCTACGGTAAGTAACTGCCTCGCTGGACGTGGTTCATGGCCAGGCCGGTCACCAGCGTCGTGAGCGCCATGATAGCCGAGTCTTCCCGGTTGGCCGGATATCCCTGTCCCAGCCGCGACGCGCGCTCCGCCAGATATCGAAGCAGCACCCGGGTGCGCTCGGGAAAGTGGCCAGTCCAGCGGAACACGTTGGCCATCAGCTCGGGTTCGACCCGCCGGATCAAATCGGAGGCCGGCTTGAGCGGATGATTGTTGCCGGTGCCGGCCAGGTCGTCAAAGATGGCCCGGAGCGCGCCGTCGAGGCCCGGAGGCAGATCGCCCCAGCCGGCCGCCACCTTGCCGTAGTAGTGATCGAGCGAGTACTCGATATCCCCCACATCTTCGTCCAGCTCGGTGCTCGTGACCTGGGGGTCGCGGTCCCGCAGGCTGGCCATGGTCCGGTTGCAGTAGGCGAGCTTGGCCGAGGCGACGGGCCAGGCGCCGTACTCGCCGCGCCAGTCGAGGCCCGGGGTCATCCAGACCGCGAACGTCTCCGCCCAGTCCTCGTCTGGATGCTTCTGGGCGTACCAGCCCGGCAGGTGGCGAACGTAGCGGCGGCTGAAGGGCTCGGGCTTGTACTCTTCGAAGTAGGGCTGGGTGATGGACCCGAACTGTTTGACCCACTCCTCGTCGTCGTAGAGCCGGTAGGCGTAGTTGATGACGTGCCCCATCTCGTGCCGCAGGTAGCGCAGAATGTCGTTCCGGTCGAACCCCTCGATGTGGCCCACCCGCTCGGCGTGCAGCGCGGTCAGGTCGGGGTGGGCCAGGTAGAAGGGGATGGCGATGGCGACCGTCTCGAAAGGGACGCCCCATTCGGTGGAGAGGTACAGGCGGGGGTGGACCCGGGTGATGCCGGCCTGCCGCAGCTCATCCTGGAACTCCTCCAGGATCGGTTCCAGCCGGGTGCCTTCGATGGTCAGGCCCAGGTCCCGGATCGGGGTGGACCAGAGATTCGATTCATGAAAACGCGGGGTCTGCTCAGTCATGGCCACTAACATACCCTCGACAGTCAAGGGGCTCTCCTTCGTCTCGCTGTTCAACGATTTCGCCAGCGAGATGGTCTACCCGCTGCTCCCGGCCTTCGTCACCCGGACCCTGGGCGGCGGACCGCTGGCCCTGGGCCTCCTCGACGGCGCCGCCGACCTCACCTCGTCGCTGGTCAAGTACGTCAGCGGCCGCCTGGCCGACCGTCCGGGCTGGCGGCGGCCCCTCATTCTCTGGGGGTATGCCACCGCCGTCCTGGTCCGCCCGCTGATTGCCGGCGCCAACGCGGCCTGGCAGGTCATCGGCTTCCGGGTCATTGATCGGTTCGGCAAGGGGATCCGGACCCCCCCGCGCGACGCCCTCATCGCCGAGGTCACCCCGCTTCCGCTCCGCGGACGAGCCTACGGATTCCACCGGGGAGCGGACCACTTCGGCGCCGTCCTGGGGTCGCTAGCAGCATGGTACCTCTTGGAACGCGGGGCCGATGTGCGCAGCGTCATAGGCTGGAGTGTCGTGCCGGGAGCGGTGGCGTTCGTGGTGCTGGCGGTGGTGCTGCGGGGGGTCGGGCGGACCGGCGGTCAGATGGACGGGCGCTCTGGGTCCGTCACGTCGGCGGGCGCTCCGTCCGCGCGTCCGCCCGTCCGCCCGTCCGCCTTCTGGCCCCCCGTCCTGGCCCTGACCGCCCTCACCTTCTTCCGGCTCCCCGAGACGCTGCTGATCCTCCGGCTGCAGGATCGAGGTGTCCCGGTGGCGGCGGTGCCGCTGGTATGGGCCGGTCTCCACGTGGTTCGGAGCGGGAGCTCCTACCCGGGGGGCTGGCTGTCCGACCACCTGGGACCCCGCTGGGTGGTGGCCGCGGGCGGCCTGCTGTTCGCGGGGGTGGCCCTGGCCCTAGGCGTGCCGGTCACGCCAACAGTGGCGATCGTGCTCTTTCTGGTCCTGGGACTGGTGGCCGGGCTGACCGAATCGGGGGAACGAGCGGTGGTGGCCCGGCTGGCACCGGTCCGCACCGGTCGCGGGTTTGGCACCTATCATGCCCTGCTGGGAGCGGCCGCCCTGCCCGCCGGACTCATCTTCGGGGGGCTCTACCAGTCGGCCGGCGGACCGGCGGCGCTCTGGGCCTCGGCCGGCGGCATGACCGCGGCGGTCGTGGCCTGGTTGCTCGTCTCACCTCTCCAACGGTAGATCCGATGAAGGCAACTTTGCTGACAGTGCTGCTCCCGGTCCTGGTCTTCGCCGTGCCTGGTCAGGCCCAAGTCCAGATCCGCCTGGCCGATTCTACCCGGGCAACCTACTCGGAGCTGCACGAAGGACTGCGCAGAGGTACTCCGGCAGCCGACACCGTCGCGAGGCTGTTGCAGTCGAAGGCGCCGGCCCGGCTCTGGAGAAGTATGCGGCTGGCCGTGGCGGGCGAGGGTGACTGGACCCCGGCGCTCGTGGCTCTGACCCGCCTGGCCGAGCTTCGCAGTGCGGCCTACGCCGATAGCGCCGCCCGGCTGCTCCAGTACCTCAGCACGGCGGGTTTTCAGCCGTTTCCCTCCAACCCGGGGCTCAAGGCCGAAGACCTGGAGCCGTCGCTCCAGGCCATCGTGCTGGAGCGCCGCCGGCAGGTGAAGGGCGACTCGGTGGTGTTAGGGGACATTCTGAGCCGCATCCCAACCCGGAAATACAATCACGGTGATGCCTGGGTGCTGGGACGGCTCGGGGCGGGGGCGATGGATTCGGTGGCGGCGCGGTTTGAGGCGGCCGACAACGAAGAGTTCCGGGTGAGGTATCTGACCCTGCTTTCCTACTTCACTGATCCCGCCCTGATTCCCTTGCTTACCCGCGTCTACACCATGCCGGACAGCTTCGGGCTTCCCAAGCGGTATGCCATCCGCGCGTCGGACGCCCTGCTCTGGATTGGAACCAGGCCCAGCCTTCAGGCCCTGCTCGATGCCCGGGACGAGGCCCGCAGGCGAGGCACCTATGCCGACTCCAGCCTCGCCCGCGGCGGTTATGACTTCCTGGCCAACGACAGCTCTTCGGTCATCTCCCGCACCGGCAAGTGGCTCACGACGTGGCTCGCCGAGCTGCGCGATCCTTCGCTTTCGCCCTGATGAAGACGTAATTCAGGGTGGGGAGCGTATACGCCTCCGCGGCCTGCTTGAACATCTCCCCCGCCCTCGACCGATCTCCTTTGCCCTCGTAGGCCAAACCCAGGCTGTACAGCACATAGGGATCCAGCTGATTGGCCTGCTCGAGCTCTGAGATGGCCTGATCGAACTTCTTCTCCGCGAGCGCGACCGTGCCCGCCAGCTCGTGCGCCTGATGGATGCGCCCGGGATTCTGTTTGGCGGTCGCTCCCTCCAGGTACGCCGTCACTTCCGCCTTAGCCTTGGCCAGGTCGCGCTTGGCAAGGGCCACACGGCCCGTGGCGTAGTGGTAAGCAAGCTTGGCGTCTTCCTTGACCTCAGAGGACAGACTCGACTTCTCCTGGAGATCGAGCGCCTGGGCGTACCGCGTGGTCGCCTGGTCCGTTCTTCCTGCGGTCAGCAGGATATCTCCCATCTGCACCAGATCGCCGGCCATAGCAGCGG
Source organism: Gemmatimonadales bacterium (assembly GCA_036379675.1). Lineage (GTDB taxonomy): Bacteria > Gemmatimonadota > Gemmatimonadetes > Gemmatimonadales > GWC2-71-9 > CAVVWJ01. Next base: position 2,006 of record DASVGF010000248.1, on the reverse strand, counting down.
TGTCGCCCGCCTTGGCACCGAGTTCGTACTGCTTCTGCATTTCGCCCAGGGCTCGATCGGTCTTGCCCTGATCCACATACACCAGCGTCCGGGTGAACATGGCAAAGCGGCGGTCGCCGTCGTTGCGAGCCGCCCGTTCCATCTTCTGCGCTTCTGCGAGGGCCTGGTCGTGCTTGCCCTGGAAGATCAGGCCGCTGGCAATGCCGAAATGGGAGCCGAGGAAATGTGGATCAATGGAGAGCGCCTTGCGGTATTGGACGATCGATTCGTCGAACCGCCCGGTCTTCATGAGCAGCTCGGCGTACGAATCGTACGGGTTGGGATCGTTGGGCACCAGCTCGATGTATTTCTTGAACGCACCTTCCGCCTCCGGATAATTCCCCAGCGAGCGCTGCGCGTACCCGAGCATGTTGTAGGCCGGCGAGAAGTTCGGATCTACGTCCACCGCCTTCTGGAGCTCCCCCCGCGCGTTCTCATAGTCCTGCTGGCCGAAGAAGTATGCATTGCCCAGCACGGTATGGGTGCGAGGATCCTGGGGGTACTTCGCGGCCGCCTCCTTGGCATACTCAAGCGACTTGGCGGGGTCGGCGTTCGCCGAGGCCTGGAGCGAGAGGATCGTCAGGCGCTCGCCGTCGGAGGCGTTGCCCGCCAGGACGGCAGCTTTGTCCAGGTGGGCCCGAAACTCCTTGGTGGTTGGGGAAGTGAGCGCGAGCTGGTAGTGACCCATCGCGAAATCGGGGTCTTTGGCCACGGCCTGCTGGAAGAGCTGACGCGCGTCATGAGCGCGCAGCTGATCCGCCAGCCCAAGTCCCCGCTGGTAGAGTGCCTTGGCCTCTTCCGACTTCGTGGTCAGCGGCATGCCGACCCTTTCCACGCCGCTCCCTCCGTCGTCAGCGCTGACCGCCCCACTCTCGCGTGGCTTGTCCACGCCCTTCGGACCACACCCCATAAGGATGGATATCACTGCACAGGCGGTCAGCCGGGGCCAGATCGTTGCGCGTTGCATAGAACGCCTCCGTGTGACGGGTGGGCGTGACGAAAACTCCGCGAGGCCACTGGCGTCGCGGAGTTGGCGGGGCTCAGCTATGGAAGGACCGTGGCGGTTAGCCTACGGCACGATCACGAGGTTGTCAAGCATCAACTCTCAACGCCTGGTCCTGAGCGGCACCCCCCCACCTGGCGGTCCCAGAAGCTCGCAGGTCACGTTGAAGACCACAGAGGCCGTGTCGCCGACGGTCACGTCTGTCGTTTGAGGGTTGGTCCCCGCGGCCGGAGAACAGTTCTCCGCGATGCCGGAGAGCCGGACCTCATAGCTGCCGGCTTCGAGTGCGGTGACGAAGACGGTGTCGAGAAGTCCGATCGGGTCCGCGCCGCTGTTGTTCACCGAGAAGGTGTAGCCGTTCTGGTCCATGTCGTCACCGGTGGTCAGCGCGGCCACCAGGAGCGTGCCCTCGGTGGGGGCGGAGATCTGTTCGTCGCCGCATGACAGGACCCCAACGGTAACGGCACCGGTCAGGAGAAGGAGCGGTCGGAGGGTCATGGGTGCTAGCGCCTGCACTGGAGGTTCAGTAGGAGCGGCGATGGCGAATAGAGACGTCGATGTGCCGTTTCAGCCACACAGGGTGAGTATATCCCCCGGTGGCTCAACAGCAACGGGTGGGGCCGTCGCCATACCGGCCCTTCAGGTAATCCTCGTAGAACTGGCGCTCGTTCGGAGCGGGGGCGCCCGGATGATGCCGGCGCAGGTGCTCCAGGTAGGCCGGGTAGTCGGGCATCCCCGCGAGTTGTCGGAGCGCGGTGAGGAGCCTCGACATCGGGCCGTGTTCCGACCCCCTCGCTGCGCTCGGGGTGACATCGGTCCGCCCGTCACCACCCGCTCCGCGGGTACCCGGTCCGCCCGTCCGCCTACCGGGCATAGGCCGTCTCCACAAACGGTGCCTCCTGAACCTTGGCCGGCTTCCGCCGGGTGAGGATCAGGACCCACTCCCGCGCGGAAGAGAGGACCA
>DASVGF010000247.1:0-12240 GCA_036379675.1 Gemmatimonadales bacterium | reverse complement strand
CGGGAGCGGCGTGACGATCTCCTGCTGCTGATCGAGGCGCTGCTGGGGAATCTGGCAGCCGAGACGGGGAGCGAGCCCAAGGCGCTCGCTTCCGAAGCGCTGGATGCCGTAATGGTGTACGAATGGCCGGGCAATGTGCGGGAGCTGGATAACGCGCTGGAGCACGCCGTGGTGCTGACGCGGGGTAACCTGATCGAGGCATCCTCCCTGCCGGAGCGGATCACCAAGCGGCGGAAGGAGCCGCTCGTGGCCGAGCGCTCCTACCGGAACCCGACGCTCGAGGTGATCGAGCGGGCCTACATCATGTGGGTGCTGCAGGCCGAAGGCGGCAACAAGACCCGCGCCGCCGAGGTGCTCGGCATCGACCCGTCTACCTTGTACCGCAAGCTCAGCCGCTACGAGGAGCAGGTCGAGGTCAAGGTGTGACCGAGACGGCCTTGGCCGGACGCCGAACCATGCTGGCCCGCATCCACTCCGCCCCGCGCAGGTAGGACGACAGCAGCTGCGACCTGAGCTCGGCCGACGGGCGGGCGCTGAGCGGGGTCAACGTATCGAAGGCTCGCCGCGCGCCCTTCACGTCCTTGATGTGCAGCCGGGCCATGAGCAGGCCGTCGCGGAGCTCATCGGCCGGCATCCAGCGCCCGCCGCGGGCAATCAGCGGCATGAGGCGCTCGCCCACCTCCGATGCCTCCGCGAAACTCCAGGTCGCAATGGCATGCCGGAACCTCACCACGTCGCGCACCGGCGCCGGCGCGCTGTGCCGATCCATGACCCGCCTGAGTCCCCTGTAGAACTCCTCATCTGCCATGCCCGCCGTGCCTCCGCTGACCAGCCGCTCCATGGCCGCCGCCTGATCCAGCCAGAGCTCCCAGCCGGCCGGAGCCCGATTGGCGGCGATGGAGCTTTGCCACTGCCGCCAGCGGAACACCGCGTCCCGGCTCATGGGCCCGAAGGCGGTGTCCATCTGGACCGGGGCTGATTGCCGCAGGAGCGCTCCCACCGCCCGGGCCCAGACTCGTGGGCTCTCCGGCAATCCCAGGGCGACCTCCTTGCTGGCGGGGGTTCGCCGGCCTCGTTGGGAGGCGACCAGGTTGTACCAGTCGGCGGACAGGGCGGGGAATCCGCCGGCAAAGTCACGCCTGAACCGCCGCCGCTCGGCGCCGAGGTCGAGCACCGGGAAGTAATCCGAGTTCGGCTGTGAGTTGGATTGGAGCAGCGGACCCAGCTCACGTTTTCCCGCAAGATGCAACCCGTCGAGCACCTCTGGCGTGAGCGGGGCGAACCGGCACAGGTCCTCCTGGAGCGCCGGCGACTGGAAAACCGCCCACTCCGGCGCCGGCAGCCGCGCCCGGTTGCTGGCCAGCACGAGCACGTCACCCCGCGCCACCTGGTAGATCTCGTACGACCGGAAGTTCTGCTGCATGGCGGCCAGGACGCTCAACACCAGGTCGTCGTCCAGCTCGTATAAATGGAGCCACTGGCCGAAGACGCCTTCCGGCGTGAGGTATCGGCGGATGCGGTCGTAGAACTCGGTGGTGAAAAGTCCCGACACTCCGCTCACCCATGGGTTCGATGGCTCCGACATGATGATGTCGAACTTCCGCTGTTCGGAGGCAAAGTACGACTTGGCGTCATCGATCACGATTTGTGAGCGCGGATCGTCGAAGGCGCGGCGGTTGGCCGGATAAAACGCCCGCGATCCCTCTATCATCTGCGGCTCGATCTCGATGGTCACCATTTCCCGGATGGCAGGACTGCCGAGTAGCAGATGCGATGACATGCCGGACCCCTGCCCGATGATGGCGGCGGTCTGCGCTTGGGGGGCGTGGGCAAGGGTGATCAGCGGCAGCAGCGTCTGGGTGGCGGCGTCAGCCATGAGCGGGGCCCTGCTGCCCGCCGCGCCGCAGGGCCGAAACCACACCGCTGCCAGCGACGCGTCGGCCTTGCCGTTCGTGGCCAGGGAAATCTGGCCCGAGGGCATCAACCGTGACGCGGTCACCGTCGCGGTCCGCCCATCACGATAGAAGATGACTTCTCTCTCCTCCGGGCCCCGGATGGACCCGGTCCGGTAGACCCCGCTCGACAACAGCCTCGTATCCAGGCGGACGCCGCCGCCGATTACGGCCGTAAACAGGAGGGACGCCGCCGCCGCCGCCATCAGGAGCCGCCGGTGCGGCTGCCTGGGCCCCAGCCGCCACAACAGGAGCAGGCCGATCCCGATATCCACCAGGGCTCCGGCCAGCAGCATGCCCTTGAGCCCCAGCATCGGCAGCAGCACCAGGCCTCCGAGCACCACGCCCACGATCGAGCCGAACGTGTTCCAGGAGTAGACCGCCCCGATGGCGCGCTCCCCCAGTCCGTGCGCCATCAGCGTGCGGGTGATGAGCGGAAGCGTCATGCCGGCGCAGAAGGTGGCCGGCAGCATGATCAGCAGGCACAGGCCATAGCGCACGATGGTGAAGGCCACGTACCCGGAGTCGGTGCGGGTCAGGGCGGAGAGCAGCGAGGCAATCCACTCGAACGACGCGACGTACAGCGGCAGGGTGGCCAGGGCCAGGACGCCCATGGCGCACTGCACCACGCCCAGGGTACGCAACGGCTCGGGGAGGCGATCGGCCCGGGCCCGGATCCACCAGGCCCCGAGCGCCAGGCCCAGGATGAAGGCCGATAGCATCAGCTCGAACGAGTGCGTGGCGCTGCCCAGCACCAGGGCCAGCATCCGGATCCAGGCTATCTCATAGACGAAGGACCCGACCGCGGTACCCAGGCTGACGATAATCAGGAGCCGCTCGAGGCCGGGCGGGGTCCGCCGGCTGCTGGGAGCCGCTTCCTTGGCCGCGGCTGTGGCGCGGCGGGGCTGCTTCCGGCGCGACAGCATCACGATGCCGGTGGCGGCAGCCACGGCCAGGTTCAGGATCGCGGCTGCGATCAGGGTTCCTTCCAGGCCCGCCCGCTCCAGCAGGTAGAACCCCGCCACCAGCACCCCGGCGGCCGCACCCAGACTGTTCGAGAAGTACAGCAGCGACAGAATGCGCCCGTTCTGGCCCCGCGCCAATCTCAGCAGGCCCGCGCTCATGAGGGGGAAGGTCATGCCAAGCAGCACGGATTGCGGCAAAATGAGACTGCCCGCAATGGCCCACTTGGCGGCGGTGAGAGTCCAGGATCCGGCAAGATGGGGATAGACCGCGGCGTAGGCCCAGCCGGTCACTGCCTGAAAGACGTCGTGGAAGAAGAGTCCCAGATAACCCACCACAAACTCGATGACGGCGTAGGCCCAGAGCGGTTGCTTCAGCCGCTCCGACCACCGGCTCACCGCCATGGCCCCGGCGGACATGCCTCCCAGAAAGATCACCAGCACGATGATCTGGGCGTAGGCGCTGTGGCCTACGAAGAGACCCAGGTAGCGGGCCCAGATCGATTCGTAAATCAGACCGGCCGCGCCGGAGAGGACGAACAGGAAACAGAGGAGCGCTACCATGCCGGATCTTTCGATAGAGCGTGACGTCGAAGTACGGGATTGCGGCTTGGGGGCAAGATTCGTGCGATGCATTGCATCTGGCGCGAGACTTTCTCGCTCACGCGCGATGAATTGGTCCTACTCGCCGGTGGCGATGGCGCCAGCTTGAATTCCAACCCGCCGGGAGGGCGGACTTGCAAAATCCGCCTGAGGGAATCCGGAAATGGGGTGCACCATAACATGCAACCGCTCGTTAAGCCCGTGCAGACACGAGAGTTGGCAGGGGCCTCCAAGGGGTGGCATATGTGTTGCCTTACCAGGGGCCAGTCACACCGCGTTCGCAGCACCGGCATGTATCTAGATGGTCGCGCCACTCAACTGGAGGAAGTATGAGCAACCGCAAGGGCTTTACCCTGATCGAGCTGTTGATCGTGGTCGTGATCATCGGCATTCTGGCCGCGATCGCGATCCCGAAGTTCGCCAACACGAAGGAGAAGGCTGTTATCGCGTCGATGAAGTCCGACCTGCGCAACCTGGTTACCGCGCAGGAAGCGTTCTTCTCGGATAACCAGGACTACGCAGGTGGTGGTCCGTACATCGGCGACGGTACCGTGTACACCCAGGTGAACGGTACGGGTGGCGCGGGCGAAATGGCCTTCACCCCGAGCTCCAACAACACCATCACGGTGACCTATATCGACGCGGCCGGCTGGTCGGCCGAGGCCACCAATCCGGCGGTCACCTCCGCCGCGAGCGATGTGTGCGGCGTGTACGTGGGCATCGCGGCCAATGCGCCGAATGCCGCGGTCAAGGCCGAAGGCGCCCCGGCCTGCTACTAAGCCTGGGCAAGTAGTGAGCAAGGGGGGGCGGCGCCCTGGTGGGTTCCGCCCCTTCTGCTACCACTCAACGACGTGAAGGGTGCAACCATGATCACCCGGAACACGACAGCGACACCCAGCATTAGTGGTCGCGATCGGGGCTTTACCCTGATCGAGCTGCTGATCGTGGTGGTGATCATCGGAATCCTGGCAGCACTGGCCATTCCGAAGTTCGCCAACACCAAGCAAAAGGCCACCGTCGCCTCCATGCGGTCGGACCTGCGCAATCTGGCAAGCACGCAGGAGGCGTATTGGGTCGAGAACCGGACCTACTGGGGTGGGCCGATTCCGGACCCGGCCCTCAACTTCAACCCGACCCAGGGCGTCACCGTCGTCATCGTGAACGCTACCGATGCCGGCTGGTCGGCCCAGGCCTCGGCACCGGGGCTCACGGCGATGACCTGCGTGATCTTCTACGGGACCACGCCTCCGATTCCGCCGGCCACGACCGATGCGGCGGTGGCCTGTAGCTAAAGGGTGAAAAGGATTGCACCTCCGCAAGACCTCGCTGCGCACCTTGGCGAAGAACTTGCGAAGCATGCATGGCAGTGCAGAAAAACAGCAGCGCCTTGAATCGCCGGCTGATTGCTGGGCCGGCAGGCGAGGACCGCTTCTCTCGGCATGCTCGGCACTTAGCCGGGACGCCGAACGGAGTGGTGTCGAACCTTGATAGGCCGTGCAACCCCTCGCCGGAAAGACGGATCGTGCAAAAGCTCGTGGATAATGCGGTTTTCTCTACCAAACTCGGGTGAAACCGATGCGGCTGCTCATCGTTGAGGACGACGCCGAAGTCCGGCAATCGCTCGCGCTGCTGCTCGGGGAGTCCGGCTATGTGGTCGAGACGGAAGCCGATCCCACGAGAGCCCTCGCGCGCGCCACCGCGGAAGAGTTCGAGCTGATTCTCTGCAGCGTCCGTCTGCCGGGAATGGACGGCTTGAGCTTTCTGCGCCGGCTGCGGACCGACGGTAGCAACGCCCTCCTCATCATGATGTCGCCTCCCGGCACCGAAGAGGCCGCGCTCGCCGCGCTGCGTGAAGGCGCCTACGACTGGGTCCATCAGCCATTCAAGCCCGACGAAGTGATCATGGCGGTGCGGAAGGCCGAGGAGCGGGAGCGCCTCCGGCGCGAGGTGGAGACCCTGCGGTCCAACCTGGGCATCGGGGCGGTCAAGGAGCTCGTGGTCTCCCAGAGCCGCGCCATGCGCGACGTGCTGGAGCTGGCCTCGCGCGTCGCCCGGCACAACACGCCCGTGCTCATCACCGGCGAGAGCGGCACCGGCAAGGAAGTGGTGGCCCGCGCCATTCACCGGATGAGCCCCCGCAGCGAGCGCACCTTTACCGCGGTGAACTGCGCCTCCATGCCGGAGCAGCTCCTCGAGTCCGAGCTGTTCGGCCATACCAAGGGCGCGTTTCCCGGCGCCACCAGCGACCACGTGGGCCTCTTCGAGCTGGCTGAGGGCGGCACCCTGCTGCTGGACGAGATCGCCGATCTGCCGCAGGGTCTGCAGACCAAGCTGCTGCGCGTTCTGGAAGAGGGCCAGGTGCGCCGTCTCGGCGGCCGCGATGCCCGGCGGATCGACGTGCGCGTGCTGGCGGCCACCGGGCGTCCGGTGGAGCAGGCAGTCGAGAGCGGCGCGTTCCGCTCCGACCTCTACTACCGCCTCAACGTGGTGCGGCTCCACATCCCGCCGCTCCGGGAGCGCCCCGAGGACATTCCGGAGCTGCTGACCCACTTCGCCCGGCAGATGGCCCAGCGTCTGGGCCACCCGGTGAGCATCACGCCCGGGGCACTGGCTGCGCTCACGCATCACGCCTGGCCCGGCAACGTGCGCGAGCTGCGCAACTCCGTCGAGCGTGCCGCGGTCTTGGGTGCCGGTGGCCCGCTCGATTCCAAGGACTTCGCCCTGACCAACGGCACCGGGCCCGGCAGCAACGGGGCCAATGGCTCGCTCGACCTCAAGTCACAGGTCGAGGCGGTGGAGCGCGAGGCCATTCAGCGGGCCCTGCAGGCCTCGAATGGCAACCGGCGGCAGGCGGCCAACCTGCTCGGCATCAGCCTCCGCACCCTCTTCTACAAGCTCCGGCGGATCCCGGCTCACTAGGCGGGGCTCTTTCACTCCGTCCCGCAGGCAATCGGTACCAGAATCCTCCCGCGGCATCGCCACCTTCTGCAGTTCCGGGAGGGAGGAACCATGAGGCACACACGCAGCGGGCTCACGCTCCTCGAGATACTCGTCGCCATCGTGGTGCTCGGCGTGGGCATCGCCGCCCTGGTAGGTACGTCCGGCATGACCAGCCGGATGCTGGGGGCGGCCAAGGTCGAAACCCGCGCCGCCCAGGCCGCCTCGAGCCGCATGGAGGCGCTCCGCCTGGCCGCGCAGTCGACGTCACCCCGATGCTCCTCGCCGGCATTCGCCAGCGGAGGCCCGGTGCTCGCCGGCGGCATGACGGAATCGTGGGTGGTGGCCCCCAGCGGCAAGGTTCGCCGAGTACGGGTCATCGTCACGTACCTCACCGTCAAGGGCACCCGCACGGCCGAGCTCGAGACTTCGATGAGCTGCTGATCGTGTCTCAGGGCCGGGGACGGGGCTACACGCTGGTCGAGATCCTGATCGCGCTGGTCATCCTGCTGGTGGTCGCAGGCGCCATGCACCGCCTGCTGCTCTCCACCCAGCGGCTAACGCGTTTGCAGGCCCGGCAGTCCGAGCTCCAGTCCGCACTTCGAGCCGGCGCCCTCGTGGTGGCCAATGAGCTTCGCGAGCTCGGCCCTCACGACCTTCTCCGCCTGGCACCCGCCGCCGTCACCTATCGCGCCATGCGGGGTGTCGGCTTCCTGTGCCAGACACCGACGCCCACAACGCTCCGGGTGGCACGCCAGGGGTTCACCGGGCACCGGGATCCGCAGGCGGGACGGGACACCGCGTACGTCCTCCTCGCCGCGGCGGAGAGCACCGCCGTGTGGCAGCCGCTGGCCGTCACCGGCGTGTCGGCCGGCAGCTCGTGCCCCGGCGCGGTGAGGAGCGGGATCGGCGTCACGGTCCCCAGCACGCCGGCGCTCCTCGGGCTGGAGCCGGGCACGCCGGTGCGGTTTACCGAGGTGATGGAGCTCCGGCTGTATCAGTCGGATGGGGAGTCATGGCTGGGCGCGCGGTCGGTGAGCGCGGGCGAGCCGGTCCAGCCGGTCATCGGTCCGCTCGCCGCGGGCAACGGGCTGGCGCTCGAGTACTTCAGCGGCGCGGCCATTCCCACCAGCGATCCCTCGAGTATCCGGGGCATTCGCGTCACGCTGCGCGGGCAGGTGGACGGCGGCGAGCGGGAAGAATCGTTGACCACGGTGGCTGTGCTCAGGAATGTGGCGCGGCCATGAAACCCGACCGGCGCGGCATCGCCTTGCCTCTGGCGCTGTTCGTGCTCATCGCGGTGGGCGCGCTGGTGGGCGGCACCTTCTTCCTCGGACGACTGGAGCAGGACAGCGGGCGGAACACCCTCTTTGCCGCGCAGGCGCGTGAGGCCGCGGAGGCGGGTGTCAGCGAGGCGCTCGCCGGCCTCGAGGCCGCAACCCTGGAGTCCACGGTCATCGGAGCCCCGCCGCTGCCGCTCGGCACAGTCGTCCTCCGGCCCGGGGTCAGCGCCATCACCAACGTCCGGCGGCTCACCGGAACCGTTTTCCTGGTGCGCGCCGAGGGCCGGCGCCTGGCCCCGGGGGGCATTGTCCTCGCCTCCCGCGCGCTGGGAGCGCTGGTAGAGCTGGCGCCTGCTGGAGGCAATGGGGAGCCGCGGGTGGTTGATCGAGGCTGGTTTTCGGCCTATTGAGCCGGGCTCCGAAATGACGCTCCAAGACGCTGCAAGCCGTTGCATGTCAACGGATCGCGCACCACTGCTGCATACAGAGAGACGGCTTGCGAAAGAGAAGAAGAAGCGGGGTAGACCAGCAGTCTGACTGTCTCATTTGCAGAGGTAAGATGCTTGGCTGCAAAGGATTGCCAAAGTGCAATTTGTGTGGCACATCGGTTGCCCACTGAAGGCCGAGATATTGTACGCCTCCTCAAACCAGCGGAACCGTATGGGACTCTTCGGGCGCAAGGCGACGACGATCGGGCTGGATATCGGCAGTGGCCTGATCAAACTCGTCGCGATCACCCACGGCGCGAATGGCCCGGTGCTCACCAAGGTGGCGTTCACGTCGGTCGCCAATGACGCGATCGTCGAAGGCGAGATCATGGACCCCGGCATCGTGGCCGAGGCCATCAAGAGTCTCATGTCGCAGGCCGGCGTGAAGGCCAAATCGGTGGTGACCGCCGTCGGCGGCCGCGACGTCATCGTGAAGAAGATCACGATGGACCGTATGGGCGAGTCCGAGGCCCGCGAGGTGATCCGCTGGGAGGCGGAGCAGCACGTGCCGTTCGACATGGACAACGTCGAGCTGGATTTCCAGATCCTGGACCCCGAGGGTGAGGGCCTCCAGATGACGGTGCTTCTGGTGGCCGCCAAGCGCGAGCTGGTGGACCACAAGGTGGCACTGCTCGCCGACGTCGGTCTGCAGTCGAACATCATCGACGTGGACGCGTTCGCGCTCCACAACGCCTTCGAGATCAACTATCCGGAGGCCATGAACGGCGTGGTCGGTTTGGTCAACATCGGCCACGAAGTCACCAACATCTACATCCTCGACGACGGGGTTCCGGTCCTGACCCGGGACATTCCGGTTGGCACCCGGCGCTTCCGCGAGGACCTGCAGCGCGAGCGCGGGCAGTCGGCGGAGGAGGCCGAGCGGCTGTTACAGGGCGGCGCCGGCGGGGAAATCCCCGAGGCGTTCCTGCAGACCCGCACCGAGGAGCTGGCGGTCGGTATCGAGCGGGCCGCGGCGTTCCTGCAGACCGCCAGCCGTTCGGCGGGCGGCATTTCGCGGATCTTCATCACCGGTGGCGGCGCGCGGATCCCGCGGCTCAGCCGGTCGTTGGGCGACCGGCTGCAGATCCCGGTCCAGCTGGCTAATCCGATCGAGAAGCTGCAGGTGGCCGATGGTGTGTTCGACGCTATGCAGGTGGACGAGGTCGCGCCCCTGCTGATGCTCCCGATCGGTCTTGCCCTGCGCACCGCAGCCTGACCCAGACCAGGGATCCGTCATCCGATGATTACCGTCAATCTTCGCCCGGGTAAGCGGCGCAAGGCCTCCGGCACCCGCTTCAACTTCAAGGGGATGTTCGATGGCTTCCGCGATCTGGGCGCCAAGGTCAAGGACCCGGTCCTGCTGGCGGCGGTCGGGGCCTGGGTGTGCGTGCTGGGCGTGCTCGGCTTCCTGTACCTGAACAACGTGCGGCAGCTGGTCACCCTCTCGCCCCGGCTGGAACAGGCCCGGAGCGAAAACAAGCGCTTCAAGGCCTTCCTGGCCGACAAGCGGCGCCAGGAGCAGATCCGCGACTCACTGCTGGCCCAGATCACGGTCATCCGGGACGTTGACGGCGACCGCTACATCTGGCCCCACCTGCTGGACGAAGTCACCAAGGCGCTCCCGGCCTATACCTGGCTGGTGGACCTCGGGAGCACCACGCCCATCGCCAAGCCGCGCACCCGTCCGGCCAAGCCGGCCCGCCCGGCCAAGGGCGCCAAGCCCGACAGCGCGGCGGCGGTGGATACCGTGCAGCCGCCACTGATCTTCCAGCTCAACGGCCGCACCATCGACATCCAGGCCTACACCCGATTCCTCCGGCAGCTGGAGGCGTCGCCCTGGATCGAGAACGTCGTGCCGGTTTCGGCCCAGACCATTGTCGAGGAAGAGCGACCGGTGACGGCGTTCACCATCAAGGCTCAATACCGTATGGCCGACTCGGCCTACATTCGGACCGCTCCCTTCAGCCAATCGGTGAGATAGCCATGGCAATCTCCAACGAGAAGGCGACCCCGCTCCTCGCCCTCCTGCTGGCGGGCATCGTGGGGTACAGCGCCTACACCGGGGCGGTCATCAACATGGTGGGCATCAAGGGCATCGCGGCCCAGCGGCAGCGCGTGGTCGCCGTGCGCGACACGATCCGCCAGCTCGAAGCCGCCACCGACAGCGCCAAGAAGGAGCTGGCCCGGGGCAGCGTGGCCGACGTGCGGAAGCGGCTGGAGAGCTATCGCTCGAGCCTGCTGCTCCTCCGGCGCCTGGTGCCCGAGCGGAATGAGGTGCCCAACCTGCTCGACGACATCTCGACCCGGAGCAAGATCCGCGGCGTGACGCTGTCTCAGGTGGTGCCGCAGCCGGTGGAGCCGGGTCCGGCCCCGTTCGATACCTATTCGTACAACATGTCGGTGATCGGCAAGTACGACGCGATCGGGCAGTTCCTGGCCGACGTGGCGAGCCTGCAGCGGATCATCGTGCCGTACAACCTGACGGTGGCGGCGGCCAATAGCAGCTCGGCCAAGGCGCTGGGCGACAGCACCGGCTCGCTGCTCGAGGCGCGGTTCCAGATTCGCACCTATGTGAAGTCTCCCAATCAGGAAGGAGAGGCCAGTGGCTCGTAACGGCTTTGCACTCGCCCTCCTGGCGGCGTTGACTCTGTCGGGCTGCTCCAAGCTCGACAGCGTGCGGGACAGCCTGCCATTCCTGGGGAATAAGAAGGCCAAGGCAGCCGCCACCGCCGACGCGCGGACCGCTGCCATCAAGGCCCGTGCCGACAGCGTGCGCAAGGCCCGGAAGATCGCCGACTCCATCGCGGTGGTGCGTCATGCCGCCTGCGTGGACTCGGTGCGCGCCGAGCTGTCCCGGCCGGCCCTGAAGAAGAAGGGCAAGCGGAAGCAGCCTCCACAGCCGTCGCCGGAGCTGATCGCCACCCAGGCGCAGACCATCTGCGAGCAGGGTGAGCAGGCCCCGCCGGCGACCATCGCCGCCAAGCCGCAGCCGGCCGACAGCGCCAGGGCGCCGGCGGCCAGAGACACCGCCCGGCGGGTCGCGGCCAGAGATACCGCGGTCAAGGCCGCGCCCAAGGATACCGCCGTGAAGGTCGCGGCCCGGGATACCGCGGCACGGAAGCCGGCTGCCGTGGCGGCCCGGAACGATTCGAGCATGCAGCAGTCCACCGATCAGTCAGCCTGGGCCGATTCGGTGCGGAAGGCCAAGGAAACGGAGATGTCGCGCGAGACGTTCGCCTATTCCGGCGGCACGCGCGACCCGTTCGTCTCGTTGCTCAACCTGGCAAAGACCGGCCCGGAAGTGGCCGACCTCCAGCTGGTGGGGATCTACCGGAACATGCGCAACGCGTCAGGGAGCGTGGCCGTCTTCCGGGAGAGAGAAGGCGGCAAGCGGCACCGGCTTCGCGCCGGCGACCAGCTGGGCCGCTCGCGGCTGGTGCAGATCCGTGAACGGGACGTCGTATTCATGATCGAAGACTTCGGTTTTGAACGCCAGGAAACCCTTTCGCTCCGGAAGCAGGAGGACGTAACCCCATGACCCGAGTGTATCGCCTGATGCTCGCCACCGCCGCCCTCTTCGGAGTCAGCTCCGCAGCGCGCGCCGACGGTCCCGCGAGCGGAGAGGTCACGGGCGTCAGCGTCCAGGCGGCACCCGGACGCGCCGACGTCGTGATCAACGTTCGCGGAGCCGTCGAGGTCCGCGACTTCATGCTGGAGCATCCCAACCGGCTGGTGCTGGACGTGCTCGGCGCCCGCCTCAAGGGCAGCACGGCCAACCTCTACGACGGCGTCAAGCGGGGCGGCGTGCTCAACGTGCGCTACTCCCAGTTCGACCGCGACGTCGTCCGGATCGTGCTCGAGCTCGACCGCGCGATGGACTACAACCTCGAGCGGGGAACCGACCTGATCACCGTATCGTTCGGCACCGACCAGTCGTTCCTCGCCTGGTCGTCCAACGGCTCGGCCGCCGCTGCGCCCGCCCGCGCCAAGGCGCCGCGGCGCCAGCCCGAGGTCC
>DASVGF010000246.1:0-8938 GCA_036379675.1 Gemmatimonadales bacterium | reverse complement strand
CTTTCGAGGCGCTGGCGTTCAAGCTGGAGATGCTGTGGGTCATGATCGATACCATCCATCAGGCCTACCGCGAACCGTGATGACAACCCCCGACTCACGCCGGCTGACTCCCGACTCGGTGCCCCGGCTCTGGCGCATGGCACGGCTGGACTTCGACCGGGTCAGGCAGCGTCCCGTGTTGCTCTATCCCGAGGGCGCCGTGCTGCTCAACGATACGGGAGCCGCTATTCTCGAGCTCTGTAACGGGCAGCACACGGTGCGGGAGATCGTGCACATTCTGACCGAGCGTTATCACGCCGATGTGAGCGACGACGTGACCGAGTATCTGGCGGGCATGGCGGAGCGGGAGCTGGTTCGTGCCGGGTGATATTCCTACGACGCTGCTGGCGGAGCTGACCCACCGCTGTCCCCTGCACTGTCCCTACTGCTCCAACCCGCTGGACCTGGTCCGGGCGGAAAGCGAGCTGTCCACCGACGACTGGAAGCGGGTGTTCACCCAGGCCCGTGGCCTCGGGGTGCTCCAGCTGGGCCTTTCGGGTGGCGAGCCGCTGCTGCGCAAGGACCTGGAAGAGATGGCGGCCCACGCCCGCAGCGAAGGCTTGTACTCGACCCTGGTGACCTCCGGGTTGGGGCTTACCCGGGCCCGGGCCGAGCGCCTCAAGGAGGTGGGGCTGGAGCATATCCAGATCTCGATCCAGGATTCGGACCCGCTGGTGGCGGAGCGAATCGCCGGGGTGCGCTCGGTCAAGCACAAACAAGCGGCCGCGGCTCTCGTCCGCGAGCTGGGGTTTGCCTTCACGGTCAACGTCGTGCTCCACCGGGCTAACCTCGACCGTCTGGCGGAGATCATCGACCTGGCCGCCGACCTGGGAGCCGACCGGATCGAGCTGGCCAACACCCAGTATTACGGCTGGGGACTTCGCAACCGCTCCTCGCTCATGCCCACGCGGGACCAGGTCGAACGCTCGCGTGAAGTAGCTGAGCAAGCCATCCAGCGCTATCGTGGCCGGATGCAGATCACCTACGTGCTCCCCGACTACTACGAGCCGTACCCCAAGGCCTGTTATGGAGGCTGGGGCAAGCTCTACCTGGTGGTGACGCCGAACGGCATGGTCCTCCCCTGCCACGGAGCTACCCAGATCGACACGCTCCAGTTCGACAACGTTCGGGATCACTCGCTCGAATGGATCTGGACCCAGTCGGACGCGTTCAACGCCTTCCGCGGCGACAGTTGGATGAAGGAGCCCTGCCGCAGCTGTCCCAGGAAGGCGGTGGACTTCGGTGGCTGCCGGTGCCAGGCCTTCGCCCTGACGGGCGACGCCGCCAACACCGACCCCGTGTGCACTCTCACCCCGCTGCGCCGGATCGTGGATGCCGCGCTCACTCAGGCGGTGGAGGAGGAGCTCGAGTACAGCTACCGGTACATCGCAGGGGAGCCTCAACAGGTGTGAGCGGTCTCCCGCCGGCCATCGAGACCGAGGGGCTGGGACGCGACTACGGGCAGACGCGCGCGCTCGACTCCCTCGACCTTCGCGTCGAGGTCGGCACCATGGTGGGTCTGCTCGGGCCCAACGGAGCCGGCAAGACCACCACGATGCTGCTCCTCGCCACCCTGCTCGCACCTACCCGAGGCACGGCCCGGCTGTTCGGGCAGGACGTCCGGAAAGACCGCAGCGCCGTGCGGCGCCGGCTGGGTCTCGTCTTTCAGGAAGCCAGCGTCGATGGCCTTCTCACCGTCGAGGAGAACCTCCTGTTTGCGGCCCGTCTTTCCGGTCTCGGGCTCGGCGCGTCCCGCCGTGCCGTAGCCGACGCCATAACCCAGAGCGGGCTTTCCCCCAAGACCGCCACGCCTGCCCGGCAGCTGTCCGGGGGATGGCGCCGGCTGCTCGACGTCACCCGGGCATCATTGCACCAGCCCGACCTCCTGATTCTCGATGAGCCCACAGTGGGTCTGGATCCCGAGCACCGTGAGCGGCTGTGGTCGCTGCTCGAAAGCCAGCGGAGAACCCGCGGAACGACCATCCTGTTCTCTACCCACTACCTCACCGAGGCGGAGCCGGCTGATCGGGTCGTGCTGCTCTCGGAGGGGGCGGTCGTCGCGAACGATACTCCGGCAGCCCTGCGATCCACGGTGGGATGCGAGGTGGCCGAGATCGAAGGTCCAGGCACCGAGCGTCTCGTGCGGGCGCTGCGGGGACTGGGCGCGGCGGTGAGCGTGGCCCACACCGAGCGGGGCGCACGAGTGGGGTTGCTTGGACCGCGAGAGGCGGTCGTGGAGCTGGCAGGATCGGCACCCGGCATCGAGCGGCTGACGCTGCGGCCGGCGACACTGGAGGATGTCTACTTCGCGCGGACTCAGGGAACGGCGGCGCGTGAGCGCGCTTAGTGCGGTCTATGGCATCGTGGCGCGGGACCTGACCCGCACCACGCGGCAAACCAGCCGCGTGCTCGGCGGTATTGCCCGGCCATTCATGTGGCTGCTGCTGGTGGGAGCCGGCTACAACGCCATTGCGCGGGTAGAGGGCAACCTCTCTTACCAGGCCTTCGTCTACCCCGGGATTGTGGTCATGGCGGCGTTGTTCGGCGGCATGCTGGGGGCCATCTCGACGGTCTATGACCGGGAGTTCGGGGTCCTCCGGCTGATGCTGGCCAGTCCGGCGGGAGTGTCCGCCGTGCTCGCCGGTCGTGCCCTGTCGGCCGCTATCGTGGGACTGCTCCAGGGAATCGTCGTTCTCGTCTTCGCCCCGGCGTTCGTACCAGTCTCACCGCTCAACCTGGTTGCGGGACTCGGTGCGCTGGCCCTTTCCGCCCTGGTGAGCAGCACGCTGGGAATGCTGGTGGCGGCCCGGCTCCGGTCGGTGGAGAACTTTGCCGGCGTCATCAACGTGGTACTGTTCCCACTGCTCTTCGTGAGCGGCGCATTGTACCCCACCGGGGGGATGGCGGCCCCACTTCGCGTGCTTGCCCGGATCAACCCGGTGACGTACCAGGTAGACCTCATGCGCCACGCGTTCGGCCAGCCTGCGGAGTTCAGCCCGGCTACTGACCTGATCGTGCTGACTGTCACAGCAGTGGCGCTCCTGGGGCTCACCGCGCTGCTGTTTGATCCTGAACAGCGGTTGATCGACCGGGGGAAGGAGGGAACGCGGGAGCAGACTGAACGATCAGTCAGTCCGACTGCCTAGTTCACTCGTTCCCGCGTTCCCTCGTTCCACCATTCCGACACTCGGTGGGATCACCCCGCAGGTCACGATGCACGACGACGCGCTGCTCCAGCCTGGAGCGAATGGGGCGGCGAACGGTCCGGCTTACCAGCACCGCCGTCTGCACCACGATGCGTCGGTCCCGCCGCAGGATGCCCAGCGTCGGGTGCCAGACGAACGAGCCACTCTCCTCGCTCACCTGGCGGTGGGGTACGGCGAGCGAATCCCCCCGGGTGGCCGCCGAGACCCTGGTTTCCGCCTTGCGGTGGAGCTCGAACCGGAACAGCGGTAGGCCCGAAAGGGAGCTGTCCCGCAGACGACGAATGGTAAGGCCGGCGGAATCGGTCCAGCTCTTTCCCACCTCGAGCGGCAGGGGCGGCAGCGGGGGAAAGAAATCGTCCAGAGCCGTGCCCATGCCCGCCACCTCTGCCACCTCATCGGGAATAAACGGCTGTACCTCGCTCCTGTAGGCACCGGTCCGGCTGAGGACCCCGCGATATCTCCCGCCCAGCAGACCGTCGGTGTCGGGGCTGAGGGTGAGCTCCGGGGACCGGCGGGTGAGGGTCAGCGAGTCGAGCCAGGCCTCGAGCGCTATCCCGGCATCCGACCGGCTCGCCCGGAACTGCCAGTATCCCCGCCGCTCCGACGTCTGATTGCGGATTCGTCCGTCGGTCTCGGTCTGGATGCTGGACTTTCCGTCCTCCAGGTACCGGGCGCACTGGAGCTGTTGGGGAGCGTAGGCCACCACCCAGTCTTGTTGGGGCGCCCAGACCAGGGCAGCTGTGAGCATCAGCGCGCTTCGCATCGGGAATGGAAGTGATGCGACTGGGGAGGTTACTCGGCTTCCATGAAGGGGTAGCGGTAGTCCCGGGGCGGACTCAGCGTCTCCTTGATGCTGCGGGGCGAGACCCAGCGGAGCAGGTTGAGCACCGAGCCGGCCTTGTCGTTGGTCCCGCTGGCGCGGGCCCCGCCGAAGGGCTGCTGACCCACCACCGCACCAGTCGGCTTGTCATTGACGTAGTAATTGCCCGCAGCGTTCCGGAGAGCCCGATCGGCTTCGGTCAGCGCCCGCCGGTCGCGCGAGAACACCGCCCCGGTGAGCGCGTAAGGGCTCGTCGCGTCCACCAGTTTCAGCGTCTCCGCCCAGCGCGCCGCCGGGTAGACATGGACGGCCAGCACCGGACCGAAGATCTCCTCACACATCAGACGATAGGTCGGGTCTTCCACCTGCAGCAGCGTCGGCTGGACGAAGAAGCCCACTGAATCGTCGCTGCCGCCTCCGGCCACGACGGTCACCCCCTTGTCCCGCTTGGCGGCCTCCAGGTGGTCCCGGAGCCGGGTGAATGCACGCCGATCGATCACGGCCCCCATGAAGTTCCTGAAGTCGGCCACGTCGCCCATGCGAATGTCGCCGATCATGCCCACCACTCGGTCCCGCACGGCGGGCCAGAGAGTGTCAGGGATATAGGCCCGCGACGCCGCGCTGCATTTCTGCCCCTGATACTCGAAGGCCCCCCGCACCATCGCCACGGCCAACGCATCTACGTCGGCGCTGGAGTGGGCAAGAATGAAGTCCTTGCCGCCGGTCTCACCCACGATGCGGGGATAGCTCTTGTACCGGTCCAGATTGTTGCCCACCGTTTTCCACAGGCTCTGAAAGACCGGGGTGGAGCCGGTGAAATGAATGCCTGCGAGATTGCGGTCGCCCAGGAGGGCATCGCTCAGCTCGATTGGATTGCCCGGCAGGAAGTTGATGACACCCGGCGGAAGCCCCGCCTCCTCCAGCAGCTTGAAAAAGTGCCAGTTGCTGAGCGCCGCTGTGGCCGCCGGTTTCCAGATGGCCGCGTTTCCCATGAGCGCCGGAGCCGTGGGCAGGTTCCCCCCGATGGCCGTGAAGTTGAACGGCGTGATGGCGTAGACGAAACCTTCCAGTGGCCGGTGGTCCATCCGGTTCCAGACGCCCGGCGAGGAGTCCGGCTGCTCGCGGTAGATCCGTTCGGCGTAGTGCACGTTGAACCGAAGGAAGTCGATCAGCTCGCAGGCGCTGTCGATCTCCGCCTGGAATGCCGTCTTGCTCTGCCCCAGCATGGTGGCGGCGTTGAGCAGCTGCCGGTACCGGGTAGCCAGGAGCTCGGCCGCCCGGAGGAAGACCGCGGCGCGATCCTCGAAGCGCCAATGGCTCCAGTCGCGTTGCGCCTCGACCGCCGACTTGATGGCGACCTCGATCGTGGCGCGGTCGGCCTGGTGGACCTGGGCCAGCACCCTGCGGTGGCAGTGGGGAGAGACCACGTCCTGGGTGACGCCGGTGCGAACCTCGCGCCCTCCCACCACCGCGGGGATGTCTGCCTGCTGCGACCCCACCGCGGAGAGCGCCGCCTTGAGAGCCGTACGCTCCGGTGTATCCGGAGCGTAGCTCAGCACTGGCTCATTATGAGGGACGGGGATGTTCCAGCTACCACTCATCACTTCACCGGACGGAGGAGATCCGGAAAAGATAATCAGAAGAGTCCGGGGGGCGGCGGCTCGGGTCCGGCAACCATCGGCTTCTCCAGCAGCGTGAACCCGTTCTCCTTGAGAATGGCCTGGCCTTCGGGAGAGAAGACCAACCGCGCAAATGCCTTGGCTGTCTCGGGGTGGGCCGCACCTTTGGGGATGGTGAGGGCATACACGATCGGCTCGCCCCGGAATTCCACCGAGTCTGCTCCCGCCCGGCTCTTTCCCGGCAGTCGAACGCTGGCCCCCGCGTATCGCTCCGCCATTGCGGGGTTGCTGAGATCGACCTCATCCGGCAGGTCCACGTAGGGAAGCCTGGCGGTCTTTGCAATCGAGGCGTACGACCACGAGTAATCCAGCTCTCCTGCCTGCACCAGGGCAGTGAGGTCGGCTTCCTTCGGACGCACGTACTTGGGCGGGAAGGCGCGCAGCAGCTTTTCGGCCAGCCCCGGCTGCTGGTAGAATTTCTCGGCGAGCTGGAACACCATGAGAGTGCGGTACCCATTGGGATCGAGCGCCGGGTCCGATCGGCCGCCACGCATCCCCGTACGCAGCAGCACCTTCCACCAGTTCTCACCATTGATCTCTCCGGCACCGGCGGACTGTTCGGTGTGAATGAGCACCATCGCATTCCGGGCGAACGTCGCGTACCAGCCCGCGTGTGTGGGGAGAAGCAGCTTGGGGATCACCCCGTAGTCGGCCACGCCGATCACGTCGGGGATCTTGCCCAGGTCGGTGACCTTTCGGGCCGCCTCCAGACTGCCTGAGTTTTCCTGGGCCGGGACCACTCCGGGATTCCGGGCCTTGAAGGCGCGTAAGAGGTCGCTGAACGGCTTGGCCAGGCTTCCGGCATTGAAGACGACGAGGGGGCCGGTGGCAGGCTGCTGTGCCCACCCGGCATGCGCGGCCAGCGTCATGAGCGCCATCAAGACCAGGGGTGCGACGAGACTGCGCTTCACATATACCTCGATCCTGTACCGGAGCCTGCCCCAGATTCACCCTACCCTCACCATACTAACATGGCACCAAACCAATCGATTGTGCGCTCCGAGGTGTCGGCGGAGATCGAAAGGTTGTACTTTCGGTCAGGGACCGCCGACCGGACAGTGACTTTGCTCGAGGACCCGATGATGCGATTGGTGTGGATAGCACTGGTTATGGCCGCGCTGGCGTCGTGCCGGGACTACGATTTCCAGTCCCGTCTCACCGACCAGGATGGCCTGGTTCCGCCCGACCAGTTCGCGCGCTACGGCCGGGAACAGGCCCAGGAGATCGCCATTGCGCGAGAATACGCTCGCGCCCACACGGGCTCATCGCGTGCCGACCGGGAAAAGCAGGCCGAGGCAGCCGTCAGCTACGCCCGCACCCTTCCGGACGTCACCGACATCCAGGCTGATCCCCTCGGGTACCGCATTACGATCCACTTCAGAAGCGGTTGGCTGACCATGGTGAACCCGATTGACGACGGCAAAGCGGGTGGCGAGACCCCCGGTTTGCCGACGGTGGCGGGGACGGGGCGTTGAAGGTCTAGCCAGATATAGGTTCGCCCATCCAGGGGACCTGCTATGCCCGAGTGCGTACAGGTGACGACCACCTTCCCGGATGAACGCACCGCGCAGCGAGTGGCCTCTCGCGCGGTGGAGGAACGGCTGGCGGCCTGCGCCCAGGTGCAGGGCCCGATCTCGAGCACCTACCGATGGAAAGGAGAGGTAGAGCAGGACCAGGAGTGGTACTGCCACTTCAAGACGATGGCGTTGCGGCTACCCGCACTGGAGGCCCGGATCCGGGAGCTCCACCCCTACGAAGTCCCGGAAATCATCGTGGTTCCCATCCTCCAGGCCGATCGAAAATATCTGGAGTGGATCCAGGAGGAGCTCGAGACCGACATCCGGCTGGATGAAGCTTGAGTCGTCAGGCGAGAGTGATCCTGGTTCGAACGGCGAGTCGTAACCCGGCTGGAGCGGAGCATCGGTCTCGTTGCCGGGCCATCAGCAGAAGAAAAGCCCGGTTGCAGCAGTACACCGGGTGACAGCAGGCACACCGCCCCAGATGTGCCGCCACCCCGGCGGACACTTCCGGACCAAGCTCCCCATCAAGATATTCCCACAGCAGTAGCAGGACGGCTTCACATTCCATCAAGTATCCCCGGGCATAGGCCTTCCAGCCGGCGCTCTGTTGCACAACAGCGGCACCCGGCCGCTGGTTCCTCGACCGGGAACCCACCCACCTAGCCGGAGAGGCACCGTGACAAACCGGGGAAGGGTCCTGACACTGCTCGTGGTTCTTGCCTTCGCTGGGTTCCTGCTGTGGTCTACCATCGCGTCCCAACGGGTGGAGTGCACCGTTACGGTCGCGTTCAACAACACCCGGAACACTGCCACTGCGTCCGCCTCGTCCGAGGCGGACGCCACCCGGGAGGCGCAGACCACCGCCTGCGGCCCCCTGATAAACGGCATGAACGAATCCATCGCCTGCAGCCGCATCCCTCCAGTCAGCAGACAGTGCCGCCCGCTTTAGGCGCAGGGGGAAGGTTCCCTCCCCCGCTGACCCTGCTGGTGGGCTGCATTCTGGTGGCCGCCGCATTGACCTGGATTCTCCCAGCCGGGGAGTACCAGCGGAGGGAAGACCCGGTTACCGGCCGGAGCGTAGTGATCGCCGGCACCTACCATCCTGTCGATCCTCGGCCGGTGAGTGCGTTTCAGGCTGTGGTGGCGATCCCGAAAGGCATTGTGGATGCCGCATCCGTGATTGCCCTGATTTTCCTGATCGGGGGCGGCTTTACCGTAGTTGAGCGCACCGGCACCTTCCTGCGGCTGGTCCAAGCCCTGGTGCGCGGCTTGCGGGGTCGGGGCATCCTGGTGATCCCCGTAGCAAGCGTGCCCTTCGCGTTGGGCGGGGTCATGATGCAGATGCAGGAGGAGCTTATTGCGTTCGCGCCGGTGCTCCTCCTCTTGGTCCGGCAGCTGGGTTTCACCCCTACCACAGCGGTGGCCATGAGTCTGGGGCCGGCCGCCATTGGCGCGGCCTTCAGCCCGGTCAATCCGTTTCAGGTGGCGATTGCCCAGAAGGTCGCCGAGCTGCCGCCGGCCTCCGGGTTCGGATTCCGGGTGGCGTTCCTGCTGCCGGCCCTCGGGATCTGGATCGCAGGCACAATGTACCAGGCCCGGAAGACCCGCTCTGGTGCCAGGATGCCCGGCCCCGAGGAGCCTACGCCGGTCAACTGGCGGGATGTCAGCATCCTT
>DASVGF010000245.1:0-2048 GCA_036379675.1 Gemmatimonadales bacterium | reverse complement strand
GAGCCCGGCATCCGCGAGCTGAATCTGGGCGAGATCCGCCTCATCGACAGCGATGGACAGCCGGTAAGCTAGAGTTCACAGGGAGACATAGATGCCGACCAGTAACGCGACTGCGGTGTGGGAGGGAGGTCTGAAGGGAGGCCGGGGTAACTTCAAGGCGGGCTCCGGCGCATTCGAGGGTGCCTACTCTTTTTCCACCCGCTTCGAGGGTGCGCGCGGTACCAACCCCGAGGAGCTCATCGCCGCGGCGCACGCCGCCTGCTTCAGCATGGCGTTGTCGGCCGGCCTGGAGAAGAACGGGACGCCGCCCAGCCGGATCAGTACCAAAGCCTCGTGCACCGTCGACAAAGTGGGTGACGGGTTCAAGATCACCCGGATGCACCTCGATGTGAGGGGCAAGGTGCCGGGCCTGGATCAAGCCGGCTTTGCCAAGGCCGCCGACGCCGCCAAGAAGGGCTGTCCGGTATCCGGAGCGCTGCAGAACAACGTCCAGATCGACATGGAGGCGAGGCTCGAATAGGCTATTCGGATGTGACGGTGTAGCGGATAAGGACCCCCTCCACAAATTCACCCGTAATGCGCCCTTCGGGAGTGGAGAATTCCCGGGTCTGCACCTTCAAGGTGCCTTCCTTCCGCTCCCTGCTCGAAGTCGGTGGCCCGAGCTGGCTCTCCACTTCCTGCGCGAGCATCCCCTTACGAGGGAGTCCACCGCGGCGCGGGCTTTCGGGCTGCTGCCCGGGAGTCGTGGCCGCCACCGTCGACCGCAAGGGGCCGAAATCCACGTATTCGGCCAATGCTGCCATCACGGCCTCAGGGCTCAAGGCCGAGGCGGGCACCCGATCGCGGTAGCGAAGGTTGAAGCGCGAGCCGCCCTCCATCCGCCGCTGGCGGATGTTCTGCTTCCGGTGCTCCTCTGCCTCTGCTACCGCGGAGCGATTGCGGGCGTTCTCGCGTTCGCGCGCGGCCCTGAGATCGTCCAGCTCCTCCCGCATGGCCCGCTTCCGGGCCGGGTCCGTCTCCCGCTTGATCATCGCTTCCAGATTCTTTTCCCGCTTCGTCACCGGCGCCTGTCCCGTGTTTACGTTGGTCGAGGTTTCGTCTCCGAAGGTGCCGTAACCGCCACCGCCCAGCTGAAACTCGATCAGCTTGTCCTTGACCTTGATCTTGGTGATGGTGACCGGCTCCCCCACCCTGATCGCGGTGCCGTAGTCCTTCAGCCGGTCGGCGTACTTGGGGTAGTCGATCGGCCGGTCGCTGCCGGGGTAGATGTCCACTCCGTTCTCGGTACCCGGCATGGCGAGCCGGGTGGTGACCGTCCGGCCTTCGAAATACTGTTTGAGCTCGGGCTCGGATTGGGCCGCCAGGGACTGGGCCGACAGGATGAGGGCTGTGAACAGCGCCGATTTCATCATAGCAGCTTCTCCGGTAAGCCTTGACGGTGAGTGGTGAATACTGTATACAGAATACAACTGCTCTATCTTCGTGGAGGATCAGTCATATTATCGCCCGAACACCCCTCCGGGATGAGGTCTACCGCCAGGTTTGCGACCGCATCCACAAAGGCCAGCTCCCCCCGGGTACCCGCGTCCGGGACACCCAGATTGCCGCCCAGCTCGGCGTCAGCCGAACGCCGGTACGCGAGGCCCTCCTCCGGCTGGTGCGGGAGGGCGCCCTCGAAGCCGACATGGGACGGGGATTCAGCGTCTGCCGTCTGGATGCTGCCGAGATGCGGGAAACCGGCGCGGTCCTCGCGTCCCTGGAAGGATTGGCCCTCGAGCTTTCGGGCGAGATGCCGGCCGACCGCCTGGCCCGTCTCGGTGAAATCGACCGGGAGCTGGGCGTCACCAGAGGCGATGCCGACCGCTGTATTGCACTCGACGAAGAATGGCACCGGACCCTCCTCCAGGGCTGCCCCAACCGCCGCCTCCTCGCCATGATCTCGGAGCTGTGGCAGGTTCCCCGACGATACATGCGAGCCTACCTCGGTGAAGCTGGTCGGGTGACACTATCTACTCAGCATCACGCCAGAATAGTGGAGGCGCTGCGAA
>DASVGF010000244.1:0-7619 GCA_036379675.1 Gemmatimonadales bacterium | reverse complement strand
CATAGGCCCTTTCCACCGGGCAGTTCACGGTGATCGCTACCCGGAGCCGGACCCCACGTTCCTGAGTCTTGCCCCCGGGAGCGCCGGTTCGGCTGAATTCCTGGCTGGCGTAGAGGTCGAGTAGCGTCACGCCGAGCACGGCTGCGGTGACGGCCGCTACGCGGGGCCGCTTCGCCGCCGCCGAACCCAGTTCCTTGCCGAGCAGTGCCAGATCCATGATGTCCCCGCCTACGCGGCTCCACAGGAATGGGGCCGGGTTCGGTCGGCTGAGGATTCCGACGCCGCTGGCGATCTCTCGCAGCCCGATGGCGAACATGGTGTTGCGGGTCTCGTCCTCGTCAGAAACGCCAATCAAACGCGCGATAGACCGGGGAGCGGTAATCTGGGCCAGTCCCAGGCCGATACTGAACCAGCCTAGTCCCCGCGCCAGCCGCTCGTCGCCGGCTTCCCCGGGTGATGAACTCGCGTGCCGCGGCCGTGCCCGGCGCGGGGGCAGGGTCTCCCTGGGGTCCTCTTCCAAATCCTCAAAGCCGGCCTCGCCGGCTCTTCGCTCGAGTTGTGTCGCCATGTGTCCTGCCTCTCCTCAGCTTTACAGTGGGATACAGCGTGGCCCGGCCCGACAGTATGAGTCGCACCAAGCGTCCACGTTGTGTCCTGCGCCACGGAATTGACCAGGCTCGTGTTGGTTGAGACGATCGAGGCGGGAGAGTCGGAATCGGCCGGGACGGCCTGGTGGAAAAACGTCAGACGTGGTCGGTTCTTCCGTCGAGCACCTCGCAGACCTTCTTCGCCAGGTCAATGGGCGAGAAGGGTTTCTCAAGGAAGGGGTGTCCCGCCTCCAGCAGCCCGCGGCGGGCCAGGTCATCGTCGGTGTAACCCGACATGAAGATGATCGGGAGGCCGGGGCGGGTTTGGGCCAGGTGGCGTGCCAGCTCGCGGCCCCCGACTTCCGGCATAGCCAGGTCGGTCAGCACGACATCGATCCCGTCGTGCTGCTCGGTGAGAGCGACCGCCTGACGGCCGTCTCCGGCCTCGATTACCTGGAAGCCGGCTTCCAGCAGCGACCGCTTCGCCATGGTCCGGACCAGTTCGTCATCCTCCACCACGAGCACCGTGCCACCGGGGGAAACGAATGGGGTCTCCGACCCCTCCGCTTCCCCGGTCCCTGGCACGTGCGACGCCGCCGGCAGGTACAACTTCAGCGTGGTTCCCATCCCCGGCTCACTGTACGCCCAGACGTCACCCCCGCTCTGCTTCACGATCCCGTAGACCATCGCCAGGCCGAGTCCGCTGCCTTCCCCCACGCTCTTGGTGGTGAAAAACGGCTCGAAGAGATGTTTGAGCGTATCCTGGCTCATTCCCTGACCGGTATCGCTGACGATGAGGGCGACGTGCGGCCCCGAGGTCAGACTTGCCGCCGGGTGGAGGGCGATAAACTGGTCGGTGATCCTGACGCTCCTGGTTTCCACCGTCAGCGTCCCACCCTGCGGCATCGCGTCGCGCGCGTTGATGGCGAGATTGAGCAGCACCTGGTCGAGCTGGACCGGGTCGGCCCGCACCGGGGCCAGCCCTGGCGCCAGACGAAGCACCAGATCCTGCCCCTCCGTCAGGGTGCGCCTCAGGATGGGCTCGAGGTGCTGCAGCACCTCGTTCAGGTCGACGACCCTGGGCTGAAGTATCTGCCTCCGGCTGAAGGCCAGGAGCTGTCGAGTGATGGCGGCGGTACGCTCGGCGGCCTGCTGGATGTAGTTGACGTCCTGGCGCACGATATCGGGAAGATCGTTCCGCGACAGGATGAAGCTGGCGGCCCCCAGCACGACAGACATCTGGTTGTTGGCCTCGTGCGCCATCCCGCCGGCGAGCTGGCCCACGACCTCGATTCGCTCCGCCTGCCTCGCGCGTTCCTCGGCCCGGTGCCGCTCCGTGAGATCGAGGATGAAAAACACCAGGTCGTTCATGTCCGGTCCGAGGCGGGCGGCACCTACCAGGACCGGTATGCGGCTGCCGTCCTTCCGGACGAAGCTTTTCTCATAGGGCTGGCAGGAGCCCCGTTGTTGGATCTCCTGATAGGCTCGCGCATCGGCCTCTGCGCCTCCGGGCGCAAAGAGACGCTCGCGGCGGAGCAGGCCGTTCCGAAGATCCTGGCGGTCATAGCCCAGGATACCGAGGAAGGTGTCGTTGGCGCCCGTGACCACCTCCTGGTTCCAGAATGCGATACCTACCAGACCGGACTCGAAAATGCTGCGGAATCGGGCCTCGCTCCGCTGCAGCTCGGCCTCGGCCTGGCGGCTCAGGGTCACATCGCGCTGGGAGCCCCACGCCCGGACGATCTGGCCATCGACAACAATGCCGATGAGGTTGTTGAGGAAGTAGCGCTCCTGGCCCTCCCGGTCTCGCTCGTGCGATTCCGCGTCCGTGAGCCGGTAGCCGCTTTGGACGAACGCCCGCAGGAACTCCTGGTTGTTGGGATCGGAGCGCGGAAGCAGGTCCGCCAGCCGGGCTCCTACCAGGTCCGAGGCCCTGGTATAGCCGTACATGTGCGCCATGGCGTCGTTACACTCGGCCAGGATCCCATCGGCATAGAAGCGCTCGATCTGCTCGTCGACCGGAAGGTTCTGGGGTACCCCCCGCGGAAGCTCGATTCGCCACACGCCCTCGGCGGTCTGCTCGATGAAGGCCCGGTAACGCTCCTCGCTCTGCCGCAGCGCCGTCTCGGTCTCGAGTTGCTGCGCCAGAGCAACTTCGGCTTCCTCGACCGCGCGCTCCGCGCGGTGTGCCAGCTCCTCGGCCCGAAGCCGTTCCTCCTCGGCCTGGACCGCTTCCTCCTCCGCACGCACCGCTTCCTCCTCCGCCCGGACCGCTTGCTCCTCCGCCCGCTCGGCCTCCGTCTGTGCCAGACGGGCCGCGGCTTGAGCCTGTTCGAGGGCGGCCAGCCGTGACTGGCCGAGCCAGCCAGCCGCCACTCCAATGAGGCCGAAGAGGGCAGCGCCGAGGGGCCCGACGACTCCGGTGGCGGCCTGGCTGTAGATGGGCGGGAAGAAGAAGTAGAGCGCCATGGCGATG
This sequence comes from Gemmatimonadales bacterium, assembly GCA_036379675.1. Classification (GTDB taxonomy): domain Bacteria; phylum Gemmatimonadota; class Gemmatimonadetes; order Gemmatimonadales; family GWC2-71-9; genus CAVVWJ01. The sequence goes on along the minus strand of DASVGF010000244.1, from coordinate 4,556 downwards.
CCGGCCACGGTGGCCGTCACGGCAGGACCGAGGCCGCCGTACCAGGCGGCGAAGAAGACTGCGGGAAACAGGGTAATGAAGGGGAGCTCGTAGCCGAGCACGGGTATGAGCAGGATCCGCACGACCGTGAGCAGCGAGACGGCGGCCAAGGCGGTCAGGTGCGGAGTCAGACGTTTGAGCAAGCGGTCTGGTGCAGGCACGCGTGACGCGGGTAGGGGTAAGCGTTGAGCCGCTGTCGATCAGCGTAAGTAACAGGGGGTCGGTCGGATGGGGCAAGCCCGAGGGTCAGATCGCCCCCCCACAGCGGACAACCCCGCTACATTGTCTCCGATCGAGCCGGCAAGTGCCGGCCGGCGGGAAGACCAGGGAATGGAAAGGAAGCTCCATGTATCTCACGCGACTTCGTGCCGTGCCCTCCTTTGCGCTGCTTCCCGCTCTGGCGGCCGGCGCCCTTGGCTGCGGACAGCGGGATCGAACCCCGGCAGAGGATTCGGCGTCCGCCCGGGTTACCGGGTCGGCGCCTGACAGGGAGGCACCCGGCATCACCGTCGCTGAGGGCTTCAAGGCGACGGTTCTGGCCGACAAGATCGGGTCTGCCCGGCACGCGGCGGTGACCCCCAGCGGCGACGTGTACGTCAACACTTGGCGGTCTCCCTACGACACCTCCCGGGCTGCGCCCGCCGGGGGATATGTGGTGGCGATCAGAGACTCAAATCGGGACGGCCGGGCCGATGTCATTCAGCGCTTCGGCGCCAGTAGCGAGTCGGGCAGCCGCGGGGGAACTGGAATCGCCCTGCAGGGCAACGCTCTCTACGTCGAGTCGGACTCGAGCATCTTGCGTTACCGCCTGACCCCCGGCGAGCTGGTACCGTCGGGATCACCGGATACCATCGTTCGCGGACTCCACACGGTCGGCGGGCATCCGATGCACCCCATCGCGGTGGATGCCAAAGGCAACCTGTTCGTCAACGTTGGGTCCGACACCAACGCCTGCCAGGAACAGGACCGGCAGACGGAATCGAAGGGGATCGATCCCTGCAAGGAGCTGGCTACTCGCGGCGGCATCTGGCGGTTCAGCTCAACCCGAACCGGGCAGCGCTTCGGCCCAGCCGCCCGGTACGCCACCGGCATTCGTAACTCCAATCCGGCCATCAACCCGCACGACGGCTCCCTTTACGCGACCCAGCATGGCCGGGACCAGCTGGGGCAGAACTGGCCCAAGCTCTACGACTGGAAGCAGAGCGCCAACTTGCCCTCCGAGGTACTGCTGAAGGTGGACCAGGGGGCGGACTTCGGGTGGCCGTACTGCTACTACGATCCCGGGCAGAAGCGACTGGTGCTGGCACCGGAGTATGGGGGCGACGGCAAGAGGGTCGGCCGGTGCGGGCAGAAGCGCGGGCCGGTGGCGGTATTCCCGGCCCATTGGGCTCCGAATTCGGTTGCGTTCGCCGACTCCGGAGCGTTCATTGCCTTTCACGGCTCCTGGAACCGTTCACCGGAGCCCCAGGAGGGTTACAAGGTCGTGTTCCAGCCGCTGGCGGATGGGAAGCCGGCCGGCGACTTCCGCGTGTTGGCCGATGGATTCGCCGGGAAGGAGCTGCAGCCGGGCACGGCCCAGCACCGGCCGGCCGGAGTCGCGATAGCGCCGAGCGGAGGCGTCATCATTACGGATGATCAGCGGGGCAGAGTCTGGCTGGTTAGCCCTGCGGACGACGGCTCCGGTTCCGGAAGATAGACCTTGATCACCGTGCCGATGCCCGGTTCGCTATACGCCCAGACGAATCCGCCGGCCTGCTTGACGGAGCCATAGACCGAGGCCAGCCCCAGCCCGGTGCCTTCTCCCAGCGGCTTGGTGGTGTAGAACGGCTCGAAAATATGATTCAACGTCTTCCGGTCCATGCCGTGGCCCGTGTCGCTCACGGCCAGCATCACGTACCGCCCGGGCTCGACCCTGACATTCGAGTGCCGCTGGCTGTAGGCCTGATCGAATGTCACCGAAGCTGTTTCAATCGTGACCCGCCCACCGTCAGGCATGGCGTCCCTGGCGTTGAGTACCAGGTTGACGACCACTTGTTCCATGCGGGACTTGTCGGCGAAAACGGGCTCGAGCTCGCTCCCCAGGCGGAGCTGAAGATCGACGGTCTTCCGAAGCAGCGGCCGCAACAGCGTAGCCGCGTCGCTGACAACCGTATTGAGATCGATCGACTGGGGCTGCAGCATGTCCCGGCGCGCGAATGCGAGGAGCTGCTGGGTGAGCTTGGCCCCTCGGCCTGCCGCGAGGATGATCCGCTGTACGTCGCTCTTGTCGCCGGCGTCCGGCACCCGCCTCGAGAGAAACTCGGCTGAGGCGCGGATGCTCATCAGCATGTTGTTGAGATCGTGGGCGATTCCCCCCGCCAGGCGACCTACTGCCTCCAGAAGGTCGGCTTTTCTGAAGTGCTCTTCGGCCTGCTTTCGCGCGGTGATGTCGGCCATCGCTCCCACCGCCCTCAGCGGGTGGCCTTCCGAGTCCCGGTCGATGTAGGCTCGGTCGGAGACCACCGCGTAGGTCCCGTCCTGTCGGCGAATGCGATATTCGGCCGACCAGAACACCCCAGTTCCGGCGATAGCGCCACTCAGCCCGGTCTCGACCCTCCGGCGGTCCTCCGGATGAATGTGCTCCGGGCCCAGTATTCCATTGGGGTCAACGCTGCCCGGGTCGAACCCAAGGATCGTCTCGGCCCCGGAACTCCACTCCACCTTGCCGCTTGGGAGATCCCACTCCCAGAGGGCCTCCCGGCTGGCCTGTGAAATCAGCCGGTAGCGCTGGACACTCTTCGTGAGCGCATCCTCGGCCTGCTTGCGTTGGGTGGCATCTTTCCCCACGCCGATAAAGCCAATCGGATCACCGAACACATTGCGGGCCAACGAGGTCTTCACGTCCAGCCAGACGACGGACCCGTCCTTTCGGCGGCCCTTCCACGTGGCGACGTACTCGCGCCCCGCCCTGATCGCCGCAAGATCGGCCTCGAGATTTTCGGCCCCGGCATCGGGGTAGAGGATGGCCGGGGTGCCTCCCAGCATCTCCGCCGCGGAGTAGCCAAACAGTTCCTCCGCGCCTCGATTCCAGTACTGAATGCGCCCCTCGAGGTCGGTAAAGATCACACTGTCTGAGATGGCCTCGAGGAGTTGGGCGTGGAACTGCAAACGCTCCGCCATGTCCTGCCGAGGGTCGGTCGCCCTGGTCGGAATGTCGGCTTCAGTGCTGGATGGTGGGGTCGACCGCAAGGGATACCGTTCCCGTGGTGGAGGAGTCCGCGTCTGAGCCGGTGAAGATGCCGTCACTCCTCACCCTATGCTACCGCTCGGGAACGCGCGGCCTCGTGCTGCTGAATGGGCCCGGCGCGACTCGAACGCGCGACCTCTTGCTCCGGAGGCAAGCGCTCTATCCAACTGAGCTACGGACCCTGAATTCTGGAGGGGATATTCGCTGACTGGAGGGCTTTGCGCAACCAGGCTGAAGGGGCCCGGCGCCGGGTACCCGCGCAGCGGGTGCGTGAACGCGCGACCTCTTGCTCCGGAGGCAAGCGCTCTATCCAACTGAGCTACGGACCCTGACGTTCGGGCCGGGAAGAGCCGCCTCTCGCGCGGCTTTCCGCACCCTGCGGCGCTGCTCGCCCGGAAGCCATACGGGCTCGCCGTCAATGCCATCAGGAGCCGCAACCCCCAGCCAATCGAGCATCGCCGGGAAGAGATCCACCGTGCGAAGCGGCACCTGGGGAATGGGCTGGCTGGAGAGCACCGGGGTCTGCATGTGGGCCCGGATGAGACTCCCATGCCCATACCGGTGCTCCGGTACCTCGAAGCGAGCCCGGAAATCGTACCCGTCGCGCGCGATGACCAGGAGATCACCGGTCCGACGGCTGCGAAACTGGTCCAGCAGATGGAAGACCGCGTCGGGATAGCGCCCGTTCCAACTGGTCTCCAGCCACTCTCTCGCGGTCCCGCCCTTCCGCCCTCCGATTCTCAGGGGATCGCCCGTCACCGGCAGGTAGGCGATCTCCTCGCCGCGCCGCTCCACTCGGGCCGAGCCCTTCCGGTCCTCGATCCAGAGCCCACCCAGCTCCGACTCGGCGGCCACGAACGCCACCGAAGGCTCCTGGAGCAGTGCCCCGACGAGATCTCCTCGAGTGCCGAACGCTGCCGGCCCACGCAGGCGCTCGATGGGCCACCGCTCATCCCGCGGCTCGGCCGGACGGGCATATACCATGGCCGAGCCATTCCCGGCCACCATGACCGCCGCACGGGGATGCCGCTGCCACACGATGGGATGCGCCAGCGTGGGCACACCCCGAAGGCGAAACCAGTCTCCCAGGTCGAGATGCGTGTGCACGGCCGAGGCGCCGTGGTCACTCACCAGCAGGACGAGACTTTGCTCCAGCTCGCCGCGCTTCCGGAGTGTGTCCCGCAGGCGTCCGACCGTCGCATCCACCTTGAGCAATGCTCGGCGAACCACCTCGGAGTCGTAGCCCGACTGGTGGGTGTATCCATCCACGGCGGGGAACTGGGCGAACACG
>DASVGF010000243.1:0-5827 GCA_036379675.1 Gemmatimonadales bacterium | reverse complement strand
GAACCGCTGGTAGAACCCGGCAAAGGGTCCTACCCGGACGATCCCGGCCTGGGGTTCGGGGAGGGCAGTCATTGGGGGTGATGCTATCCCATTGCGGGCCGGCCAGCAACCCCCTTATACTTCCGTGCTACAACGGATTACGACGCGCTCGACATTTGCACCGAGGACATCAAGCGGCATGAGCTTCGACAAGCAGGCGGTTACGGCCAAGCATCAGGCCCACGAAAAGGATACCGGTTCCACCAAGGTCCAGGTGGCCTTGCTCACCGAGCGGATCAACTCGCTCACCGAGCACTTCCGCACCCACTCCAAGGACCATCACAGCCGCCGCGGGCTGCTGAAGATGGTCGGTACCCGCCGCCGCCTGCTCACGTATCTCAAGCGAAGCGACCTGCCGACCTACCGAGCGCTCATCGAGCAGCTGGGCCTGCGGCACTAGCCGGCGCGGGTAACACGGGGGCGTCCCGATCGACTATCGGGACGCCCTCTCTGCTTTCCAGGGTTGCGGGGTCTATCCCAGACCCCAGACTCGCAGCAAAGACGCCCTTACAGAGAGAGAGAACAAGAAGTGACCGTACAACGGATTGAAACCGAGTTTGCCGGCCGCCCGCTTTCCCTCGAGACCGGCCGGATGGCACGGCAGGCCGCGGGTTCCGCCGCCCTGCGTTACGGCGACACGATGGTGCTCGCCGCAGTAACCGTCTCACCGAACACCTCCAGCCTCCCGTTCTTCCCCCTGACCGTGGAGTACCGCGAGAAGACCTACGCCGCCGGCAAGATTCCGGGCGGGTTTCTCAAGCGGGAAGGCCGGCCCTCCGACAAGGAGATCCTGGCCAGCCGCCTGATCGACCGCTCCATCCGGCCGCTGTTTCCGGAAGGGTTCAAGAACGAGGTGCAGGTCTTCGTCACCGTCCTCTCGGCCGATCAGGAAAACGACGCCGACGTCCTTGGGATCGTATCCGCCGCTACCGCCCTCAGCATCTCCACCGTGCCCTGGAACGGGCCGCTCGCCGCCGTGCGGGTAGGACGGGTGGAGGGGAACTGGATCCTCAACCCCACTTTCCAGCAGCTCGAGTTCTCCAGCATCGACCTGGTGGTGAGCGGTTCGGCCGATTCCATCATGATGGTCGAAGGCGGCTCGCTCGAGGTATCCGAGGCCGAGATGCTCGAGGCGCTGAAGGTGGCGCAGAAGGGGATTCGGGACTTGCTGGGGGTGGAGAAGCAGCTGATGGATAAGGTCGGGCCGCTCCAGAAGATCAAGTGGTCCAAGGCTGAGCCGGATGCCGGGCTGCTCGCCAAGGTCCGCGCTCTGGCCGAAGAGGCCATGGCGCAGGCGATCAACGCCAAGGACAAGGCCGGCCGCAGCAGCAACGTCAAAGCGGTCAAGGATGAGATCTACAAGAAGGTGCTCCTGGAGCACCCCGAGCTGGGCCGCGACATCTCGGAGGAGCTCGAGGAGATCGAGTACCGGGTCATGCGGAAGCAGGTGCTGGAGAAGTCGGAGCGGGTAGACGGCCGCACCCTGGACACCATCCGCCCCATCACCATCGAAACCGGCGTGCTGCCCCGCACCCACGGCTCCGCCCTCTTTACCCGGGGCCAGACGCAGGCGCTCGTGTCGGTGACGCTGGGTACCAGCGACGACGAGCAGCGCATCGACAGCATCGACGTGGCCGGCGAGACGACCAAGTCGTTCATGCTGCACTACAACTTCCCCCCCTTCTCGACCGGTGAGGTCAAGATGATGCGGGGCACCAGCCGCCGGGAAATCGGGCACGGGGCGCTGGCGGAACGGGCGCTGCAGCCGCTGCTGCCGCACTACGAGGACTTCCCGTACACCCTGCGGGTCGTGTCCGAGGTCCTGGAGTCCAACGGCTCGTCCTCCATGGCCACCGTCTGCGGCGGTTCCCTGGCGCTGATGGATGCCGGAGTTCCCATGAAGGCGCCATGTGCCGGTGTCGCCATGGGCCTGATCAAGGAAGGCGACAAGGTCGCCGTGCTCACCGATATCCTGGGCTCCGAGGATCACCTCGGCGACATGGACTTCAAGGTGGCCGGAACCGAGAAGGGCATCACCTCGATCCAGATGGATATCAAGATCATGGGCCTCGAGCTCAAGATCATGGAGCAGGCCCTGGAGCGGGCCCGCAAAGGCCGGCTGCACATCCTGCAGGAGATGGCCAAGGCCCTGCCCGCGCCCCGCACGGAGCTCTCGAAGTACGCGCCGCGCATCTTCACCATGCAGATCAAGCCCGATAAGATCGGCGACGTCATCGGACCGAAGGGCAAGACCATCCGCGGCATCCAGGACGCCACCGGCGCCAAGATCAGCATCGAGGATTCCGGGGTCGTCACCATCTCAGCGGTGGGCGGAGAAGCCGGGGAGAAGGCCCGGGCCATGGTCGCCGCCATCACCACCGAGCCCGAAGTCGGGCGGACGTACGAAGGCCCGGTCAAGAGCACCACGGCGTTCGGCGCGTTCGTCGAGATCCTGCCGGGTGTTGAAGGGCTGCTCCACATCAGCGAGCTGCAGCACGGCCGCACCGAGAAGACCGAGGACGTGGTCAAGAAGGGCGACATTGTCCAGGTCAAGCTGCTCGAGGTGGACGATCGCGGCCGCATGAAGCTCTCCCGGAAGGCGCTGCTGCCCCGGGAGTAGCCCTGCGTGGACACAGCTCGCCTCGACGAAGGGTTACTCAGGACCACTGCGCCCAACGGGCTGGTTGTCCTTACTGAGACATTACCTGGTGTGCGCTCGGCGGCGGTGGGCATCTACGTCCGCACCGCCAGCGCGCACGAGCGTCCCGCCCAGCTGGGCATCTCCCACCTGCTGGAGCATATGGTGTTCAAGGGCACCGAGCGCCGCAGCGCCAGACAGCTGGCGCTGGAGCTGGAGGTGCGCGGCGGCGGGCTGGACGCCTTCACCGGCCGCGACTATACCAGCTATCAGGCGCACGTCCTCGACGCCGACCTCCCGCTCGCGGTTGAAATCCTCACCGATCTGGTTCGCCGCCCGCTGCTCCGTGAAAGCGACCTCGAGTCGGAGCGGAATGTGGTGCTCGAGGAGATTAACGGGGTGGCTGATACCCCCGACGACCTCGTGTTCGAGCTGCACGCGCAGGCGCTCTGGCCCAGCCATCCCTACGGCTACTCCATCCTGGGCACCCGTGACACCCTCGAGGCACTGACCTCGGAGGACCTCCGCGCCCTCCATCGCGCCGGCTATTACCGGGGCAACTGCGTCATAGCGGCGGCGGGGCACGTCAATCACGAGCAGCTTCTCACGGTGCTGGAACGGGAGGGCTGGTTCGAGGGGAACACCCGTGAGGTGCCCCGCAATGGCGTCAAGCCGGCCCCGGCCGTGCGGGGGAGCAGTCTGGCCGAGGAGCGGGACACGGCGCAGACGCACATCGTCTTCGGTACAGACACATTTCCGCTCCGCGATCCCCGCCGCTTTCCCCTGGCCATCCTGACCAACGTGTTCGGCGGCGGGATGTCGAGCCGCCTCTTCCAGCGGGTCCGTGAGGAGCTGGGGCTCGCCTACGCGATCTTTGCGTACAAGCACTTCTACCAGGGGTCCGGCCAGCTGGGCGTCTATGTGGGAACCCAGCCCTCCACCGCCGACGAGGCAGTGGCCGCGATCCTCGACGAGTACGCCCGCCTGGCCCGGGAGGGTCTCCCCCTGCCGGAGCTCGCCAATGGCAAGCAACAGCTCAAGGGCCAGATCATGCTGTCGCTGGAGAGCCCTGGGGCCCGCATGGGACGCCTGGCGGGCTTCACCCTGTACGACGACCCCTACCGTCCGCTCGACGAGATGCTGGCGGAAATCGACCGGGTGACCCCGGAGGACATCGCGGGCGTCGCCGCCGAGTTTTTTGCTCCGGACCGGCAGACCGTCGTACGTTTGGGACCGGAAAAAGGGTAAGCGGTGAGCGGTAAGCGGTAAGCGGGAGCCAGCACAGAATCATCCCGGCGTGCGCTGGCGAACTTCCGCGAGTTCCCGCTCACCGCTCACGGCTCACCGCTCACGTTTTTACCCTCATTCAGAGATCACCCATGCGCATCGGAGTTCCGAAGGAGATCAAGACCAACGAAAACCGGATTGCTCTCGTGCCGGCCGGAGCCGAGGCCCTGGTGGGAGCAGGGCATACCGTGTTGGTGGAGCAGGGCGCCGGGGCCGGGAGTGGTTTTACGGACGATGCGTACCGGGCGGTGGGGGCGACGATTCTGCCCACCGCCGACGAGGTGTGGAAACAGGCCGAGATGATCATGAAGGTAAAGGAGCCCATTGCCGCGGAGTGGCCCCGTATGCGTCGCGGGCAGGTGATCTACACCTACTTCCACTTTGCCGCCGCGGAAGACCTCACCCGCGCGGTGATCGACTCGGGCGCCATTGCCGTGGCCTATGAGACCGTCCAGCTCGAGACCGGCGAGCTTCCCCTGCTCACGCCCATGTCCGAAGTGGCTGGCCGGATGGCAGTGCAGGAGGGAGCCAAATACCTGGAGAAGGTCTTCGGGGGCAGTGGCATCCTGCTGGGCGGGGTTCCCGGCGTCGCGCCCGGGGAGGTGGTGATCATCGGGGGAGGCGTGGTGGGCATCAACGCCGCCAAGATGGCGGCCGGCCTCGGCGCCCACGTGACCATTCTGGACATCTCGCTGGACCGGCTCCGGTATCTGGACGACGTTTTGCCGGCCAACGTGGATACGGTCTACTCCAATCGGCACAACATTCTGGATGCCATCCGCCGGGCCGACCTGGTAGTCGGTGCGGTGCTGCTGCCGGGGGCCAAGGCTCCCCACCTGGTCAAACGCGCCGACCTCAAGCTGATGAAGCCCGGGTCGGTCATCGTGGATGTCGCGGTAGACCAGGGTGGCTGCGTCGAGACCATCAAGCCCACCACCCACGAGAACCCCACCTACTTCGTAGACGGCATTCTGCACTATGCCGTGGCAAATATGCCGGGCGGAGTGCCGAGGACGTCTACCCTCGCCCTCACCAATGCTACGCTCCCATACGGACTTAAGCTCGCCCGGCAGGGCTGGCGTGCGGCGTGCAAGTCCGATCCCGCGCTACGGCTCGGCCTGAACGTAGTGGAAGGGAAAGTGGTGTACCCCGGGGTGGCCGAAGCCTTCCGACTCCCGCTGGCGGACGTCAACAGCGTTGTCTGAGCGGCTCCGGGCGCCCGGGGCGGTCGAGGTCCTGATCACCCGGCTGCCGCATGGGGCGGGCCTGCCGCTGCCGAGCCCGGCCACCGCCGGCTCGGCGGGGTACGACCTGGCCAGCGCCGAAGACGCCGAGCTGGCGCCGCTGGAGCGGAGGCTGTTCCGGACCGGGTACAGCATCGCCGTCCCGGAAGGGTATGAGTGCCAGATCCGGCCCCGATCGGGGCTGGCGTACCGCCACGGGATCACCTTGCCCAACACCCCGGCCACGGTGGACAGCGACTACCGGGGCGAGCTGATGGTGGCATTGGTCAATCTCGGCGCTGAGAAGTTCCAGGTAACGCGGGGCATGCGGATCGCGCAGATGATCGTCGCGCGAGTCGAGCGGGTGACCTTTCGTCCGGTCGAGGAGTTGCCGCCCACCACGCGAGGCATCGGTGGCTTCGGAAGTAGCGGGACGTAACCCGTACCATTTACCTTCACCAGCCATGTGCCTAGCGGCTCCTCGATGAAAGTTCCCGGTTTGAATCTGATGTCCTGGCTGCCCGCGAACGAAATCGCGGTGGATCTCGGTACGGCCAACACCCTCGTCTACGTGAAGGGCGAGGGGATCGTGCTGAACGAGCCCTCGGTGGTCGCCATCGAGAAAGCGACCGGCAAGATC
>DASVGF010000242.1:0-9208 GCA_036379675.1 Gemmatimonadales bacterium | reverse complement strand
GTCCAGAATCTTCGGCTCGGGACCGGTGAGCCGCGCCACGCCGGTGACGACCGATGCAATAGGCGGCCTTCCATCGAGCTCCCAGGCGTACAGAATCTGCAGCGCGCGAGCCCGGCCTTTGGTCTCAATCCTGAGCATGGTACGCCCGGAGCTGGCTCAAGGCATCAGCGGTCCGGAGCGCGGCCGACGCCGCCTCATGACCCTTATTCCCTGCAGCCCCGCCCGCCCGATCCACCGCCTGCTGCATGGTGTCTACCGTGAGCACCCCGAACCCGATCGGGACGCCCCGGCTCACGGCGACATTGGTGAGCCCCCGGGCGGTTTCGGCGGCCACGTACTCGAAGTGGGGCGTCTCACCCCGGATGACCGCCCCCAGCGCCACCAGGCAGGCATACCGGCCCGTGTCGGCCGCCGCCGAAGCCGCCACTGGAAGCTCGAACGCTCCGGGGAGCCAGACCACATCCACGTCCTCCCGGGCGAGACCGGCTTCCTGGCAGCAGGCCAGCGCCCCGTCCAGCAGCCGGCTGGTGACGAGCTCGTTGTAGCGGCTTACCAGGATCGCCACCCGCCCGGATGGACGGAGGCGACCGGAAATGTCGGGCACGGAGTCAGTGAGTGAAGAGGTGGCCGAGCTTGTCGCGCTTGACCTGAAGGTACGTCCGGTTCTCGTGACTAGGGTCGGCCAGCAATGGGACGCGCTCCACGATCTCGAGCCCGTAGCCGTCGAGACCCACCAGCTTGCGGGGGTTATTGGTCATCACCCGGATAGAGGAAAGTCCCAGGTCGCGCAGAATCTGCGCCCCGATGCCGTAGTTTCTGAGATCGGGCGCAAACCCCAGCCGTTCGTTGGCCTGAACCGTATCGGCGCCGCTGTCCTGGAGCGCATAGGCCCGCAGCTTGTTGAGCAAACCGATACCGCGGCCCTCCTGGTCCAGGTAGACGACGGCGCCCTTGCCCTCCTTGGCAATCAGCTCCATGGCCCGCCGAAGCTGGAAGCCGCAATCACAGCGCTGGGAGCCGAACACGTCTCCGGTCAGGCACTTCGAGTGCATGCGCACCAGGATGTTCGGCTGACCCGTGACGTCTCCGTAGACCAGGGCAACGTGCTCGGCGGAATCGACGTCGTTCTTGTAGCCGATGATGGTAAACTCGCCGTACGGGGTGGGCACCCGGGCCTCGGCCACCCGATGGACCAGCCGCTCGGTCCGAAGCCGGTAGGCCACCAGCTGGGCGACGGTCACAAAGGTCAGCCCATGCTGGCGAGCGATCTCCTGCAATTCCGGCCGGCGCGCCATGGAGCCATCGGGATTGAGGATCTCGCAAATGACGCCGGCCGGGATGAGGCCGGCCAGACGGGCCAGATCCACGCTCGCTTCGGTCTGCCCCACCCGCTGAAGCACGCCACCCGGACGTGCCCGCAAGGGAAAGACATGCCCCGGGCGACGAAGGTCAGAGGGCACCGTGGACGGATTGATGGCCACGTGGATGGTCTTGGCTCGATCAGTGGCCGAGATGCCCGTGGTGACCCCGAACCGGCGTTGGGCATCAATACTGACGGTGAACGCGGTGGACAGGTCCTCGGTGTTGCGCTCGGTCATCTGGGGCAGGCCCAGCTGGTCGCAGCGCTCCCCGGTCAGGGCCAGGCAGATAAGCCCACGGCCATGGAGGGTCATGAAGTTGATCATCTCGGGCGTGGCAAGCTCCGCCGCGCACACGAGATCGCCCTCGTTCTCGCGGTCCTCATCGTCGGCCACGATGATGATCTTGCCGTTTCGCAGATCATCGATGGCCTGCTCGATCGTCCCGAAAGTCGTCATGTGCCTCTAAAAACGTAAGCGGTGAGCGGTGAGAGGTGAGCGGGATAAACTCGATAGGCGGGAACCGCGCCCGCTTACCGCTTACTGCTTACCGCTCACGTCTTTGCCCAGGAGGGCTGCCACGTACTTCCCGATCGTGTCGGCCTCGAGGTGCACCTCGTCACCTGCCCGGCGCTCACCCAGAGTCGTGTGCTGTAAAGTAAACGGGATGAGGGATACCTGGATTACCTCGGCCGAGGGTTTCGCATTGACTGTAAGGCTCACCCCGTCCACCGTGATCGACCCCAGGGGCACCGACACCCGCGCGACCTCCTGGGACACTCTCAGGTTCAACAGCCGGGCATCATCGCGATCGGCCACGGATACGACTGTCCCGATGCCGTCCACATGCCCTTGAACCAGATGTCCGCCGAGTCGGTCGCCGACCCGGAGCGCCCGCTCCAGGTTGACCCGCCTGCCAATCCCGTAGGCACCGAAGCGGGTCCGGTCCAGCGAGGTGCGAACCACGTGGACCGAGAACCCTTCCGCCGTGGCCGCTTCCACCGTCAGACAGGCTCCGTCCACCGCTACACTCTCACCCGGCTCGAGGTCGGGATAGCTCGGCGCAATGGCCAGCTCGAGTCCTCCAGCGTTGGGAGCGGCCCGGGTGACCGTGCCCACCCGGGTGACGATGCCGGTAAACATCAGGCCCGGTCCAGCACCAGCAGCGTGTCGTCACCAAAGGCGCGCCGCTCCACCACGCGCCACCGGTCGGCCTGTTCCAGTGCGCGGCCCGGCAACCCGGCCATGGCAGGCAGGGCGCCCTCTCCCAGCCAGAGGGGCGCCTGAATCCAGTAATACCGGTCCACCAGCCCGGCCTTCAACATCGCGCCGGCCAGCTCGCCGCCGCCTTCCACCAGCATCGACCCGATGCCCCGCTCGCGAAGCGAGCGAACTCCCGCGTCCAGGGTATGGGCCCGCAGGACGGTCACGCCGCTGGATTCGAGCCGCTTCACCCGGCCCGCATCGGCATCGGGAGCTACCACCGCCAGGGTCGGTGTCTCCCCCGCCGTGCGGACCACCGTGAGGTGAGGCCCCAGATCGGCAACCCGGTCGAACACCACGCGTTGGGGCAGGACCCGCGGCCTGACCTCGCCCCGCACTGTCAAGGCCGGGTCATCCACCCGCGCGGTACGCCCCCCGACGGCGATGGCGTCGAACCCGGCCCGGAGCCATTGCACGTACTGCCGGGCGCTTTCGCCCGAGATCCAGCGAGAACGCCCCTGCGCGTCCGCGATCCGGCCGTCCAGGGTAGTGGCGAGCTTGAGGGCGATGAAGGGACGGCGCTGGTCGCGGACGCCATGCAGGAATACGGCATTCTGAGCCCGGGCCACGTCGCTCAGGGGCCCGATTTCCACCTCGATGCCGGCCGCCCGGAGCTGCGCACCCCCGCCGGCGGCTACCGGGTTGGGATCGGCGATGGCCGCGACCACCCGCCGGACTCCAGACTGGAGTATCAGCTCGGTACACGGCGGCTGCTTGCCTTGATGCGCGCAGGGCTCGAGGGTAACGACCAGCGTCGCCCCTCGAGCCCGTTCGCCGGCGGCGGCCAAGGCCATCGCTTCGGCGTGCCGCTCACCGTATCCGGGATGCCAACCCTCCCCCACCGGCTCTTCACCAGCGAGGACGACCGCACCCACGAGCGGGTTCGGCTGTACCCGCCCCCAACCTCGCCAGGCGAGGTCGAGGGCTCGGCCCATGGCCTCCCGCTCGTTCACTGGAGCGCTAGAAGCCCACTCGCAGACCGAGGCCGGCGAATAACTTCCCCTTAGTGGTATCGAAGTCCTCGAAGTCCGTAGTCAGATTCTGGTCCTTCCCCGCCTGATACCCCACCTCGCCCGTCAACTTGACAACCGACATGCTGATCCCGGCATTCAGGAACCCGAGCACGCGCGAGTTGTTGAGCTCGAGCAGGATGTCGGGCTGGGGCACCGACGTAATCGGATCACGGAAGCTGATCACGGCATCGCCGGTGTACTTGTCCCACCCAAGGCCGGCTGCGAGGTCCAGTACCATCAGGTGCTTGCTCGCGATCAAACGAAGATTGGTGGCGTGGAGATCCACGGCATAGCCGAATCGGTCGCCCGCGGGAACATCGCCGTACGCGATCTCTGGAATGTCGCGGCGCATGACGCTGAACGACACCGCCGGCAAGGGGCCCATCTCTTTCAGGATGCCGATCCGCGCCCCATACCCCAGTCCGAGCGCGATGTCGCCGATTCTACGGGCGCCCGCGTCAACCGAGAGGTTATCGATTTGATTGGCGGGAAGCAACTGCGCCGAGCCGAGAAAGTCGACGGCCAGGAGGCCGTTCCCGATGCCGCGGTACACCCCGAGGGCACCTTCCACCAGCGGGGCGGGCGCGAAGAGCTTGTCTCCGGCCGGCACCGTGGCGCTGCTGCCGGTGTATCCCAGGTCCGGCAACACGAGCTGAACGGCGTTGGCGCGCAGAGTCAGCGAGAAGTGGCCCAGACCGCCCAGCGGGTTGGCGGTGCCGATGGTCGGATTGCCCCCACTCACCAGTACCCCGAGGAGGGGGTGAAACGCGCGGGTACCATCGACAGCGGCATCGCACACGCGGCGGGCATTGGACGCGTAGGCGGAGCACTCGCTGTTCTGAGCGAGGGCAGGCGAGGCTACGGCCAGGACCAACAGGCCGGCAAGCAGGGCGGCGCGCATGTAATCTCCGTTATGGACGGGCGAAACGCACGGCCTTGCTGCCTGGTTGAATCTCGCCCATCACCCATGTGGGGACCCCATCCGCAGCCGCGGCCGCTCTCGCGGCCCCGACGGCATCGGGGGGCAGCACGGCGATGAGCCCCACCCCAAGGTTGAAAACTTCCCGCATTTCCTCGGTGGAGACCTGACCCGCCTGCTGCAGTGTGGTGAAAAGCGGCGGCAGCTCCCAGGTTCCGGGATCCACCGACGCCGAGCAGTTCGCAGGCAATATCCGCACCAAGTTACCGGCGATTCCTCCCCCGGTGATATGGGCAATTCCATGCATCAGGGAGAGCACCGGAGCCACGCTCCGGAAATAGCTCCGATGGACCGCGAGCAGTGCCTCGGCCACGGTCTGTCCCGTGTCGGCCAGCCGGTCCGCCACCTTCAACTTCATGCGCTCGAAAATGATGCGCCGGGCGAGGGTATACCCGTTGGTGTGGAGGCCGGTCGAGCCGTACCCCAGGAGGATGTCGCCCGGGGTAATGGCATCCCCGTGCAGGGCACGGTCTTCCTCGACCACCCCCACGATGGTGCCGGCCAGATCATAGGTTCCCGGCTGGTATAACCCCGGCATCTGCGCCGTCTCACCGCCGGCCAGCGCCATGTGGTGGGCGCGGCAGCCCCGTGCAATGCCCTCCACAAGGCCGGCGATCTGCTCGACACCCAGCGCCGCGCCGGCGATGTAGTCCATGAACGCGATCGGCGTAGCACCATGCACCAGAATGTCATTGACGCTGTGATTGACGAGATCCTCGCCCACTGTATCGAATCGTTCCGCCTGCATCGCCACGAGCACCTTGGTACCTACGCCATCGGTGCTCAGGACCAGGGTCGGCTTCCGCATGCCGGGCGGGATGCGAATCATTCCGCCGAATGCGCCCACCCTCCCCGTGGACAGCGGCGTGCGGGTTCCGGCGACCAGTTCGCCGATGCGTTCTTTGGCCGCGTCGGCCGTATCGAGATCGACGCCCGCCGCCGCGTACGCCTTTCTCACGCCAGCGCCTCGGCCAGGGACACGTGGGTGAGGTCCTGAAAAGCGCGGACCCGTGATTCCACATCCTTCAGGCTCACCTGCTCGAAGCCCCGGATGCCGAAGTGCTCCACCGCGTAGGAGCCCATTGCCGCGCCATAGACCATGGCACGCCTGATGTTGTCCTCATGGATCGACCGGGTGCGGGCCAGGTAGGCCATGAAGCCACCGGCAAAGGCATCCCCGGCGCCGGTGGGGTCGAAGACATTCTCCAGCGGAAACGCGGGAACGTAGAACGTGCGGGACGGCTCGATCAGGAGGGCCCCATGCTCACCCTGTTTGATCACGACTCGTTTGGGGCCGTGCGAAAGGATCCAGCGGCCGGCGCGGTGGATGTTCCAGTCGCCGCTCAGTTCGCGGGCCTCGCTGTCGTTTACCATGAGCACATCGACCCGGCTCAGCAGGCGGAGCAGCGCGGATTTCTTGCTCTGGATCCAGTAGTTCATGGTGTCACAGACCACCAGCTCGGGCTGTGACACCTGGTCGAGCACGCCCAGCTGCAGCTCGGGATCGATGTTGCCCAGAAAGAGAAACCGGGCCGAGCGGAAAGCCGCCGGAAGCTTGGGTTGGAAATCGGCGAACACCCCCAGCCGGGTCTCCAGCGTCTCCCGGCTCTGAAGGTCGTAGGAGTATTTCCCCTTCCACCGGAAGCTTTCCCCGTCAGCCCGCTCCACGCCCGACCAGTCGATCCCGCGGGCGGTGAGCCGCTCGAGCTCCGCATAGGGATAGTCCTGCCCCACCACGCCCACGACCTGGACCGGATGCAGGATCGACCCCGCCACGCTGAAGTAGACTGCCGACCCGCCGAGGGCATCCGCGGTCTCGCCAAACGGTGTGAAGATGGAGTCCAGCGCAATGCTGCCAACGACTAGGAGGGTCATCAGGTTACATCCGGTCTGGGGCGGAGATGCCGAGCAGACCCAGCGCATTGGCGAGAACAGTTCGCGCGGCGCGGGCCAGCAGGAGACGGGCGTGCTCGGTGGCTGGTCCTTCGGGGGCGCCCACCGCGCGGGTGTGGTGATACCAGCCGTGCACGACAGTGGCGAGCTCATGCAGATAGGTGACGATCCGGTGCGGCTCGCGTTCGCGGGCGGCGCCCTCGGCCACCTCCGGAAAGGCGGCCAGCTTCTTGAGAAGCTCCACGTCCTGGGGCGCCGGTAACGCGGCCAGATCGAGATCGCCCGTTACCGATTCGGGAGCACGGTCGGCGCTGCGGAAGATGCCGCTCAGGCGCGCGTGGGCCATCTGGACGTAGAAGACCGGATTGTCATCGCTCTGTTTCCGGGCGAGGTCCACATCGAACATCAGCTGGGACTCGCCTCGCCGCATGAGGAAGTAGTAGCGCACCGCATCCCGGCCTACCTCATCGATAAGATCTCGTACGGTCAGGTAGGTGCCGGCCCGCTTGGAGATCTTGAGCTCTTCCCCGCCCTTCATGACCGTGACCATCTGGTGCAGCACATACTCCGGATATTCCGGCGGAATGCCAACACCCAGGGCCTGGAGGCCCGCCCGCACCCGAGTCACGGTGCTGTGGTGGTCGGCGCCCTGCACGTTGATCGCCTGGCGAAAGCCCCGCTCCCATTTGGTGACGTGGTAGGCCACGTCGGGAACAAAATAGGTGTATGTGCCGTCCGACTTCCGCATGACCCGGTCCTTGTCGTCGCCGTAGTCGGTGGTGCGGAGCCACAGCGCTCCCTCGCTCTCATACGTCAGCCCGCGGGCTTCGAGCGCGCCGACGACCGCCTCGACTTTGCCGTCCTGGTAGAGCGAGGATTCCAGGTAGTAGACATCGAAGGCGACCCCGAGAGCGCGGAGATCCAGGTCCTGCTCCTTGCGCAGCTCGCGCACCGCGTGCCGGCGGACGTCTTCCAGCCGCTCCGCCTTCGGATCGTCGGGGTGCTCCCGCCGGTAAGACGCGGCGATGTCCTTGATGTACTCGCCGTAGTAGCCGCCCTCGGGGATGGCGAGCGGCTCGCCCCGGGCCTCACGCGCGCGCGCCTGGACACTGAGCGCAAGGTTGGCGATTTGCACACCGGCATCGTTGTAGTAAAACTCGCGGCTGACCTCGTGGCCGGTCCACTGAAGGAGTGAGGCCAGGGCGTCGCCCAAAGCAGCCTGGCGTCCATGGCCGACGTGCAGTGGTCCGGTGGGGTTGGCGGAGACGAACTCCACATTCACGCGCACCCCGGCGCCGAAGGTACTGCGGCCGTAGGCCCGTCCCTCGGCCAGGATGCGGCGATGGACCAGGGCGAGCTGATCCTGCGCCAGCCAGAAGTTGATGAAGCCCGGTCCGGCGATCTCGGTTTTGGACACGAGATCGACGGGGAGGTGCAGCTCCTGGACCACGCGCTCAGCGGTTTTCCGGGGATTGGTGCGCTCGCGACGGGCGAGCACCATGGCGAGATTGGTGGCCAGGTCGCCATGCCCCGCGTCGCGGGGGCGCTCCAGCACGAACTCGATTCCCTCGGCGCCAAGCCGCGCGGCAACCCGCGACAGCTCGGCGCGCAGCCGCTCGCTCACTCGGAGGAGGCCTTCCCCCGGCTCTTGCTGGGCGGCTGCTTGCCGGCCTTGGATTCTGCCCCGGCGGCCGGCTTGGCCTCCGATTTAGACTCGGAAATAGACTGGGATTCGCCGGCCGGCTTCGTCTCCTTCGATTCTCCGCCGGTGGCCTTTTCCGACGGATCCTTCCGGGGGCCCTTGCCGTCCTTGCCGTAATCGGTGATGTAGAATCCGGTCCCCTTGAATACCAGCCCCGCCCCACCAGAGATCTTGCGGGTGGCCGGCTTGCCGCAGGCCGGACACTTGGCCTGCGGTTTGTCCGACATCTTCTGGAACTTCTCGAAAGTGTGTCCCTGGGGGCATTGGTATTCGTAAGTCGGCATGGTCGGTCCGTCAGGGGTAAATAGAGCCAGCTTTTAAACTTAGCTTCCTCAGCGAAGCCTCTCAAGCCGGTGAACCAGGCCGAAGATCGTGGCTCGCGCCTGCCGGGAGCGCTCACCGGCCAAACGCCCGGGCGGATCGACCCTACGCCGGCCGGTAGACGCCCCAGACGGCCCGCAGGGTGTCGCTGATCTCGCCCAGGGTAGCCCGAGCTCGAACCGCGGCGATGATGGGAGGCATGAGCGGGGCGGGGCCGGCGGCGGCCCGGGTGATGGCGTCGAGCGCGGTGGAGACCGCCTTGGTATCACGGTCCCGCTTTACGGCGGCCAGCCGCCTGCGCTGCTCGGTCTCGAGCGCGGAAAAATCCGCCGTCTCGAT
This sequence comes from Gemmatimonadales bacterium, assembly GCA_036379675.1. Lineage (GTDB taxonomy): Bacteria > Gemmatimonadota > Gemmatimonadetes > Gemmatimonadales > GWC2-71-9 > CAVVWJ01. The sequence goes on along the minus strand of DASVGF010000242.1, from coordinate 340 downwards.
TGACATGGGGGGGGAATTGTCGGTGAAGCGGTTGACTCCAACCACTGTGCGCTCGCCTCCCTCCTGCGCCTGCTGCAGCTCGTAGGCGCTCCGCGCAATGGCTTCCTGGAAGAACCCGCGTTCGATGGCGCGCGCCGCCCCGCCGAGTGCGTCGACCTCAGCCAGAAGCTTCCGGGCCTCGGCCTCGATCGCATCGGTCAGGACCTCCACGTAATAGCTGCCGGCCAGCGGATCCACCACCTCGGCAATCCCGGATTCGTACCCCAGAATCTGCTGGGTCCGGAGCGCCAACGTCGCCGACTCGGTCGTGGGCAGCGCCAGCGCTTCATCGTATCCATTC
>DASVGF010000241.1:0-14516 GCA_036379675.1 Gemmatimonadales bacterium | reverse complement strand
CCGCGCACATGGCCCAGCTCGAACTGCTCCAGACCGAGTACCTCGTTGCCGGCCCGGCGCGACAGCCAGTACGCAGCGGCGCTACCGAATCCACCGAGCCCAAGGACGATGTACTCGTAGTCCCTTCTCACCTCTCACCCCTCACCTCATACTGCAGTTTTTCCCTGATGTACCGGCGGATATCGAGGCTCGCGCTCTCCATCGGCGCGTAATAGCCGTGCTCGAAGACCCGGGACTGCATTCCCCGCTGGACGTTCTCGCAGATGGTCCAGTCCTGCCGGTTGACCCGATCCCAGAAATTCACCGCGTCCGACGGATCGAAGCCGCTGGATGACATCTCGGACGGATGAAACAGAAAGTCGCACACCACCTCGGTCAGGCCCGGGCCTCGGGGCCAGACGGTGTAGGCCGTCACGTGGTCGGCCGAGAGGCTGATCATGAAGTTGGGGTAGACCAGCTCCCCTTTGTGCCGGGTGCGCTCGTCCTCGTTCAGCCCCTCGAATGGGCGTCGGCTGGTCGTGCCGGTCTCGGTGAAGGTCCACGCGCCCTCGCGATGAGGAATACCTCGGTCCCAGTCGAGGTCCGACCCGCCGCGCTGTTTGAATGCGGGGACGATCCGGCACAGCTCGGGGTGCACCGGGCCGCAGTGGTAGCACTCGTTGTAGTTCTCCAGCAGGACCTTCCAGTTGGCGGCCACCTGGTAGACGATCCGCCGGCCCGAGCGGAGCGCGGCGAGCGGATAGCGGGCCAGCCTGGTGGGCACGGGACCGAGCTGCTCGAGCAGGCCGTGGCCGCGCTGCACCGTGTCAGCGGGCGTGAGATTCACGAAGACGAATCCACCCCAGCATTCGAGCCCCACCGGGTGAAGGCCCAGGGCGGTCTTGTCCAGACCATCCTCATCCAGATGGGGGGCGGTACGGAGCGCGCCATCGAGCGTGTAGGTCCAGGAGTGATAGGGACAGCGGATACTGCCTCCGAGGGTGCCCCGGCACCCTTCCAACACCAGCCGCGACCCCCGGTGGCGGCAGACGTTGTAGTGGGCCGCCAAGCGCCCCTCCCGCGTCCGGACCACGAGGACGCTCTCACCGGCGACATCCAGCACGAGGTAGTCGCCCGGCTCCGGCAGCTCTTCCTGCCGGCCGGCGCAGAACCATTCCCGGAAGAAGATCCGCTCATGCTCGCGTCGGAAGACCTCTTCCGAGAAATAGAAGTCGCGGTGGAGGGTTTGCTCCATCACGGCAGCCTGGGAGCCTACCGGCGTCCGATATCGCGCAGGATCTCGCGCGCGGCGTTGTAGCCACATGCGCCCATGACCCCTCCGCCCGGGTGGGTGGCCGCGCCGCAGAGATACAGTCCCCGGATAGGGGTGCGGTAGTCGGCGTAGCCCGGGACCGGGCGCATGAACGAGAGACTGCTGAGAGACATGCTGCCCTGCATGATGTTGCCCCCGGTGAGCCCGAAGCGCTTCTCCAGGTCGGTGGGCGCCAGCACCTGACGCCCAATCACCGATCTCCTGAAATTGGGCGCGTACTCGTTCATCAGGTCGAAGCAGCGCTCGGCGTACTTCTCCTTCTCTTCCTGGAGGGACAGGCCGGGCGCGAGCTTGTAGGGGAAGTACTGGGTGAACATGGACATCACATGCTTGCCCTCGGGGGCGAGCGTATCGTCGAGGACCGAGGGGATGGTGGCTTCGATGATGGGATATTCCGACGGGCACCCGTACTTGGCGTTGTCGTAGGCCCGCTCGATGTAGTTCATCGTGGGGGCAATGTGGATGGTGCCGCGGTGCTGCAGACCCGGCTCGGTGCCCGGGAGCGCCTTGAAGTCGGGCAGCTCGCTCAACGAGATGTTGATCTTCAGGCTGGCGCTGCTGTAGTCGATCCCTCGCACCGACTCCACGAACTCGGCCGGGAGCTCCTTGCTATCCAGCAGCTTCAGGAAGGTGACATGCGCGTCCGCGCCCGAGGCAACCCGTTTGGCGTGGATCTCGGTGCCATCCTTGAGCGCTACACCAATCGCCTGCCCCCCTTTCACCAGGATGCGGGCAACCTCCGAGCTGGTCCGGATCTCCGCGCCCTTCTCCAGCGCGGCTGACGCGATGGCGTTGCTGATGCCCCCCATGCCGCCGCGCACGTAGCCCCACACCCCGCGCATGCCATCGCACTCGCCCATCACATGGTGGAACAGCACGTAGGCCGTGCCCGGCATGGAGGGCGAGGCCATGGCCCCGATGATGGCGTCGGTGGCCAGGGTGACCTTGAGCTGCTCCGACTCGAACCACCGGTCCAGGATCGGGGTCGCGGCTCCGGTCAGAATCTCGATGGCCTTCTGACCATCGGTGCCCAGCCGGGCAAAGCCCAGACCGAGCTTTGCGAGCTTCACCAGATTCCTGGGAGTGAACGACCAGGGGTTCGGTGGAGTCTGAACCAGCGTGGGCTCGATGAAGGACGCCACCCGCTCCAGCATCGCTTCGTACTTCGGCAGCGCGTCCGCGTCCTTGGGGGAGAACTTGGCAATTTCCTTGTGGGTCATCGGCTTGTTCGGCCCCAGCATGAGCGACCGGCCGTCGGGAAAGGGCGTGAACGAGGAGGGATTGCGCGGCAGCATCTTGAAGCCATGCCGCTTGAGCTCCAGATCGCGAATGACTTCCGGCCGCAGCAGACTGTTGACGTACGCGGCGGTGGACACCTTGTAGCCGGGCCACAGCTCCTCGGTGACGCAGGCGCCGCCGAGCAGATCGCGGCGCTCCAGCACCAGGACCTTGACGCCGGCACGGGCCAGGTAGGCGGCGGTCACGAGACCGTTGTGGCCGCCGCCGATCACGATGAGGTCGTAGGACGCGGACATGATCGCCGTGGAAGAGAAGGCGTATCTTAGCGCCGCCCGGAGCGACGGCGCTAGGCAGGAATTGGGCTATTGCAGAAGCTGGATCTCCGATCTGACGTAAAGGTACCGGCCATTGTAGCCGAACGGTGAGGCCACCGCCCAGGGGAAGGTCCAGCTGTTGTTGTTGTCGAGATCGAGCATCCTGGACGGATAGGTGTCGAAGATGTTCTTTGCCCCAATCGAGATGTTGACCTGGTTGAAGCGATACCCCACCTCGGCATCGAACAGGGTCTTTGGATCGAACTCCTCTCCTACCACGCCGCCGAATTCGGCGGACCGTCCGGAGCCATAGTACGAGGCTCGGCCCAGGGCGTGGAACCGGCCGGTGGACCAGTTGGCGGTAAGGGTACCCCGCCAATCGGGGCGCTCCTCGGTGATGGCGAGCGTCGTCAGCAGGTCGAGGGCGCCGGTAAAGGACGTCCCGGTGCCCTGCAGAATCGGCGGCAGACCTCCCGCCCGGAGGATCTTGTTCTTGGTGTAGTTGGCCGAGGCGGTGAGGTCGAGATTGCTGTTGCCCACCGGCAGGCGAAGGTCTCCGGTGATATCGATCCCGTCGGTCCGGGTGTCCAGCTGGTTGGTGGGGAACTGCACGGCGCCGATCGTGGTAAAGCCGGAGTCGGCCAGGATCCGCGCCACGACGGAGTCACCGGCGTCGTAGGTGGCGCCGAGCAGAATGCGGTCATCCATCCTGATGCGGAACACGTCCACCGCGATGGTGAAGTTGTCGGTGGCGGAAAAGACCACGCCCCCGCTGAGATTCACCGACGTCTCTTCCTTCAGCGGCTGGGCCCCGAAGATGCGCGACGCCCGGTTGCTGACCGGGAAATTGCCGACCTCGACCAGGCTGCCGGCAATGAAGTTGGTGGTGACGTGACTGAACCAGCTCTGCGCCAGCCCCGGAGCGCGGAAGCCGGTGCTGGCAGCCGCGCGGAAGACCAATTGCTTGCTTGGCTGCACCCGGAGGGCGGCCTTGCCGGTCACCCGGGACCCAAAGTCGCTGTAGTGCTCGTAGCGGCCGGCGATGTTGAGCAGCACCTGCTGAGTCAGGTCCGATTCCAGCTCGACGTAGGCGCCGACGTTGTTCCGCGAGTTGTTGCTGGCATCGCTCGGGGAGAAGCCGGAGAAGACCGAGGAGCCGGCCGGCGCCAGATCCACGCCACCCTGGTCCAGATGGCCGCCATTGATCCAGGAAGCCGTTTCGCCCGCGACGATCTCGTAGTTCTCCCGCCGGTAGGCACCGCCGAACGCCACGGTGACCGGATTGGGAAGTCCGAGCTCGAGCGGCTTGGCAAAGCTGAGACCTACTGAGAATTCACCCCGCTTCACGCTGCCCGCGTCGAAGCTGGTCTGATTGGGGATCCCCGGATCGTCGGCAGTGCCGAGGGTGCCGTCCGCCCCGGGCGCGCAGGGGGTGGCCAGGCAAGGCCCCAGCGAGGGATTGAGGGTGTTGCGCAGCCGGTAATCGAAGGTGCTCCGGCCGTAGGAGCCACCGGCGTCGACGCCCCAGCCCGCGACACTGGTGCGGATGCCCGCTGCCGCGGAGTAGTCGTTCACGTTGGGACGAAACTCCGGCAGAAAGCCGTTGGGATAAATCGTGGGCCAGTTTCGGTTGTTGAGCGGCTTGCGGTAGAAGCCGTTACCCGTGCCGACCCGGTTGCTGAAGCCGCCAAAGGCGTAGAACTCGCTCGATCCGCTGAGGTTTAACGGGATGCGAAGGTTGGCAAACGACAGCAGGTCCCGTTCGAGCCCGTCGCCCAGGTGGTTGACCGGCTGCGGCACCCCATTGCGCTTCTGGATGATCTCACCGGTGACGGTATCCACCACGTCGGTGACGCCGTTCAGGTCCTGCAGGGTCCCGTCCGGAAAGGCGCGATTGGTGGGCTCCCGGTTCAGGAACTGGCCGAACAACCCCAGCGATCCCCGGCCCAGCTTGAACCCTACCCCGCCACCCACGTCCACTGTGGTGCCGTCGTCCGGGTAGCCGCCGGTGAAGTACCGGCCCGCGCTGGTGGTGATGAAGGGCGAGAACTCCCCCTCCTTCATGACGATGTTGACCACACCCGCGATGGCGTCGGAGCCATACTGCGAGGAGGCGCCATCGCGCAGCACCTCGATCCGTTCAATCGCGCTGCCCGGAATCGCATTCAGGTCCACGCCGCTCGACCCCGCCGGGGAACCCAGCGGAAAGGTGTTGAGCAGTGCCGTCTGGTGGCGGCGCCAGCCGTTGACCAGCACCAGGGTATGGTCGGGTGAGAGGCCACGCAGGGTGAAGGGGCGGACGATATCGGTCCCGTCCGTCACGGTCTGTACCGGAAAGTTCACCGAGGGCGCGAGGGTCGCGAGGATGCGGCTGGTCTCGGTACTGCCCTGCTCCTGGATATCCTGCGCGGTGTAGACATCCACCGGGACTGCCAGCTCTTCGGAAGCGGTGTGGCGGCCCCGGGATCCGATCACGACATCGATCGGCGCCAGCTGGACGCTGCTCCGCGCCAAGGTGAAATCCTGACGGGTCTCGTCCGTCGGTGCTACCGTCACCGCAGCGCTGGCTGCCTGGAACCCGATGAGGCGAACTCGCACTACTCGGTTGCCCGCGGGGACCCCGCGGATGGTGTACTCGCCCGCGTTGCCGGACACGGTCCTGAGCGCGGTGCCATCGATGCTGACAGAGGCATTGGGAAGCGGAGAGCCGCTGCTGTCGGCCACGGTGCCGCGGAGCGTGCCCGCCTGCGCCCAGAGGGGGGCGGCGGTGCTCCCGATCACCAGCGCGTACGCCATGGTGCGAACGAGGTATCGTATCACAGGCCCTCCACGAAACGTGATTGGCAGACCGGTATGGATCGCCGGTGCGCAGTGCAGTGTGACGAGGGTGCCGCGGGACGGAGCGTGGTAACTACTTAAATACGGCGCGTGGGGAGGAGCGTCAAGCTGCCCACTCTGCTTTGACAACCTGGACGTACCTTTGCACATTGCCGGGGACGTTCGCCGGGGAGCATGCCTCCGGCGAGCTCGACTCTCTACTCGGCGTTGCCCGAGATCCCATCAGGTGCGGATTCAAACAGCGATCCATCGGGCAACCCTCGCTCGAAGGAGAAGCCCAACATGAAAGCTGGCATTCGTCTGGGTATCGTGGCCGGAGGCCTGATTCTCTGCGGCGTGCTGCCCGCCGGTGCTCGGGCCGCACAGGCCCAGCAGGGGGCCATCGGGGGACAGGTGGTGGATGAGGCTGGTGGCACGCCGCTCGAGGCGGCTCGGGTGATCCTCACCGGGACCAGCCAGATCGAGACCACCACTCGCGAAGGGCGCTTCCTCTTTCGTGAGGTCTCTCCCGGTACCCACCAGGTGCGGGTACTGCGGGTAGGCTACAAGCCAGCGACGGAGACGGTGGAGGTCCGCCCCGGCGAAACGGCCGCGGTCTCCTTCCGGCTGGCTGCAGCGGTCGTCCAGCTTGACGAGCTGGTGACCACCGCCACCGGCGAACAGCGGAAGCTCGAGATCGGCAACGCGGTCACCACGATCGACGCGGCCAAAGTAGCGGAGCAGGCGCCCATCACCGAGTTCACCAACCTCATCTCGGGCCGGGCGCCCGGCGTGCAGGTGCTCAAGAGCAGCGGGACCACCGGCACCGGAACCAGGATCCGGATCCGCGGCTCCAACAGCATCTCCCTTTCCAACGAGCCGCTCTACTACCTCGACGGGATCCGGCTCGAGAGCAACCCGACCTCCAGCACGCTGGATATCGGCGGGTTCGGCTCGGGGGTGGGCGCCGGACCGTCGCGGATCAACGATCTGAATCCGGACGACATCCAGGACATCGAGATCGTCAAAGGGCCGGCCGCAGCCACTCTCTATGGCATCCAGGCCTCGAACGGTGTGATCCGGGTCTCCACCAAGCGGGGCGTGGCCGGGCCGCCCCGCTGGAGCCTGTTCTCGGAGGTGGGCTCGGTATCGGACCCCCATACCTATCCGCTCAACTACTACGGCCGGGACACCACGCCCACCGGGATCGTGGACGGCTACGACGGCTTCTGCAGCATCCAGAGCGAGCTGGACGGCCTCTGCACCCAGACCTCATTGCAGACGTATCAGCCGCTGAACGAGCCGGACACCCGGCCCTACAAGGCGGGGCTCCGGCAGCAGTACGGCGCCAGCGTGTCGGGCGGCAGCGACCAGGTGACCTACTACGTCTCGAGCACCTACGAGAACGAGGTGGGGGCGTTCCGGCTGCCGCAGGCCGAGTTCGACTCGGTGGCCTCGGTCCGCGGCGGGGTGGTGCCGGACAACCAGCGGCGCCCCAATGCGCTGGAAAAGTTCGGGGTCCGGGCCAACATCGGCGCCAATGTCTCCCAGACCTTCGACTTGAGCACTTCGCTCGGGTTCACCACCAGCAACACCCGCTTCGTCGAGAACGACAACAGCTTCCTGACCGTCAACGGGAGCGGCACCGCCAGCGGTAACCTGCCGGAGGTCAACCGCGGCTGGTTCTTCATCCCGGCCGAGCTCTTTGCCGAGCTGGCCAATCAAAAGGCCAACCGGTTCACCCTGGGTGTCACGGGCAACTGGCACCCGCGCGACTGGCTCTCCACCCGCGCCACCGTGGGCTACGACCTGGTGGACCGGACCGACGTACAGTTCTTTCCCACCGGCCAGGTGGCGCCGTATCTGGCGAATCGCGATGGCGTGAAGGTTCAGAACGCCTTCGACATCTCGCAGACCTCCATCGATCTGGGCGCCTCCGCCCGCTTCAAGCTCAGCGAGACCATCGGGTCACGCACGTCGGTGGGCGCCCAGTTCTTCCGCGATCTGGTAAGCGGTACCTATGCCAGCGGCCGCGGACTGCCGCCGGGGTCGGGCACCATGAACGGCGCGAGCGCGCTGGAGGCCGCCGACACCTCGCTGGAATCCCGCTCGATCGGCACCTACGTCGAGCAGGAGATCAACCTCAAGGAGCGGCTGTTCGTGACCGGCGCATTGCGCTTCGACGACAACAGCGCCTTCGGCCAGAACTTTGACGCCACCGTGTACCCCAAGGCCAGCGTGTCATGGCTCCTGTCCGAGGAGCCGTTCTTCAAGGCCGGCGTGCTCAACACCTTCCGCCTTCGCGCCGCGTACGGCGTGTCCGGGCAGCAGCCCGGTACCTCCGACGCCCTCCGGTTCTACAACTCGGTGGCTGGCAAGAGAGGCGGCGTCGGCACCACCGGGGTGTCGTTTGCCAGCCTCGGCAACTTCGATCTGAAGCCGGAGCGCTCGTACGAGTTCGAGGGCGGCTTCGACGCCGGGCTCTTCAACGATCGGGTGTCGCTCGAGTTCACCTTCTACAGCAAGCTCACCCGTGACGCGCTCATCTCCCGGGACATCGCGCCGTCCCTCGGTGGCGGACAATCCCAGTTCGTCAACCTCTCACGCATCCGGAACCGCGGGGTCGAGCTCGCCATCAATACCCGCGTTATCGACACTCGCAGCGTGGCCTGGGACCTCACGCTGAGCGGCTCCACGGCGCACAACAAGATCCTCGAGCTGGGCGCCGGCGTGAGCGACATCTTCGTCGGATTTTACCAGCGGCATGTGGGCGGCTACCCGGCCGGCGGCTTCTGGTCTCCCACCTACACCTATGCCGACGCCAACAGCGACGGCATCATCGACCTCACCGAGGTCGCGCTGAGCGACAGCTCGCTCTTCCTGGGAACCGCCATCCCCACCCGGGAGGCGTCGCTCAACAGCCAGCTGGCCATCTTCGGCGGACAGGTCGTGCTGGGCACCCAGTTCGACTATCGCGGCGGCCACAAGGTCGACAACTCGCTGGAGCAGTTCCGCTGCTTCTCAGTGCAGAACTGCCGGGGCAACTACGACCGCTCCGCCCCGCTGGCGGAGCAGGCCCGGGCCCAGGCGCTGTTTCTGCCGGGTGGGGGAAACTCGGTGGCGTTCCTGGAGCCCGGGTGGTTCATCAAGCTGAGGGAGTTGTCGCTCACGTTCTTCGCGCCGGACCGGTTGGCCCGAACCTTCCGGGCCGAGCGGCTGAGCCTCACGCTTTCGGGCCGGAACCTGTGGACCATCGATGACTATTCCGGCGTGGATCCCGAGGTCAATGCGTTTGCGCAGGACAATTTTGCCTCGTCGGATTTCGAGTCGCAGGCCCAGGTGCGCTACTGGACCGCCCGCGTCAACGTCGGCTTCTGAGGGAGTGTCTATGACGATCGTTTCGCTTCGCTCCCTCCGAACCGCCGCGGTCGCGGCAATGCTGCCCTTGGGGGCGTGTGGCCTGCTCGATACCGACCAGCCCAATATCATCGATCCCGGCGAGATCAACTCGCCGGAAGGCGCCCAGGCGCTGCGGCTGGGAGCCATAGCCGACTTCGCCTTTGCCAAGGATGGGGACGGTACCCAGTTCGACGATGGCCTGATCCTCACAGCAGGTCTCTTGTCCGACGAGTTCATCCACTCGACCACGCCCCCGTCCCAGCAGGAGGTGGATCAGCGCACCACCGCGCTGATCAATCCGGGGCTGTCCGACGTGTACCGCAACCTGCACCAGGCGCGGAGGGGGCTCGAGACCGCGGCGGCCGCGCTGCGCCAGTTTCTGGTGGCCCCGGACGACACGCCCGATATCGCTGAGATGCACGCGCTTGCCGGCTTTACCTACCTCTACTTCGGCGAGACGTTCTGCTCCGGCGTGCCCTTCAGCCGGGTGAGCGGCGACAGCCTGATCTTCGGCACCCCCGAAACCACCACTCAGATATTCGAGCGGGGGCTCGCCTCGTTCGATGCGGCACTGGCAGAGCCAGGGCTTTCGGCCGACGACGGTACGATCACCAACCTGGCCACCGTGGGCCGGGCGCGGGCATTGGTCGATCTCGGCCGCTTTGCCGAAGCCGCTGCAGCGGTGGCGGCCGTGCCCACGGATTTCGTCTACGCCACCGAGCACGCCGAGTCTCCCCTCCGGCTGCAGAACGCTATCTGGTCGTACACCAATCAGGGCCTCTGGTCGGTGGCCGATGGCGAAGGCGGTGTGGGGCTGCCGTACTTCTCCGCCCAGGACCCGCGCGTCCCGGCCGACACCGCGGACGGCGACGGAGACGGCGTGGCCGACACCGGGCTGGATCTCATCACAACCCAGGTGAACCTGTTCAAGTACCCCGACGCCGCCACGGACGTATCCGTCGCCGACGGCATTGAGGCCAGGCTCATCGAAGCCGAGGCGCAGCTGCAGGCCAGCGATCTCTCGGGCATGACCGCCACGCTCAACACCCTGCGGCAGGCCTTCCCCGGCCTGGCCCTGCCCGATCTGGCGGACCCCGCCACCCAGCAGGAAGGTATCGACCAGTTGTTTGCCGAGCGGGCGTTCTGGCTCTACGCCACGGGGCACCGCCTGGGCGACATGCGACGGCTGGTGCGGCCGGTGGCCCAGGGCGGGTACGAACAGCCGGTGGATGCTGTGTTTCCCAATGGGGCGTACCACAAGGGGGGGAGCTACGGATCGGATGTGAACCTGCCGATCCCCATCGAAGAGCAGAACAACCCGAACTCCGCGGGCTGCCTCGATCGGAATCCTTGAACCGGCTCAGTACACGGTATAGCTGGAGGCGTCGAGATCGTTTTCCAGGGTCCAGGAGATGGCCTGCCCTGGCAAGACCAGAATGTTGTCGGTGGTGAAGGATGCGCCGGCCACCGGCAGCGCCCGCAGCCGGACACTGCCGCCGGTGTTGAGCCGGGTGGACGGGAATGAAAATCTGGCAGTACCGAGTGCCGTGACCATGCCCAGACGCTGGGGCAGGCCGCCCGTCATCAGATAGACGGTGACGTCGTTCCAGTTATGGCTCTCCACTTCCACCAGTACCTCGGAGCGTGCGGAGGAGCCGGGAGCGGCGGCCTTGCGGGAGAGTTCTGTGGTTCCCTGCCCCTTGAGATAACGGCCGTACCAGCCGAGGTAGCGCTGCAGGCGGTCACGTTGGTGGCTGGGCTTTGAGATATCATGGTATGCGCCGGGATAGATGACCAGCTCGGTATCCCGGCCCAAACTCTTCAGCGCCTGATACATCTGTTCCGAATTGAGCAGGGGCACGTTGAAGTCGAGCTCGCCGCAGAGGAACAGGGTCGGCGTCACGATCCGATCGGCATGGAAGAAGGGGTAGGAAACCCGCATCCACGCGTCGGGGTTGGTCCACGGCTTCCCCAGCTCGGCCTCGTACTCCCGGACATACTGGTCGGTGCCGTATCCGGCCAACGCGTTGGACTGGCCGGCCCCGCTGACGGCGGCCTTGAACCTCTTGTCCCGCGCAATCACCTGATTGGTGAGGATGCCGCCGTAGCTCCACCCGCCGATACCCAGCCGCTCCGGGTCCGCGACGCCTTTCTCGATCGCGTAGTCCACGGCCGCAATTACGTCCTGCCCGTCCTTGTTGCCCCAGTCGGCCCAGATAGCGGTCGAGAACTTCTCCCCCCGGCCTGAGCTACCCCGCGGATTGGCCGCCACCACAGCATATCCCTCGCTCGCCAGCAACTGCCACAGGAAGTCGAATTCGTTGGCGAACTGGGAGACCGGCCCACCGTGAATACGGAGCACCGTGGGCACGCGGGTGCCCGTTCGGTGATCCGGCGGAAGCACCAGGAAGCCGTTGACCGGTGTCCCGTCACGACTCTTGAACGAGATCTCCTCCACCGGGGCCAGCCGTACAGTGGCCAGCCATGCATCGTTCTGGCGCGACAGGCCTCGGAGGCGCCCGCCCTCGAGCGCAAAGACCTCGGCCGGTGCCGCGGGACTGCTCGCCACCACCGCCAGCTTGCCATCCTTCCCGAGCGAGTAATCACTGATAAGCCCGCGCCCGCGGGTGAGTCGTCGAACCGGTCCGCCCGAGGCCGGGACGCTGGCCACATCCGTGACGCGGTCGTCCTCCAGCAGGAACAGGATCGATAGCCCATCGGCGGACCACGTGGGCGACAACACATTCCGGTCGAGTGTCGCGGTGAGGACTCGCGCCGGCCCACCGGCCGCCGGCACTACCGCCAGCTTCTGGCCGGCATAGTAGATCAGCTTGAGCGGTCCCCCCTGCACATAGGCCAGCAGCGTCCCGTCGGGACTCCAGGCCGGGGGCCGGCTCCCCCACTCGGGGTCCAGATCGGGCCCTTCGAAGCTGGTGAGCTGGCGCGGCGCGGACCCCGGCGTCGCCTCGACCACGTACAGGTCCCAGTTGTTGGTGCGGTCGAACTCCGGGCGGCGCTTGCTCACGAACGCGATCGAGCGCCCGTCGGGCGACCAGGATGGCGATTGCTCGTTGTACTCGCCCGGGGTGAGGATCTCGACCTTCCGGCTGGCCAGATCGAGCAGATGGAGACGGTCGCGGCGTTCGTCGAGGTAGCCGGCCTCGTCCTTCTTGAACTGGAACCGGTTGAGGACGAGGGGCCGCGGGGTAGCCGGTTTGGCCGAATCGGCTCCGGTTGCGGCGGAGTCCGGGTCGGGGTCGGCGACGATGAGTGCCAGGCGCCTGGAATCGGGCGACCAGGCAAACTCCGAGATGCCACCCGGCAGGTCGGTGATCCGCTGGGCCTCTCCTCCACTTCGGTCGAGCAGCCAGAGCTGATCGACCTCGCGGGCGTCATCGCGACTCGACAGGAACGCGAGGAAACGCCCATCGGGGCTCCAGGCGGGCGAATGCTCGCTGGCCTTGCTGGAAGTAAGGCGGATGCTCCGCGCCCCATCCCAGCTGGTCATCCACACATCGCTGTCGGATTGATCCTCCACCGTATCGGGAGCGGAGACCGTGTACGCCACCCAGCTTCCGTCGGGCGAGAGCTCGGGGCTGCTGACATGGCGCAGGCGAAAGAGATCGTCGAGCGTCACCTTGCGCTTGCCCCCATCCTGGGCGGCGGCTCCGTGCGCGAGCAGCAGGGCCGACAAGGCAAGGAGGAAAATACGATGGGATGACACGGCCAACCTCCACAGTAGCACAGTCACATCAGGGGCCCTTGTAAATCGTGCCGCCTTTCATGACGAACGACACCTTGGAGAAGCTCGAGAGGTCGGCCAGTGCATCGCCCTCCACGGCTACGATGTCGGCGTATTTACCGGGGGCAATCGAGCCCACCCGATCCTCCCGCCCCAGGAGCTGGGCCGCGTTGATGGTGGCCGATTGGAGGGCGGCCATCGGAGTCATGCCATAGCGCGTCATGTAGGGAAGCTGCCTGGCATTCAGCCCGTGCGGGTACACCCCGCTGTCAGTCCCGTAGGCAATCTTGACCCCGGCCGCCACCGCCTTGCGAAAGCCTGCCCGCTGGGCCTCGGTGGTCTCGTCATTCTTGCGGAGGAACTCTTCGGGCCACTTCTGCTCCCGGCCCGCGGTGGCGATGTAATCGCCGTTGTAGATATCGGCCACCAGATAGGTGCCCCGCTCCTTCATGAGCGCAATTCCTTCATCATCGATGAGAGAGCCGTGCTCGATCGAGCGCACCCCCGCCCGCACCGCGTTCTTGATTCCTTCGGCACCGTGCGCATGGGCCGCGACCCCGGCGCCGTACTGCGCGGCCTGGTCAACGGCGGCTTTCAGTTCCTCCTCGGTGAATTCCGAAGCGCCCGGCCTGGTCCCCCGGGTGAGCACGGCGCCGGTCGCCAGGATCTTGATGAAGTCCGCCCCACCGTTGAGAATGGCCCGCACCCGCTGGCGGACTTCCGGGGCGGAATTGGCCACGCCGAATCTGAAGTCGGACGGCAAGACCACGTCGGGCGCCATGCCGGTGACCTCCCCCGCGCCGCTCGCTACGGTCACATAGGCGCCCGCCACCATCATCCGGGGGCCGATGACTGTCCCGTCGTTGATGGCATCGCGGAGCGCCACGTCAACCAATGCCCGGTAGGTGCCGATGTCGCGGACGGAGGTGAATCCGGCCATGAGCGTCGCGCGGGCGTTGCGCACGCCGCTCAAGGCCTCCTGAGCGCCCGATCGCTCCAGCGGGGCCAGGGGAGAGTTCTGCAGATCGCCGATCAGGTGGGTGTGACAGTCGATCAGGCCGGGAGCCACAGTGTACCGCGAGAGATCCACCACCCGGGCCCCGCCCGGGATCTTCACCGAGCCGGGCTGCACGGCCTCGATCCGTTCGCCCCGCACCAGCACCACCTGATCCCGGCGGATCTCCCCCCGGTCTACATCTATCAGGCGGCCCGCACGGATGGCGGTGAGCTGCTGCGCATGCAGGAAGGCCGCCGGAACCAAGGCGACGGCACACGCCGCCCCGACGAACCGCGCGGTAAGCCGGGTCATGGAGGCTCCAGGTATGAAAGTAGAGCCCCGCGGGAGGGAACTGATCCCGCGGGCATGCGCAAATATATCGCTGGACTACTGGGAGGGCGAACTACCCCTCATGCGGGCTACTTGTTTTCCTTGTTCTCCTCGGCCGACTTCACATCCACGGTCGGACGCGTGATCGTGACCGTGTCCTTGACCGTGCCGGTCTCGACCGACGGGGTGTGTACCGTGTCCGTTTCGGTACCGACGACGGGCTTCTGGACTTCATACTGCCCTTCACCCGTCTTCTTGCATGCGCCAATGGTAACGAGCGCAGCGATTGCGACAGCCAGCGTGAGCTTCTGCACGAGAGACCTCCCGAGAAGGAAACCGCCATCCATCCAATTGGTTAAGCCAGTG
>DASVGF010000240.1:0-7065 GCA_036379675.1 Gemmatimonadales bacterium | reverse complement strand
GCCGGCAGAAACCGCCCCGCGGACCCTTGCTGGCGTTGGGTGCCGTGCTCCTGCTCGCGGGGGGGCTCGCCGCCTATTACGGGGCGAGCCGGCCGACGCTCGTCTTCACCAACCGGCTAGCCGCTCCGGTTCGAGTAGCGGTGGACTCCGGCAACTCCCAGGTGATCCAGCCGGGTGAATCAGGCCGATTACCCTTGCCGGGCAAGCTCCGCGTCGCGATGTGGGAGGTGATCCCTCCGCTGTCGGCCGACGGGCGACCCATGGGAGAAACCGTGCGTGGATCTGTGGTGGTGCCTGGGGGCCGAGGCAAGGTGTACCGCAGTGCTGCGCCAAGCGGAACGCACGGCGATTACTTCGCGCCCCTGATCACCAACGCGACCGACAAGATGCTGCGGGTCAAGGTGAACGCTGGGCTCGAGGGGGCGGTGGACTGCGGCTGTGCGGTCCGGCCGGGAGCAAGGCGCGTGTTCATCGGCTATTACCGGCTCTACCGGAACAGCACCGTCGAAGTCCGGACAGGGGAGGGAGGAATGGCCAGGTTCCGGGACCTCGGCTCCAGCGTGGTGAGCCCGGCGGGTACCGTGGGACTGCGTTTTCAGAGTGGGGACCTTCGTCCGCAGGTGGTGGACTAGGCCTCGTGTTTTCGCCGTCCTCGCAGCTCCGCGATCGTTCCCGGTGTGACTGCGTCGAAACCAAACTTGCCCCGCACCTTGTCTACCGCCGCCGTGAGCTGGCGCAGCCGTACCCGCTCCGGCGCCTCGAAAAGATCGGGTTCCGCCATGGTCCCCAGATTCGTCGCGGCGATCCCGATCAGCCGCACACCCCGGTCCCGCTTCCGCACCTCCTCGAATGCCGTCCGAAACAGGTCACGGGCGGCAGGATAGAGCTCACCGTCGAGATCCGTGGCCGTGGAGAGCGTGTGGCGGCGGGTGACGGTGCGGAAATCGTCATGCCGGAGCTTCAGGGTGACGGTTCTCGCCAGGATCTGTTCGTCCCGCAGCTGTGATGCCACCCGTGCCGTCAGCAATGCCAGGATGCGCTCCAGTTCGGCCGGGTCCCGCGAGTCATATGCGAGCGTCGTTTCCCGGCTCACCGACTGGGGCAAGCGGTCGGGGCGCAGGGTGGTGCCGCCTCGCCCCTCGGCCCTGAGCTTGAGCGCCTTGGCATCGGGGCCGATGAGGTGCTCGAGAGCCCGCTCCTCCATCGCCTGGACTTGATGGACCTCCACCAGACCCAGCTCGGCCCAGCGCTCGGCGGTCCTGGGACCGACGCCCGGCAGGGCCCGCAACGGCAGGCCGGCCAGAAAACCCTTCTGCCAGCCCGCCCGCACCTCCATGAAGCCACGTGGCTTGGCGTAGTCGGAAGCGAGCTTGGCCACCATCCGGTTGGGGCCGATGCCAACGCTGCAGTCCAGTCCGGTGTCCGACCGCACCCGGTCGCGCAGCTGCTCCGCGATGGGGAGGAGGGAAACCGGGTAGAGCCGCTCGGTTCCGGCAAAGTCGAGATACGCCTCGTCCAGCGAGGCCATCACCACGGTAGGCGAAAAGTCGCTGAGCACCCGGCGCACCCCCTCGGATGCATGCCGGTAGTGTGCGAACGAGCCCTGGAAGAAGGTCGCCTGCGGACACCGTTGGACTGCCTCGGCGATCGGCATGCCGGCGTGGATCCCGAACCGCCGCGCCCCGTAGGACGCGGACTGCACCACCCCCCGCTGGTCCCGCCGGCCTCCCACCACCAGCAGCTCGACGTCGCGCAGCTCGGGGTAGTGGTGGCGGCACACCTCGACAAAGAAGGCATCGAGGTCGACGTGAATGATGCGGGCGGACATACCGGGGTTTACACCAGGTAGATGGCCGTGGCCTTGAAGGCCACGACGACGGTCATGCCGGGCTGAAGAGCCAGCTCCTGCACCGAGGCGGTGGTGAGCGAGGCGAGCAACTGGCGGCCCACGTCCAGGTGAACCAGGGTGATCGGCCCGGTGCGCTCCAGCCGGACCACCCGGCCGGTCATGTGATTGCGGGCGGAGTCGGGGTGAGGCGTCAGGCTGAGCACGATGTCTTCCGGACGGATCACGGCATGGGTGGGGCCCTCCCGCTCGGCCACCACGTCCAGTGCGAGCGTGTCGCCCCGGAAGACGCCACGGAAAGGTCCGGGCTCACCCCCGGGCTCCTTTCTCGCGACGACACCCGCGATGACATTGCCGGTTCCCACGAATCGGGCCACGAAAGCCGAGTTGGGATAACGAAAGACCTCCTCCGGCCGCCCGCTTTGCGCAATGCGCCCTTCGGAAAGCACCGCCACCAGATCGCCCAGACGCAGCGCCTCGTCGAAGTCGTGGGTCACCTGCAGCGTCGTGATTCCCTCCTGTTCGTGCAGCTGGCGAAGCTCGCGCCGGAGCACCAGCCTGGTGGCGGGGTCCACCGCCGCAAATGGCTCATCCAGCAGGAGAATCGACGGCCGGGGCGCCAGCGCGCGGGCCAGTGCCACCCGCTGTTGCTCTCCGCCGCTCAACCCCCGCACCGTGCGGTCGAGCAGGGGGCCGATGGCGAGCATCTCGGCCAGCTGGTTGACTCTGGCTCCGTTGGCGCCGGGAGAGGCCCCGTTGGAGCGCCGGCGAAGGCCGTAGGCGATGTTGTCGCGCACGCTCAAGTGGGGGAAGAGATGATACTGCTGATACACGAAACCCAGCCCGCGCTGCTCCGGCGGCAGGTGGGTGACCTCGTCGTCATGCATGAAGACTCTGCCGGAACGGAGCCGGGCATGCCCGGCTACCGCCTCGAGCAGCGTCGTCTTGCCGGAGCCGGTGGGGCCGATGATCAGGGCGTAGCCTCCCTGGGGCACTTCGAGGGAGATGTCGCGCAGGTCGAAGGTGCCCACCCGGACGTGCAGGTTCTCCAGCCTGATCACCGCTGTTCTTCCGGTTGGAGCACCCGCACCACCACGAAGACGGTCAGGGCCACGAGCAGCAGCACCACCGCCGCGGGAATCGCCGCCGGCAGACCGAAGGCGGTGAAGCGGTCGTAGATGAAGATGCTGGCCACTTTCGGGTTGTAGGTCAGAATCACGATGGAGCCAAACTCGCTGACGCTGCGCGCCCACGCCAGAATGGACGCGGCCAGGATCCCGCGCCCGGCGAGCGGCAGGGTCACCCGCCGGAAGGCGCCCCAACCGGTGTCGCCCAGCGTTCGCGCGACCCGCTCCAGCTGAGGATCCACGCTGCGAAACGCCTCCCGGGCGCCGCTCACCAGGATCGGGGCCGACACGAAGAGCATGGCCACGACGATGCCGGGAATGTGACTCACGAACTCGAGCCCCATGCCGGCCAGCGCTCCGCCGACTTCCGACCTGCGGCCCAGAAAGAGCAACAGCGCAATACCGGCAACCGGATGGGGGATGACGACGGGGAGATCGATCAAGCCCTGCACGATGCGCCGGCCGGGAAAGCTTCGGCGCGCCAGCAGGTACGCCAGCGGCACCCCGAGCAACGCTCCCATGAGCGTCGCGGCGCTGGCGGTCAGAACGGTCAGCACAATGGAGTCGCGGAGCTCGGCGTCGCGGAAGGCCTCGCCCAGGCTCTGGGGAGTGGCCATCAGCAACAGCCGCAGGAGCGGCCCCACCACGAACAACACCAGAAAAGCGCTGAGGCCGGCCAACACTATCCGGGACCACACTGCCGCGACCGGCACGGTTTATCCTTTATGTGGGCTGAACACCAATTCTATCTTTGGCGCAGGCACAATGCCTACTGCATTCCTCGGTCTCGGCGCCATCGGCGCGCCCATGGCCGCGCACCTCGTGACCAAAGGGCCGCTGACGGTCTGGAACCGCACGCCGGAGCGCGCCACCGAGTTCGCCCGGCGGTATGGTGCCTCGGTCGCGGCGACGCCGAGGGAGGCCGCGGCCGCCGCGGATGTAGTCATCACCTGTCTCCCCACCTCGCGTGAGGTCGAGGCGCTGCTCGAGGGAGGGGATGGGTTGCTGGCGGGACTGCAACGAGGTGCCCTCCTCATCGACTGTACCTCCGGCGATCCCGCAACGTCTCGCCACATCGCGGAGCGGCTGGCCCGGGCGGGAATCGCCTTTGCGGATGCGCCGGTGAGCGGGGGGACCAGCGGTGCCGAAGCGGGAACCCTGACAGTCATGGTCGGAGGCGACCGCGCCACGTTCGAGCGGGCTCGGCCGATTCTCTCGGCATTCGGCGCCCGCATCGAGCACCTGGGTCCGGTGGGGGCCGGGCACGCCATGAAGGCCGTAAACAATGCCCTCCTCGCCGTGAACATTCTGGCTGTGGGTGAGGGGTTGGCTGCCCTGGTCAAGTCGGGGGTGCCGGCCCGTGCCGCCCTGGACGTGCTCAACGCATCCAGCGGGCGCTCTTTTGTGAGCGAGTCCCTGGTGGCCGACCGGGTGCTCACCGGACGCTGGCCCCGCACCTTTCGGCTGGCCCTGCTGGACAAAGACGTCGGCATTGCCGCCGCCTTTCTCAAAGACGTCGGCGTGGACGGTCCCGTCCTGGAGCTGACCCGGAAACTGTTCGCGGAGGCTCGCGCCGAACTGGGGGAAATCGCCGATCACGTCGAGGCCATCCGGCTCATCGAAAGGGGGGCAGGGGTGGAGATCCGGGGCTGAGCCCGGCCACTTGCCGCGGTTCCCCGGGTCCGTTCAGTTTCCCGCACTATGCGTCGACAATTCCCTAGATGAGCGACTGGGGAGCCATCCATCGGGTCTCGGCCGAGATCGTCCTGGCCGATGGCGCCGTTTTGGAGGGAGATCTGCATCTGGCGGCGCGTGCGACCTACCCGGCGGACACCGAGAGCCCGCTGGAGATGCTCAACCGCCCGGACCCGTTCTTTGCCCTGCTCCTGCGGGAGGGGGGCGTGGCGTTCGTCTCCAAGGCGCAGACCGCGGTGGTCTCCTGCCAGGAGACGAGCCCGCTCGACCCGACCCGTGCATCGGCAGCGAGGCTGGTGGCCCTGGAGGTGTCGCTCGCGACCGGGACCGAGTACCGGGGCCGGGCCACCTACGAGCTGCCGCCCGGCCGCGCCAGGAGCCTCGATTACGTGAATGGGTCTGAGCGGTTTTTCACCGTGTGGACCGACAATCTTACCCGGTACATCAACAAGTCCCTGGTCCGGCTCATCCGCCCTCTCGACTGAGATCGAACGTGGCTCGACTCGATAAACTGATACAGGTCATGCACGAGCAGCGTGCGGACGGGCTTCAGCTCGCCGTGGGCAAGCCCGCGTCGCTCATGCAGAACGGCACCGTCCGCCATCTCACCCGGGAGGCGCTCACCGACGCGCAGATCCTGGGGCTCGTCAAGGAGATCGCCTCGCCTGAGGCCGCGGCGCAGCTGGGCGCAGGTGGTCCGGTGGCGTTCGCGTACCGGGCGCCCACCGGCGAGATCCAGGTCGAATTGAGGGCCGGCCCGGACGGCGCCACCCTGCTGCGGCCGGCGGCTCCCGCGAGCGCGGCTCCTCGGCCCTCCGGAGCCGTCCGCGCGGTGCCGGGTCCGACAGCGCCAGCGAGCGCCCCGGCCACACCGGTCACGCCGACCGCGCCGGGAGCCGCAACGGCGAGTCCCGACCTGGCCGAGGCCCGCGCGGCGATCGACATCCTGTTCAAGCTGCTGGTGGAATCCGGTGCGTCCGACCTGCACCTCCGCACCGGCGAGCCGCCGATGCTCCGCCTCCACGGTGAGCTGGCCCGGCAATCGCACCCCCCGCTCTCAGCCGAGCGGTTGGAGACCATGCTGCTCAGCATCATGACGGCGAAGGAAATTGGTGAGTTCCGGGACGGCGGTGATACCGACTGGGCCTATGAGCTCGGCGGCCTGGCCCGGTTTCGCTGTAACGCCGGCCGGGATCGGTTCGGCCCCATGGCGGTGTTCCGGGTCATCCCCAACCAGATCCGCACCGCCGACGAGATGGGCCTCAGCCGTGAGGTCCAGAACCTCTGCTACCTGACCAAGGGCCTTGTGGTCGTCACCGGGCCCACCGGCTCGGGAAAGAGTACCACGCTCGCCGGGCTGGTGGACCTCATCAACCGGACCCGTACCGACCACATCATCACCATCGAAGATCCGATCGAGTTCGTCCACCCCAGCAAGAAGTGTCTGGTGACGCAGCGACAGGTGGGCCTGCATACCCGCTCATTCAAGCACGCACTGCGGGCGGCGCTCCGCGAGGATCCCGACATCATCCTGGTCGGTGAAATGCGGGACCTGGAGACCGTCTCCATCGCCATCGAGACCGCCGAAACGGGTCACCTCGTGTTCGGCACCCTGCACACCACCACGGCGGCCTCTACCATCGACCGCATCATCGACCAGTTTCCTCCCGACCGGCAGGCCCAGGTGCGGGTGATGCTGTCGGAGTCGCTGCGCGGGGTCATTGCCCAGACGCTGTGCAAGAAGATCGGTGGCGGGCGGGTGGCGGCTCGGGAGGTATTATTGACCATTCCCGCGGTGTCGAACCTGATCCGCGAAGGCAAGACCTTTCAGATTCCCTCGATCATGCAGACCAACCGCAAGACCGGCATGGTTACCCTGAACGACGCCTTGATCGAGCTGGTCGATGCCAAGCTGGTGGAGCCCAAGGAAGCGTATATGAAGTCGGTGGAAAAGACCGGCTTCGCGGCTGCGCTGAAGGCCAAGCGGCACGACACGTCGTTTCTGGGAGAAGCATGAGGAAGGCGGGACAGCAGGGCAGCGGGGCGGCAGGGCAGGCGCAGCACACCACCGAAGAATCGCTTCCGGAAACCGACCGAGCCGCGTTCGTGCCGTCTCGTCCTCCCATCCTGGTGCTCGTCAATCCGCAGGACATCGTCAACATTGCCAGCGCGGTTCGCATCGCCAAGAACTTCGGCATCGAGCGGATGCGGCTGGTCAATCCGGAGACCTTCGATCCCTGGCGGATCGAGGGCATCGCGCACAACAGCGCGGCCTTCGTGTCCCGGATCGAGATCGTGGACTCGCTCGAGGCGGCGATCGCCGACTGCGTGCACGTCGCCGTCCTCACGGCGCGGGGCCGCACGGCGAAGCGGCGCACGCTTCGTCCCCGGGAGGGC
>DASVGF010000239.1:0-9215 GCA_036379675.1 Gemmatimonadales bacterium | reverse complement strand
TAGAGGTACCGCGCGCGGGCGTGTCCACCGACGGCCCACCAGCCCGGCTGGGCTGCGCGAGCGGCCCGGACGGCTCGGTCCACGTCGGCCGCCGTAGCCTGCGCCACCCGCGCCAGCGGCTTTCCGTTGGCTGGGTTCAGGGTCTCGAAGGTCTCTTCCCCGCCCGGCGTCCACTCCCCTCCGATGAACAGGCCAAAGCGCCGCCCGTGCGCTTCGAGCCACTGGTTGACCGGACCCAGCCCTTCGGGGGCCGGCCCATACGCCATCGTCTGGAAGATCTCGGGAACGGATGCCATTGAATCTCGAGGGTAAGGGGTAAGAAGTAAGAGGTGAGAGGGGAACTAATCAATCCGATTGGCTACCTCTCACCTCTCACCTCTCACTCTCACCCCTGTGGGTGCCGATGAGCGGCCGAATACCGCCCGGTGACGAAATGCTCCAGCTGCCGCTCGATGTCGGTGAGCAGCGCGCTGGCGCCGAAGCGAAACAGATCGGGCCTCAACCAACGATCGCCCAGCTCGTCCTTGATCAGCGCCAGCCAGTCGAGTGCGTCGCGGGCAGCGCGGATCCCACCGGCTGGCTTGAGGCCGACCAGGTAGCCGGTATGCTCCTGGTAGTCGCGAATGGCACGCGCCATCACCAGCCCGACGGGCAGGGTGGCGTTCACACTCTCCTTGCCGGTCGACGTCTTGATGAAGTCGGCCCCGGCCATCATGCACACCAGGCTGGCCCGGGCCACATTGCGCAGCGTGCCGAGCTCGCCGGTAGCGAGGATGGTCTTGATGTGCGCGTCGCCACACGCCTCTCGCATGGCGCGCACCTCGTGGTACAGCGCCGTCCAGTTCCCGGTGAGCACGTGGGCCCGGGTGATGACGACATCTATCTCGTCGGCGCCCGCAGCCACCGATGCGCCGATTTCCGCGATCCGCTGCTCGAAGGCCGAAAGCCCCGCCGGGAACCCGGTGGACACCGCGGCGACCGGAATCCCGGAGCCCTCCAGTGCCTCGACGGCAGTCTCGACGAAGGTGTGGTAGACGCAGACGGCCGCCACCCGGATGGGGAGCTGGCCGGCTCCCATGGCCTGGAGGAGGTCGGCGCGGACCGGGCGGCGGGCCTTGGCGCAGAGACGGCGGACCCGGTCGGGCGTGTCGTCGCCCGAGAGAGTGGTCAAGTCCATGAGGGTGACCGCGCGAAGGAGCCACGCCGCCTGCCACTCCTTCTTGACGGTGCGTCGAGTCCGGAGCGTCGCCGCGCGCCGCTCCACCGCACTCCGGTTCACCCGCACTTCCTCGACCCAGTCGAGCTCGAGCGGCATCCCGGGGTTGCGGGGGGCCACAGGGACGTCCAGCGGAGCCGCTGAAGACGGTGAGACGGTGCGATGCTTCGGGGCGTCGGGCATGAGTGGGAACATATCAGTCGGGCGGACAGGCGGACAGGCGGGTCGGGAGCCTCATCCCGGGCAGCACGAGGGACCTACCGATCCCGCGCCACCAATCCCTGAGTCGTCAACGCCATGGCCCGGTGCTTGGCCACCAGCTCGGAATCGCGGAACAGGTGAATGAGAATGGCGCCGGCGACGAAGCCACCCGCGTGGGCCCAGAAGGCCACGCCGCCACCTTCCTCCGATGCCAGTCCACCTCCGATGATCTGAAGCAGGAACCAGTAGCCGAGCATCAGGTAAGCCGGCACCACGATGCGGGTGATGAAGATGCCGAGGAACACCAGCATGTGGACCCGGACCTTGGGGTAGAGCACGATGTAGGCGCCCATGACCCCGCTGATGGCGCCGGACGCCCCCACCATGGGAATGGGACTCGATGGATTGACCAAGGTCTGCGCCGCCGCCGCCGCCAGACCACACAGGATGTAGAAGAAGAAAAACCGCAGGTGTCCCATGGAGTCTTCTACATTGTTCCCGAAGACCCAGAGGAACCACATGTTGCCGATGAGATGGAACCACCCGCCGTGGAGGAACATCGAGGTGAGCGGCGCAAACCAGGTGCGATCTTCCCCGATGACGCACATGGTGGCGTTGCCCATCGGCACACTGTAGCCTTCGGGAAGGCGCTGCAGGAACTCACCCGGAATCAATCCCAGCTCGCACACCGAGCGGGAGAGGACGGGCTCGGCGCCCATGCCCTGAACCAGCACCCACATGGCGACGTTCGCCACGATAAACAGCAGCGTGACGATGGGGGTCGCCAGTGTGGGATTATCGTCCCGGTAGGGGAACATGGCTCAATATAGTTGAGCCCGGGGCCTTACTCGGATGGGGCTTCGGTGTTTACCAGCTCCGGCTTGCGCACCGGCGGACGCCTGATTGCCTGGTCGAGCGAGGGCCGGTCCTCCTTGGAGAAAGGTTCGAGTATTACCGGCTGTCCGGAATCGGCGGAGCGATAGAGCGCCCGGACCACCCGCACGTCGGCGAGCCCTTCCCAGCCTGAGGGCTCCGGCGCAGCCCCGGTGAGTATGCACTCGGAGAAGCTGATGAGCTCCGGCGCGAACTGATCCCGCTTGGCGAAGGTACGCTCACGGCGCCGGCCCTCAATGGTCACCCGCTGCTTGAGCTCCCCGGCGTACTCATACGCGGGATCCATGATCAGGTCGCCCTTGGTCCCCACCACCCGGTAGTTCGACACGTCCGCGGCCCCGAAGCTGACGGTAAAGCTGGCCAGACGCTCCCGGCCCGGGAATCGGAGAATGGCGCTGGTGGTCTCCTCGCACTGCCGGAACCGGGGATCGCCGTTGTTGGCGCTGAAGGCCACCACCTCCATCGGCTCGGCGCCGAAGATATTCCGGACGGCGTTGATGCAGTAGACACCGATGTCGTACAGTGGGCCTCCGCCGAGCTCCCGCGGATTCAGCCGGATGTCCCCCTCCTTGACCTGCATCGTGAACACCGAATCGAACAGCCGCGGGTCGCCCAGCTTCCCCGACTGGACCAGATCGATGGCTTTGAGATTGGCCTCCTCGAAGTGAAGCCGGTACGCCACCATCAGCTTGACCCCGTTCTCCTCCGTGGCCCTGATCATGGCCAGGCAGTCCTCCTCCGTCACTGCCATCGGCTTCTCGCAGAGCACGTGGACCCCTGCCCGGGCGGCCCGCTCGGTGTACTCGCGGTGCAGGTGGTTGGGGAGCGCGATGTATACCGCGTCGATTTCCCCGCTCCGGAGACAGTCTTCGAACTGGTCGTACGAGTAGCGCGCCTTGACCTTGTACCGGCGGCCCAGCTTCTCGAGCTTTTGAGCGTCATCGGAGACGAGAGCCACCAGCTCCGAGTTTTCCGTGGCGTGGGCGAACGCCGGCAACACCGCTACCTGCGCGATATGGCCCAGGCCCACCACAGCGTAGCGGACGCGTTTCTGGGGCGTTCTCTGGCTCTGGGATCTCTTCGGTGATTTCGCCATGGGTATGGCCAAGGCCTTTTAGAAAAAGCGGGGGCTTCGCAGACCTGTGTCGGCAAAGCCCCTGGTGCTGAACGGAACCGGCTCTCCTGCCTGCCGACGCTAGAGCGCCCGTCTTCCCTGGATCAACTGCATCACCGCCATGATGACCGCGATGACCAGCAGGACATGGATGA
The DNA here is from genome assembly GCA_036379675.1 of Gemmatimonadales bacterium. Taxonomy (GTDB): domain Bacteria; phylum Gemmatimonadota; class Gemmatimonadetes; order Gemmatimonadales; family GWC2-71-9; genus CAVVWJ01. The sequence continues at coordinate 5,635 of DASVGF010000239.1, read as the reverse complement.
AGCCGCCGAGGGTATAGGACGTGACCACCCCTAGGAGCCACAGCACCAGGAGTATCACGAAGATCGTCCACAGCATGGCTACCTCCTCGTTCGAATGAAGCCAGGGAACCAGCCCTGACTATGGGTACCCGCCTCCTACGCCCCGTGTCGCGATTACAGGTTAAGTGCTGAGGGCTCAACGCGTCGTGATTCAAGTCACGACGTGTCGGACTCCGTCGTTCAGGCTATCTGTGCGCCAAAACGGCAGCTTCGGGCGGTACGGCACTTGCTCCCCTACCGGGCCTGCGATTGTGGGTGGCAAAATGACCACCCGGTGGTACGACGTCTTTATTTCCGGAGTCGACATGGCTTCCAAGATCATCGGAATTGACCTGGGCACGACCAACTCGGTCGTCGCCGTGATGGAGGGTGGGGACCCCGTCGTTATCCCCAACGCCGAGGGCGGCCGCACCACCCCGTCGGTGGTGGCGTTCACCAAGGAGGGGGAACGGCTGGTTGGTCAGGTAGCCAAGCGTCAGGCGGTGACCAATCCCCAGAACACCGTGTTCTCGATCAAGCGCTTCATGGGGCGGCGGCTCAGCGAGGTCAGGGAAGAGATCAAGAAGGTCCCCTACAAGGTGGCCGAGGGGCAGAACGGGATGGCCGTGGTCGAGATCCAGGGTAAGCGGTACACTCCGCCCGAGATTTCCGCCATGATCCTGCAGAAGATGAAGCAGACGGCGGAAGACTATCTCGGGTACACCGTGGATAAGGCTGTCATCACCGTTCCAGCCTACTTCAACGACGCCCAGCGGCAGGCCACCAAGGACGCCGGCAAGATCGCCGGGCTCGACGTTCAGCGGATCATCAACGAGCCCACTGCCGCGGCTCTGGCCTACGGCCTGGACAAGAAGAAGGAAGAGAAAGTCGCGGTATTCGACCTGGGCGGCGGGACCTACGATATCTCCGTGCTGGAGCTGGCCGAGGGGGTCTTCGAGGTCAAGAGCACCAATGGCGACACCCACCTGGGCGGCGACGACTTCGACCAGCGGCTGATCGATTGGCTGGTAGCGGAGTTCCGCAAGGATCAGGGCATCGACCTCTCCAAGGATCCGATGGCCATCCAGCGGCTCAAGGAGGCCGCGGAGAAGGCCAAGATGGAGCTATCCAGCACCAACCAGACCGACATCAACCTGCCGTTCATCACGGCCGACCAGTCGGGCCCCAAGCACCTCAATCTGTCGCTGACCCGGGCCAAGTTCGAGCAGCTGGTGGACGACCTGATCCAGCGCACCATCCCGCCCATGCAGCAGGCGCTGAAGGACGCCGGGCTCGATCCCAAGCAGATCGACGAGGTGATCCTGGTGGGCGGCTCGACCCGAATCCCGAAGATCCAGCAGATCGTCAAGGACTTCTTCGGCAAGGAGCCAAACAAGTCGGTCAACCCGGATGAAGTCGTGGCCATCGGCGCGGCCATTCAGGGCGGCGTGCTGGCGGGCGAGGTCAAGGACGTGCTGCTGCTCGACGTGAGCCCGCTGTCGCTGGGCATCGAGACGCTGGGCGGTGTCACCACGGTGCTCATCCCCCGGAACACCACGATCCCCACCAAGAAGTCGGAGACGTTCTCCACGGCGGAGGACAACCAGACTACGGTAGAGATCCATGTGCTCCAGGGCGAGCGCCAGATGGCTGCCGACAATCGCACCATCGGGAAGTTCCAGCTTACCGGAATCCCGCCGGCGCCCCGGGGCATGCCGCAGGTCGAGGTTGGCTTCGACATCGACGCCAACGGCATCCTCCATGTGACGGCCAAGGACAAGACCACCGGGAAGGAGCAGAAGATCCGGATCGAAGCTTCCAGCGGCCTCAGCGAGTCCGAGGTCGACAAGATGGTCAAGGCGGCGGAGCAGCACGCCCAGGAAGACAAGGCCCGCCGGGAGGAGATCGAGACCAGAAACCAGCTCGACAGCCTGGTCTACCGGGTCGAGAAGGACAGCAAGGAGTGGGCGGATCGCTTGCCCGCCGATGCCAAGTCACGGCTGGACGCGGCGCTGGAGAGCGGCCGACAGGCCCTCCGGACCGGCGATGCCAAGGCCATCCGGTCGGCCCTGGACGAGCTGAACACGGCCTACTCTTCGGCCGGGTCGTCGCTGTATCAGGCAGCCGGTGCCGGGCAGTCCACTGGCGGCGGAGCCGGTCCTGAAGGGCAGCCCGCTGGGCAGCCATCGGACGCGGGCAAGGCCCAAGACGACGTGGTCGAGGCGGACTACGAGATCGTAGACGAGAAGAAGTAAGGGGTGAGAGCTGAGAGGTGAGAGGTAAGAGGGAGCGGTATCAACAGCTTACCTCTTGCCTCTTCCTTTTTGGCACCTCTCACGTCTCACTACTTACCTCCGCTGCGCCGAAACTCCCCAATACCCTTTGCCGTGTAGTTAAATTAGCGGGGTGCAGTACGATTCTAACGCCTTCCCGAAGGGCCGCTCCATGTCTTCACGATCGTTAAACTGGCTCAAGTTCGGCGGTTTGGTCGCTCTGGCGTTTGCCCTGGGGCTGCTCTTCGCGGGCTTGCTCGACCTGCCGAACCGCACAGTGGCCCAGGAGCAGGGACGGCAGGCGGGCGCCATCGCCAAAGTCCCTGCCCCATCCATCCCGGCTGCCTTGCCGCTCCAGGAGCTGAGCGAGGCCTTTGCGGCGGTGGCCGAGCACGTCAAACCCAGCGTGGTCTACATCCGGTCCCGACGTACCGAAACGGCCACCCGGAATCGGGTTCCTCCGGGCATGGAGCGGTTCTTCCCCCGCTTCCGGCAGCGGGATGAGGTGGAGCAGGGGAGTGGGTCCGGCTTTGTGGTCTCCTCCGACGGATTCATCCTGACCAACAACCACGTGGTGGAAGGAGCCGAGCAGGTCACCGTCCGCCTGCTGGACCGCCGGGAGTTCAAGGCCAAGGTCATCGGAACCGATCCGAATACCGACGTCGCGGTCCTCAAGATCGAGGCCAAGGGCCTTCCGCCGGTGGCGCTGGGGAACAGCGATGATGCCCGGGTGGGCGAATGGGTGCTGGCTATCGGGAACCCGCTGGGTGAAGGCCTGACCTTCACGGTGACGTCGGGTATAGTGAGCGCCAAGGGACGCGCGCTCCAGGGCCTCCCCGGCCGGGGGCAGGGCAGCATCCAGGACTTCATCCAGACCGATGCCGCCATCAACCCGGGCAACTCGGGCGGGCCCCTCGTGAGCGTACGGGGTGAAGTCATTGGTATCAACTCCGCCATCGCGAGTGAGACCGGGTTCTACTCGGGGTACGGCTTCGCCATCCCGATCAACCTTGCCCGGACCGTCATGAACCAGCTGGTGGAAACCGGCTCGGTGCACCGCGCCGCGCTGGGCGTGTCGATCGACAACGTCACCCTCGAGGACGCAGCCTACGTCGGACTGCCCGAGATTCGCGGGGTGGTGGTGAAGGACATTCCGAGCGATGACTCCCCGGCCAAGGCTGCCGGGATCCTGCCGGGTGACGTTATCGTCGCCGTCGACAGCAAGCCGGTGGAGCGGGTGGGGCAGCTGCAGCAGGTCATCGGTTTCCGGAAGCCGGGCGACGTGGTGAAGGTTGAAGTGGCGCGGAAGGGCGGCGTGCGGAAGACCTACGACGTCAAGCTTCAGGCGCTCAACGATCAGCCTCAGCTGGCCGGTGCGGACGAAGGCGACAGCGACAAGGCCGATGCGAGCCCCGGCGCCGTCATGAACCGGCTCGGTATCAGTGTCGAGCCCGTCACCCCGGACATCGCGCAGCAGCTCCAGCTGCCGTCCAACATGCGGGGGCTGGTGGTTACCGACGTGATCCCCGGCGGTCCGGCCTGGGAGACTCTGGTGGACGACCCCCGGAACGGACCCGATATCATCGTGTCGGTGGAGGGCAAGCCGGTGAGAACCGAGGCCGACCTCCGGAACGCCCTCAGGGCGGAGAAGGCGGGCAGCATTGTTACCCTCGGCGTCTACAATGCCAGGGCTCAGTCTCGCCGGGTCGATCGGGTGAGGCTGGGGGAGTAGGAGGGGTAAGTGGGCCGGCAGGTAAGGGGGTAAGTGCAGTGCGAGGAATGATCTTCGACATCGACGGAACCCTGGTGGATACCAATCCGTCCCACATCGAAGCGTGGCGGCGCGCCTTTGCCAGGTTCGATTTCCCGATCCCGCCGGAGCGAATCCGGGTGGAGGTCGGCAAGGGTGGAGATCTCCTGGTGCCGTCCATCCTGGGAGAGGAGCTGGAGACGAAGTGCGGCGACGCCCTCCGGAAAGCCCAGAAAGAAGAGTTCCTCCAGATTGCGGAGCGGGTTCACTTCCAGGTCTTTCCCCAGGTGCCCGAGCTTTTCGAGGCCCTGCGCGAGCGGGGCATCCGCACCGCCCTGGCCACCTCCAGCGACAAGAAGCACCTCCAGGCCACCATCAGGAGCGCGGGGCTCGACCTGGCCCGGCTGGCCGGTGAGCTCATCACCAAGGACGACGCCGACGCCAGCAAGCCCGCGCCCGACCTGATCCTTGCCGCGCTGGAGAAGCTCGATGCCGGCCCCACGGAGTGTGCGATCGTGGGGGACACCATCTATGATGGCCAGGCCGCGCAGGCGGCCGGGGTGGCCTTCATTGCGGTGCTATCGGGATGTACCACGGAAGCGGAGTTGCTCAAGGCCGGCGCCTGCGGCGTGTGGCGAGATACGAGCCACATCTACGCCGAACTGGATCGCGTGCTGGAGATCGCCTCCCTGGCGGCGGCCACCCACTGAGAGACTCCACCATTGTCCGGAGCGGCGGATGACCACGAGCGAACGTACCGACTGGATGAACCACCCCGCTCTCAGGGCGCTGGTGGACCAGGCCAATACTCTGACCGTCGAAGAGCGGATGACGCTGGTCAAAGGCCTCATTCCCGCCATTGCCGATGGCCTGTCGGAGGAAGAGTACGAACAATTCGTCACCTTCGTGCGCCTCAAGGGAGAGCGCTATCACGAAGCCAAGTCGCACCCCGGCACCGGGAGGGCCGGCCGCCACACCCCGGGTGAGAGGGAGCTCGAGGGACGGTGACCGAGCCTGAAGTTCGCGTACGGAGCACGCGGCGGCGCCGGAGCGAGGTGGTGGCGCCCCCGGCCCCGTCCACCCCTCATGTGCGGAACTGGCTGATCTACATTGGCCTCGTGGCCATCATCGGCCTGCTCATGCTCGACGGGTTCCTGAAGCACCGGCCCGATGAGCCGGTACTCCCCAGCTTTTCGCAGGCCACCGAGGTCAGGTCGGCCATCTCCCAGCGGGCCGACTCACTGGTGGTGGTCGTCTCCTGGTACCTCACGCTGGCCGACTCGGCCGGGCAGCCGGATTCGATCCGCATCAAGGTACGGGCCGACCAGGCCCGGGACAGCCTCATGGGAATGCAGTCGGCCAGCCAGCTCGCCGATACGCTCCTCATGGCCGCGCCGCCGGCAGGCGAGTCCGTTACCGGCATCTCGTGCGTGATGGCCTTCCACCCGGGACAGATGCAGGAGGAGTCCTGCACCCCCTGGCAATTCGTCAGACCGCTGGCCTCCGATGATAGCGCGGGGACGGCGGCCCAGCGCATTGTCGTCCAACCGCCAGGGCTTCAGGTCGACCCGGACGTCACCGGTGCCTGCGCCCG
>DASVGF010000238.1:0-7852 GCA_036379675.1 Gemmatimonadales bacterium | reverse complement strand
GGCGAGCAACAGAAGGACCAGACTCGCGCGGCTCACCGCTTACCGCTTACTGCTTACCGTCTCTCCCTCAAACGCCCGTTTCAGCTGCGCGATGTCGAGCTTCTTCATCTGGAGGAGCGCTTCCATGACCCGGTCCGCCTTCTCGCGATCGGGATCGTTCAGCATCTCCACCATGCCGGTCGGCACCACCTGCCAGGAGAGGCCGTACTTGTCCTTGAGCCAGCCGCACTGCTGGGCGTTGGGGTCGCCTCCCTGGGTGAGCCTGTTCCAGTAGTGGTCCACCTCCTCCTGCGTCTGGCACATGATCTGGAAGGAGACGGCCTCGTTGAATTTGAAGTGAGGTCCGCCGTTGAGGGCGGTGAATGGTTGTCCGTTGAGCTCGAACTCAACCGTCAGCACGGTTCCCGCGGGTTTCCCGTGAATCTCCTGTCCTGCCTCGCCGTAGCGGGTCACAGTCACGATTTTGGAGTTCTTGAAGATCCCGGTGTAGTACCGGGCCGCCTCTTCAGCCTGGCTATCGAACCAGAGGCACGGAATGATGGGTTGTGTAGCCATAGGTCACTCCTTTGGTAATGAAGAGAGTAGCTGAGCCCCGCCACCCTCACGTCGAATCAACCTGACCGGAATCGACAGGGCAACTCAGCGGTACCCCGTCACATCCGCCGGCTTCCCTGCCTCCTGCACCTCCCGCAGGTAGCGCCAGCAGTCCGGCCGGGATCCGTCGAGGTCGGTGAAGCCGTAGAGCTTGGCCAACCCGCCGCTGGAGAGCGATTCACCGTTCCAGCGCGCCCGCTCGGGGTCGGCCGCCAGCGCGGCCACGGCGCGTCCCACAAAGCGCGGCGATTCTGAAATTGCAAAGTGGGGCGACTTGACAGTAGCCTCGTGCCAGTTGGCTTCGGTGACGCCATAGTTCTCCAACATCATCTCGGAGCGCATCCAACCTGGGGTCAGAGACACCGCCGTAGCGCCGTACGGCGCAAGGTCCTTGGCGTGCGCCCAGGCCATGCGAACGGCGGCCACCTTGCTCAGATCGTAGAATGGCGACAGGCGGTAATGATCTGCATTGTATTCTGCCGTTCCGTCGGTCACCTCCACCAGGAGACCGCCGGGGTTCGCGATCATGAGCGGCAGCGTGTGGTGGGCTGTGATGAGGTGGGTGTCCACTGCCAGCCTCAGCAGCCGCAAGCCATTCTGCAGGTCGTGCTCCCACACCGCCTTGTTCCACTCGAACAGCTTCTCCCCACCCCAGATGTCATTCACCACAATGTCGAGCCGCCCGCGCTCCGCCCGAATCCGCGCCACCAGCGCCTCCACCTCGCTCGGCACGAGATGATCGACGCGCACGGCGATCCCCTCACCGCCCGCCTCGGTGACCAATGCCGCGGTTTCTTCGATGGTCTCGGGGCGGGCGTACTCGGAGCTCCGGCTTCGGGTGGTGCGCCCGGTGACGTAAACCGTGGCGCCCGCCGCTCCCAGCTCGACCGCGATGCCCCGGCCGGCCCCCCGAGTCCCTCCGGCTACCAGCGCGACTTTCCCAGCCAGGGGCGCTTTCATGCCGCCCACTCTAACGTGGGGCGGGAAACCCCCGCAAGGGAACCCCTCGACTGGTCCCGATTCTCGCGGCATCTTCGGAGAACAAGGGTCGACATCTGCGTTCTAGCTTTCCATGGGAGGTGGCGTGAATTCGAGAATCGCGGCCGTGCTGGGGGTGTCTCTCCTCCTGGCAACGTGGGACGGATTGCAGGCCCAGAGCGCCCAGAGGAACGAAGCCACCCTGCGGGCGGTCGATGATCGGGAGCGCATCGCCGCGCTCAAGCGTGACGTGCCCGCCCTCGAGCGCCTCTGGGCAGCGGAGCTCACGGTGAACGCGCCCACCAACAAGGTCCTGGCCGGTCGCGACGCGGTCATGGCTCTGGTGCATGGCGGCGTGATCAACTTCTCCCGTTTTGATCGCACCATCGAGTTCATTCGGATCGACGGCGATCTTGGCATCATCATGGGCCGGGAGACGATTCGACCGGTGGGGAATGCCCCGGGGGCAGGACGTACGCTCCAGCGGCGGTTCACCAACATCTGGAAGAGAGAGGGCGACACCTGGCGTCTGTACATCCGGCATGCCAACCTGCTGCCGGGGGCACCGACGTGAGATTTTCCGGAACGATACTGGTCGCCGGAGCGATCGTCATCGGGTGCAGCGATCCGTCAGACGACTCTGGGAGTTGTCGGCGCGCATCCGGTGAATTCGGGTTGCTTGGCTGCGCGGTCCTTGCCGGCCAGGTGGTTGATACCGCGGGCCACCCCCTCACTCAGGTACACGTCAGTGCCAGTGCGCTTCGGCCCTGTTGCACCGAGTTTTTCTCCGAAGTTGGGGCCGACGGTGCGTTCCGCTGGACCGCGGACCGGGTGTCCGACCCTCCGCCATCGGTTCCGGATACGGTCACGGTTATGGTACGCGCCTTCGCCACCGGCGCTCAGTATCCCCAGCCTACGCCCACCAGCTTTATCAGCGACTCGCTCACCGCAGTGCTGACGTTCAGCCCGACGGGGGCCGTGCCGGTCATCACTTTCGTGCTGCTCGAGCTTGCGATTCCGTAGCGTGCCCGGTCCTCTCGGTTGCCGCCGTCAGCGCCAAGTCAATGTCGTCGAACAAATTGTGCTCCCCGACTTCATCCAGTACACCCGCCCGTTCCAGAGCAATCAACGGCTGAGCGTGCACATCCGAGAAAAACACCACCGTGCCGTCCCGCCGCGTCCGGCGGACCAGGTCCCGGAGAGCATGCATGGCCGTGGAATCGATCGCCGGCACGTGCCGCATCCGGATGATCAGCACTTTCGGCCTCTTCGATACCTCGCTCAGCGTGTCCTTGAACTTCTCGGCCGCCCCGAAGAAGAACGGGCCGTTGATCTCGTAGACTTCCACCCCCGGCGGGATTTTCCGCCGATAGATCGCGCCGGTGTGGTCCGGCGCCGGCGACGTGTCCTCGAGCTCCCGCGAGATCAGGGTGACGTTGGTGACCTCCGCCATCCGCTTCATGAACAGAAACGCGGCCAGCACCATCCCGACCCCGATGCCGATGGTGAGGTCGACCAGGACCGTCAGCAGGAAGGTCGCCACCATCACGATGGCGTCGCTCTTGGGCGCGCTGAGCTCGCTCTTGAAGACCCGCCATTCCGCCATCCGGTAGGCCACCCAGAGCACGATGGCCGCCAGGGTGGCAAGCGGGATCATCGCTGCCATGCGTCCGAAGAAGAGAAAGAGCACCAGCAGCGTGAGCGCATGAACGATTCCCGCCACCGGGGTGCGTCCCCCGCTCTTTACATTGGTGGCCGTTCGGGCGATGGCGCCGGTGGCCGGCATGCCGCCGAACAGCGGCGCGACCACGTTGGCGACGCCTTGCGCCACCAGCTCCATGTTGGACCGGTGCCGCCCTCCGATCATGCCGTCGGCCACCACCGCGGAGAGCAGCGACTCCACCGCGCCCAGGGCGGCGATGGCGAGCGCCGGTCCTACCAGCTCGCGCCACTCCGACAGCGAGATCGAGGGCACTGACAGGCGCGGCAGCCCGGCATGAATCTCCCCGAAGCGCTGGCCGATGGTCTCCACCGGCAGGACCAGCAGATGTACGATGGCGGTGGTGAGGATCAACGCCACGAACGGCGCCGGGATTCGGTGGCTCACCCTGGGCCAGAGCGCCAGGGTCAGGAGGGTGCCGGCCGAAACGCCCACCGCGGAGGGGTTGATGGTATGAAGATTGGCCGCGTAGACGGAGAGCCGCTCGATGAACTCCGGCGGCGCGCTGGCGAGGTGCAGGCCCAGGACGTCGCGCAGCTGCTGCACGATCAGGATGGCCGCGATGCCCGAGGTAAACCCGGTCACCACCGGGAACGGAATGAACTTGATGGCCCCGCCCAGCTTGGCCAGGCCGAACCCGATCAGGAGAAGGCCCGCCATGATGGTGGCCACGGTAAGCCCGTCCACCCCGTACTGCTGCACGATGCCGTAGACGATGACGACGAATGCCCCGGTGGGCCCGCCGATCTGCACCCGCGAGCCGCCCAGGGCGGAAATGATCAGGCCGGCGATGACCGCGGTATAGAGCCCCCGCTCGGGCGTGAGGCCGCTGGCGATGGCGAAGGCGATGGCCAGGGGAAGTGCCACGATACCCACGATGGCGCCGGCCGTGAGGTCCGCCAGGAATTGTGCCCGAGTGTAGGTCTTGAGCGTGGTGACGAGCTTGGGGACGAGCAAGCGGCCTCCCATGAAGGTATTGTTAGCTCGTGACCCGCCGCCGAACCTGGATAACAGCCGCCCTGGTCCTGATCGCGAGCCCCTTCGCTTTCCGGTTTGCCGCGACCTTCCCCTGGGCGCAGAGCTTCGACACCCTGGCCGGCTCGGACTGGCTCCTGCTGACGGCTGCGGCCGCCGGCAACCTCGTCTCGCTCGCGGCCAAGGCGGGAAGCTGGCAGCTCCTCCTCCGGCCCTTCACGACGTCCTCCTTTGGCGCCACCCAGTCCGCCACCTTCGTGGGCGCGGCGGTCAACGCGATCAGCGTATCGGTAAGCGGTGAGGCGGCCCGGGCCCAGCTCGTGTCCTCCCGCACCGGCATCTCCTTTGGTACTGCAGTAGCCTCGCTGGTGCTGAGCCGGATCGTCGAGACCGCCGGTCTGGTGGTCTTCCTCGCCCTCGCGTTATTGCTCATTCCGCTCTGGCCCGGTGCCCGCCTGATGGGTCTGGGACTCCTGGTGAGCGCCGCCTTGCTTGTGCTGGTGTTCCGCTTCGTGCCCTGGACCCGCTGGCGCGGATCGCTGGTCACCATGGTGTCGCCGGCCAACCGGGCCAGTCTGGTGGGCGCCACCGGCCTCACGGTGGCCAACTGGGTCGTGCAGTGGTTCGCGTATCACTGGTGCATCGCGGCAACGCACACGCCCACAAGCGCGGCGCTCTCGCTGGGCACGCTGGTCATGGCCAATCTGGCCGGGGTGTTTCGCCTCACGCCCGGCAACATCGGCGTCCTTCAGGGCTCGCTGATCCTGGGTATGGGCGCGTTCGAAATCCCGGCCGCCAACGCGCTGGCCGCCGGAGTTGCGCTCCAGGCTGTGCAGGTCATTCCGGTGCTGATCATCGGCTTGGCGATTGTGGGCGCGCAGGGCTTCCGCCAGCTCGCCGCCCGCCGCGCCGAAGCGGTGTGATGGTGGGAGGCCGGCCCTCACGGGCCGGTCAAAGCAGCAGCCAGCCGGCCAGGCCGAGCAGGAGGATAAATCCGCAGACGTCGGTAAATGTGGTGACGAAGATGGAGGACGCCACCGCGGGGTCGATCCCCATCCGCTCCAGCACCAGCGGGATGAAGGCACCGGCAAATCCCGCCACCACCAGATTCCCCACCATGGCCAGAAAAACCACTACACCCAGCCGAAGGCCCTCGCCCATGAGCGCGGCCACGATGCCCACGGCCGTACCGATGACGATCCCGTTGATTACTCCGACCAGCATCTCCTTCCCCACCACTTTCCGGAAGACGTCCACCGGGATGAGGCCGAGGGCCAGCCGCCGCACTGTCACCGCCAGCGCCTGGGTGCCGGCGTTTCCGCCCATACCCGCGATGATCGGCATCCAGACGGCAAGAGCCAGGGTGCGCTGAATGGTGTGCTGAAAGGTGTACACCACTCCGCCCGCCAGGAAGGCAGTAAGGAGGTTGATCGAAAGCCATGGCAGACGGCTCCGGACGGCGGTCTCCCATCCCGCCGCGAGATCCTCGTCGGCCGAGACGCCGCCGAATTTCAGCAGGTCCTCGGTGGTCTCCGCCTCCACCACGTCGATCACGTCATCGAACGTCACCCGGCCGAGCAGATGTCCCCTTTCGTCCACCACCGGCACGCTCGGAAGGTTATAGCGGGCCATCAGCCGGGCCACTTCTTCCTGGTCCAGGTCCGGCGTCACCGAGATGTCGGCCCCCTCCATGAACTGGCGCACGGGCCGCTCGGGCCGGCTGATCACCAGATCCTTGAACGGAAGCACCCCTACCAGCTTGTGGTTCGAGTCCACCACGAACACCTGGTAAAAGTCTTCAACCTCCTCCGCCTGCCGCCGGATCTCCTCGAGGGCCTGCTCCGCGGTGGCCGTGTCGGGCACGGTCACCACGTGCGTCGTCATCCTGCCGCCGGCGGTCTCCTCGTCGTAGCGGAGCAGGCGGTCCACCTCGGAGCGGTCGTGCACGCCCGAGAGGATGTTCTCCTGGGTGGAGGCGTCGAGCTCCCCCAAAATGTCGGCGGCGTCGTCGTCATTCAGCTCGGTGACGATCTCCGCCGCGCGGCCCGGATCCAGCGCGGCCAGCGTCTCGCCGGCATGCGCTTCCTCCGGCATCTCCGCCAGCGCCTGGCTGGAAAGCTCGGGCGGCAGGGCATCCACGACTGCGACCCGCTCCTTCTCGTCCAGGGCCGAGAGCACATCCGCCAGATCGGCCGGCTCGAAGTCGCGCGCTCGCCGGATGAAATGGGGGATGTCCCCCTTCCGGACCAGATCCACCATCCGCTCGAGGATCTTGTTCATGATGCGCCGGGTACGAGGGGGATGGCCGGCGCGGAGCCGGAGCGTATCAGGAGGCGCTCGATCCGGGTGGGGGAGGCCTGGACCACGTCGAACTCGAGCCCGCGAACCACGAACCGCTCACCCGGATTGGGAATCCGGCCCGCCCACTCCACCAACAGTCCGCCGATCGTGGTGGACCGTCCCGACGGCAGCGCGACCCCGAAGCGCTCCTGCACCGCCTCCACCGAGACGTTGCCATCGGTTTCGAGGATGGCGGCGGCAGCGGCCGGCGAGGGGCGAACCTTTTCATCGTGCTCGTCGAAGATCTCCCCCACCAGCTCTTCCAGCAGGTCTTCCAGGGTGGCGATGCCCAGGGTACCGCCGAACTCGTCGAGCACGACCGCCAGATGGCGCCGCTCCCGTTGCATGTCGAGGAGGAGATCGCCGCATGTCCGGCTCGCGGGTGTGACCGCCACGGGGCGCACGGGCAGCGGATCGCCCGGCTCCAGCTTGAACAGGTCGAACGCGTGCAGCATACCGACGATATCGTCGAGCGTCTCGCGGAAGACCGGGATGCGGCTGTATCCGCTGCCGGCGAACACCAGCCGGATCTCTTCCAGCGGCGCGTTCTCCTCGATCGCGACGATGTCGGTTCGGGGTGTCATTACCTCCCGCACTTGCCGCTCGCTGAAGGCCATGACCCCGCCCACCATCACCAGCTCGTTGTCCTCATCGCCCACCGCCGCCCCCTCGCGCCAGATGGAGCGCAGGTCGGTGGCGCGGGTCGCGGTTCGCGCGGGCAGGAGGATGCCCAGCACGCGGGCCCAGGCACGGAGGACCGGAATGATCCGGTCGGCCACGGTCTGCGCTCGCGGCTGGGTCAGCCAGCGCGGAACCAGATAAGCCGCGAAGAGCACCAAGGGCACCGCCAGCAGGGCGAAGATGATCACGGAACGGGGGGCGCTGGCGCCGGCGAGGAGGCCGGGCACCGCCGCGCCCAGGAGCAGCACGCCGAGCGAGGTCGTCGCGGATGCCGCTGTGAGGTAGTAGTCCGTCTGCGCGAGCGCGGTCAGCACCGGCGGGGTCCCCCGGAGGCCGCGGCCCACCGCCCGGGTCAGCTCGGCGCGGCTGACTGTGATGAGCGCTGCGCCGGCGGTGGCGCCGAACGCGGTGAGAGCCACTCCGAGCACAACCGCGAGCCAGATCATCGGGCTGCCTTTTCCGGAGAACCCACCGAGGCCTCGACCCGGGGCCGGTGCACCGCGATTCGCTTGACCCGGCGCCGCACGACGTGCTCCACCACCAGCCGGAAGCCTTCGACGTCGA
>DASVGF010000237.1:0-4759 GCA_036379675.1 Gemmatimonadales bacterium | reverse complement strand
ACCGCCCTCCAGGCCTTCCGGGAAGCGAGCGATGCGATGGTCGCGGTTCGCACCGCGCGCGACCAGCGGGTGGCGCAGCAGAGCCAGGTGGTGGCCCTGCGCAAGGCGTCGGAGCTGGCCAACATCCGCTACCGCGGTGGGGTCGCCAGCTATCTCGAGGTGCTCGACGCCGAGCGACAGCTCTTCTCGGCGGAGCTCGGGCTGAGTCAGACCCAGCTGCTGGAGCTGAGCTCGGCGGTCGGGTTGTATCGGGCGCTGGGGGGGAGCTGGGAGGTCGAAGCGAAGGACTGAAAAGGGCAATCTGTCATCCTGAGCGAAGGGGGCCATGCTCGATATGGCCCCCTTCGCTGCGCTCAGGGTGACAATTACCGCGCAACCCGCTCCACGATCCGATACATGAACTCCACCCCGAACCGCAGGTTCTCGACCGTCACCCGCTCGTCGGTCCCGTGTACCGTCCGGGCGTCCTCCTCCGACAAACGGAACGGGCTGATCCCGTACGCCCCGATTCCGAGGGCCCGATAGTAGTAGCTGTCGGTGAATCCGGCGTTCATCGGGGTGGTGATGAACGCGCCCGGCTCCATCGCCTGCACCGCCTCCCGGATCGCCTCCATCATCGCCCCTTCCAGGGGCGAGGTGGTGGCCTGCCGCTCGGGACGGAGCGGCGTGATCTCCACCAGCGAGTCCGCGATGACCCGTCTCACCTCGCTCACGAAGTCGGCCGGCCGCTCACCCGGCAGGAGTCGCACGTCCAGCTCGGCGCTCGCTTCCGGCGGGATCACGTTGATCTTGTCCGACCCTTTGAGCACCGTGATGCTCACGGTGTTCCGCAGGACGGCGTCGTAGTACAGGTTCGAGGTGAAGAACCGGAGTCCGGCGGTGTCCCGGAGCGCCGCGGCGGGATCGGCCAGCCAGCGCCGATGGCGAGGATCGCGCTCCCGGGTGGCGAGATCCTTGAAGTAGCGCTCGGCGGGCGGCGTGAGCTTGATGGGAGTGCGCCATGCGGCGATGCGGCCCAGGGCACGGGAGATCCGCTCGGCGGCATTGTCGGGGCGCGGGACCGAGCCGTGGCCAGGCGAGCCATATGCCGTGAGCCGGAGCCAATAGGGCACCTTCTCGGTCACGCCGATGCCGAAGTACTTGCTGAGCCCTTCCGGCGTGAGGGGGTTGTAGCCGCCCTCGTTCAGCAGGAACTCGGCGCTGCGGAGCAGCGCCTTCTTTTCCCGGGCGAACCACTCGGCGCCGGTGGAGCTCGCCTCCTCGTCGGCGTTGGCGACCAGGATGACGTCGCGGGCGAGGCTGACGCCCCGCCGCTTGAGCGCGATCATCGTCATCAGCTGGACGACCCCGGTCCCCTTCATGTCCAGCGCACCGCGACCCCACACCGCGCCGTACCTCGTCTCACCCGACCAGGGTCCCACCTGCCACGCCGAGTCGGTCGCCGGCACCACGTCGATATGGCTCAGGAGCACGATGGGACGCTTGGAGCCGTTGCCGGGCAGCCTGGCGTAGAGGTTTCCCCGCCCCGGCGAGGACTCGAAGATCTCGGCCGCGATCCCCTCCCGCGCCAGCACCTGCTGCATCCACCTGGCTCCGGCGGTCTCGTTGCCCGGCGGATTCACCGTCCGGATCCGGATGTACTGCCCGAGCCGCTCCGCTGCCTCGAAGCCGAGTGCGTCGAAATCCGGGGCGCGGGCCTGCTGGGCAGCGCCGAGAGCCGGCGACAGAGTGAGGGAGAGCACGACGCCGACGACGACGAGCAGGCTGTTCAGTGCGTGGAGCACATCGCCGTCCCGTTCCGGTGTGTGTGGTTCAACCAGCCTCCGCCCCACCACCCCTTCACCACAGAGTCACGGAGGCCACGGAGGGATAGGGAGGCATCACCCCGCATCGGGATCCACAAAATTGTTGTTGTTTCCTCCGTGCCCCTCCGTGGCCTCCGTGGCGCTGTGGTAAACCCTCGAGGAGCCCCTCGACGCCAGGAGTCACGCCCCACGCACCAGCACCCGGCCGATCACCCCGTCTCCTTGGCCCACTTGAAGAACAGCACCCCGATCGCCAGGAACATCCACAGGTTGCCCGGCACCCACATCAGGAGCCCGCCGAGCTGCTGGTCGGCGAGCGGGGTCAGACCCCAGGTGCGCGGGGCGGCGGTGTACCAGGGATAGAGCACCTCGTCGGCGAGGGTGATCATCGCGGCCACGATCTGCATCGGAATCCCCACCAGGAACAGGTAGAGCATGCCTGTGCCGTAGCCCAGTCGCGGCAGCTCGGGGACCGGGCTCATGACCGGGAACCACAGGATCGTGGCCGCCACGATGAACATCAGGTGGGTGGCGATGTGGACGTCGTGGCTCCGCATCATCAGCTCGTAGAACGGCGTGAGATGCCAGACCCCGATCGTCACCGAGTACAGCACCGCGGCCACCACGGGCTTGGTGAGCACCCGCGCGATCGCCCTGACCCATCCGACCCGGAGCAGAGGCGAAAGCAGCCATCCCGGGATGCCCGCGATCAATAGCGGGGGGAACAGCAGGGTGAGCAGCAGGTGCTGCACCATGTGGGCGGAGAAGAGGTAGTAGTCGCTCAGGTCGTGCATCGGACCGTTGAGCGAGAAGAGCAGGACCAGCAGCGCGGCGCAGAACGAGGCGACCTGCCACGGCGCGGCGGACGGCCCCAGGAGGTGGCGCCGCCGGAGCGGCCCGATCCCCCAAAAGTACAAGGCACCGAGGAGCCCGGTGCCTATGAGAACGCTGGGGTGCAGCGACCAGGCCCACTCGTACGGTCCCGTGGGCCGCGCTCGCTCGTCCGGGGGGACGAGGAGCAGCGGCGTCAGCCAACCGAGCGCGCGAATGACCAGTGGTAGGCCTGGAGGGCGATGAGGGCCAGGATCACGACCGCGGCGATGATGAGCGGGAAGACGAACACGCCGCTGAACAGCTTGCTGTCGTTCTTCAGGTGCATGTAGTACATCGCCACCAGGGCGAACTTGATCGCCGACAGCAGGAGCAGGACCGGGATGAAGAACGGCTGGATCGCGTGGCCGAACGAGCCGGCGCTCTCCCCGTAGGTGATCTCGTACAGCCCGACTTCGAGAGCGGTGAGGACGAACAGGATCAGCCCGATCTTGGCATAGGTGCCGGGCGTCGGGTGGGCGTGCTCCTCGGCCGGAACGTGCGCGCTCATCGGGCCCTCACCTGATCAGGTAGACGACGGGGAAGATCACGACCCACACCACGTCCACGAAGTGCCAGTACAGCGCCGCCATCTCCAGGTTGAGCGACCGGTTCGGCGTGAGCTTTCCTTGCAGGGCCAGGACGAGCATGGTGGCCAGCCAGATCACCCCGATGGTGACGTGGGTGCCGTGGAAGCCCGTCAGGATGAAGAAGCTGGCCCCGAACATGTTGCGGGACAGCGTGAGCCCCTTGTGCACGAAGTGGGTGAACTCGTACACCTGCATACCGACGAAAAACATCCCGCAGAGGATCGTGGCGCCAAGCCAGCCGATCAGCATCTTCCGGTTGCCCTTCTGCGCCCCGTAGAGGGCCAGCACGATGAAGAGCGAGCTGAACAGCAGGAGCGCGGTGCCGACGGTGACCAGGGGGATCTCGATGATCGGCTCGAACACCTTCCCGGTGGCGGGGTCCTTCCACGCCTCGTGGGCGAAGGGGCCTACCAGGCTCTTGCCCTTGTGGACCAGGTAGTTCGAGATCAGTGTCGCGAAGAACATGCACTCGGACCCGATGAAGGTCCAAATGGCCAGCTTGCGACTGTCGAGCCCGGTGGAGGTCTCCAGGGCGTGCGCGTGATCGGTCACCTCAGTGGCCTCCATGGGACGGCGTTCTGAACTCCGAGTACCCCTTCTCGAACAGCCAGCTGTAGAGACCGAAGAAGAGCAGCGCGACCGAGACGACGATGCCCCACGGTCCCCACTTGGGCGACAGCATGATGCCGACGAAGAGGGCCGCGACGCCCACCGCCGTCACCAGCGGCCAGTACGATGGGTTCGGCAGGTGGATCCCGGCGCCGGTCCCGGCCACCGGTTCGGGCAGACGCCCGCCTCGCTTCCGCTTCTCCTCCCACACCGGATCGCGGCCATCCACGACCGGGGGACGCTCGAAGTTCCATTCCGGCGGCGGGGACGGGATCGCCCACTCGAGGGTGGCGCCGTTCCACGGGTCGGCCGGAGCGTTCCGCGGCCCGCGCGAGGTCCGCCAGAGGTTGACCAGGAACACGAGGAAGGACAGGCCCAGGATGAAGGAGCCGACGGTCTCGATCTGGTTCAGGGTCTCGAACCCGAGCTCGGCCGGGTAGGTGTAGGTCCGGCGGGGCATCCCGTTCAGCCCCACGAAATGCATGGGGAAGAAGGTGAGGTTGAACCCGATCAGCATCAGCCAGAAGTGCAGCTTGCCCAGTCGCTCGTCCAGCATTCGGCCGAACATCTTGGGGAACCAGTAGTAGGCGCCCGCCACCAGCGCGAAGATGCTGCCGCCGAACATCACGTAGTGGAAGTGCGCCACGATGAAGTAGGTGTCGTTCTGCTGCAGGTCCGCCGGTGGCGGCGAATGCATGACCCCCGAGAGGCCGCCGATGATGAACATCGCGATGAAACCGACCGCGAAGTACATCGGGGTCCGGAACTGGAGCGACCCGAACCACATCGTGCCCATCCAGTTGAAGATCTTCACCCCCGTCGGGATGGCGATCAGCATGGTGGTCAGCGCGAAGAACGTGTCGGCGAGCGGGCCCATGCCGGTGG